>NZ_MAEY01000008.1:0-57565 GCF_002013745.1 Mycobacterium sp. D16Q16
GCGCGGGTGGGTGGGCACGCGGTCTCTGGCGGGGTGGGCAAGGTGACGGTTTCGGCGCAGGGCCGCTTGCTGAAATTGGAGTTGACCCCGCAGTCTGCGCCTCCTCGTGCGGATCGGTTGGCGGCGTGGATCGAGGCCGCGTATGTGCAGGCGTGTGAGTCGGCGGTGGCGCAGGTGCGTGAGCAGATCACGAAGGTCACCGACGCTAATCCAGAGTTGGCCGGGATGTTCGATGTGCTCGATGAGGATTTCGGGAGGTTGTCGGGGGCGCTGCACGCGCCGAAGCCGCGTGCGGTCCGTGAACGCGAGGAACAAACTCCACCCGAAGGTTGGGAAGAGGAAGAGTGGAATCCGGGCGCAGACCCGTTCGGGCGCACACGGAGCCGATAGAGCACATGAGACAGGCGGCGGTGCCTCTTGGTTTAGCCGCCCCACATTTTCAGGTTGGCGTTGATCGCGCCGGTGTAGTTGCCGTGCGCGGTTTTGGCTCCCTCACGGATCTTGCGCAGCCCTTCTTGCAGGTCTTCGACGCCGGAGCGCCATTGGGCTTGCCAGGCTTTGTGGGCGCGTTCGGTTTCCCCGGTCCAGGGCATCGTGGCCACGTAGCCGTCGATGAGTTCGACGTTGTGATCGGTGCCTTTGGTGAACTGATCCATGTGAGTGATCAAGTTGTCTAGTGCTTCCAGGTCCACCTTGTAGGCGTCATCTCCGCCGCTGGCCATCAGGTGAGCCTTTCGCTAGCTTCGTGCAGGCTTGTCGCAGCGGCTGCGGCCCACGAGGTGGCTTGATCAAGGGCCAGGACCAGTTTGTGAATGCCTTCCTGCCATTGCTGCCAACCCTCATCGAGCTTGCTGGCGGCACTGCCGGTCCAGGATCCTCCGACCACTTCATCGCCCTCGGTCTTAAGACGGTCGAACAGTGTCTTGATTGCGGTGTTGGCATCATCGATGTCTTTGGCGGAGCCGATCACGCCCGCATACTGCAGATACAGCACGTCGCCGGACCCGCTACCAGGTACCACCATGGTAAGAAGCCTTCCGAAGTTCCAGGTTGCCTGGCTGGTCAGGTAACCATCGTTTACGCTTGCTCTCTGGCGGTCCAGCCTACTATCGGGGAGGCATATTCAGGTGGTCGAGGTTGATCCCGCTGTGTACGCCCAAGCTGCCAAGACCGTAGATACGGCAGCGGGGGACGTGAATAAGGCCCTTACCTCGCTGCTGGGGAAAATCGGTGGACTCAACGGGATGGCGGGCACCGATCAGACTGCTGAGACGTTCGCTGAGGGCTACGATTCGGCGGCCTATGACGCGCTGAATGCGATCGGCGACCTCGTGGACATGTTGGGCAACAGCTCCGATGCGATCAAGGTCAGCGGAACCAACCACGCAGCGGCCAATGCGGCATCCAGCGGAGAAGGTGTTGATCCTGCGCCCGCCCCACCTCCGAGAAGCAAGGCACTCATGGTGTGCCCGTATGTCTCGGCCAAGGGATCCGATTCTGGTGGTCCGAGCGGAATCCTGGGGAAAATATGGGACGCGATCCAGAGTCTAGTGGGATACATCTGGCCCAATGGCAGCCCCGGAAAACTGCGGGAGGCGGGCACGGCCTGGAATGGTGCGGCCACCAGTATCGGTCAACATCAGAGTTCTATTCAATCCGCTATCGATCATCTGCAAACCCAGGATTCTCCCGAAATCCCCCTGGCCATAGCCTATCTCAACGACCTCAAGACAAAATACTCTGAACTACAGACCTCCCTGAGTGACCTGGGAAAATCATGCAACGATCTTGCGCAAGCAATCGAAGATGCCCACCGTGAACTTGAAAACGAGCTGCAACAATTCGCTATTGAATTCGCGGTAGGGGAAGTGGTATTTGCGATCCTGTTCGAGGTGGGCGGTGAAATCTGGGGAAACGCTGCCATGGCAGCGCGCGCCACCGTCATGGCCGGGCGATGCGCCAAAATCATTGAACGCCTCATCGAACTCGCAAGAACAATCGCCGCCACCGCAAAACGAGCAGGCGACGCCATCAAAAACCTCCTAACCAAACTGAAAGTAATCAAAAAAGCAGAACCCAAAAAACCACCCCCACTGATAACAGCCAACAAAGCAGCAGGCGACGCCGCACGCGACATGGTGAAGAATAGGTATCATCCCAATGCCCGTACTGAAGTAACTGAGCAGACGAAACTGGGAGATCGCCGTATCGATATACTCGACGGAAATCATGCAGTTGAAGTCAAGCTGGGGCGAACGTCCCTTACCACAACAGGTTCGGCTCCAACTCGTCTTCAAATCGATAAAGATGTCGAATTGATGAAACAAGGCTATACTGTGGAGTGGGTCTTTACTAAGAGCGGAACTACTGGAGCTGTCGGGCCTACGAAGCCGCTTGTGGACGCTCTTGCTAAAGCGGGTATTCCATGGAGGATTGCTTAGAACTATGTCGATTAGTGGTAAAGAAACTGATTTCACGGGGTACGAATTACCCGATTCTGGCGTGGTGGTTGCTGGCGCGCCATACCAGTGGTCGCGTGCTGACGCGATGAAAGACTTCGATTATTTTGTAAGCACTCTCGATGAGCGGATTGTGATGTTAAATCGGCTCACAACGCGAAATGACGGGCCGAAACTGGACTTCACGGATGAATCCGTTGCATTGTTGAATGATTGGTTCGTGGATCGAGCAGAGCCTGACCCAGACCAAGAGAGTTGGCCAGGTGGCCTGACTTCGGAGTGGTATTCGGTGGTGGGTGATATGAAAGCTTATTTAGGCGAAATTCTTCGGAAACGCAAGCCCAACCTTCATTGGGTGTTGTGGACTAGAAGTAAAAAAGACGTCGCTTACCAAACGCCGGTAATCTCGGGTTTCAATAATGTACCGAACAAGAACTATAATGTTGATTATGGGCGAATTATTGCGATGCTGGGTCAGCGAATCGTAAAGGGAGACCTTCGTGAGGATAGTCGGAGGATACTTCTTAACGTATTGCTGGATGATGTTGCGTCGGCGTAACTTACTTTCCGGGGTGATTCGTGTCATATGATATTAATTTCTGGTTTCCCAGAGTCGGTACAGTATTTGAAGACTGGGTGGAATCGTTCGACGGTATCTATCCCGTCGAGGAGCAGCACTTATTAGCGGCTGCGCTTGATGGGGTGCTAGTGCAGGCGCGTACGGCACTACCCGCATCGGCGTACTCAGAGTGTGGCGGTGGTTTCGCCTTGGACGACGAGGCCACCGCGATTTCATTCGGTTATTCTCCATATGGGGTGTCGTTATCATGCCCTTATAGGACAGGCGGCGGTGAGTTTCGCATTACCGCTATGTATGGTATCGCTCAAGCAGTGTCATCGTGTGTGGGATTGCAAGCGTACGATCCTCAAATTGAGGGTATTGCAGAGCCGCGTAATCGTGCGGCGGCGATTCATGCATACGAGGAAGCCGCCAGGTTTGCGGCGTCGTTATTCTCTCAATCTGACTAAGAGGATTGTCGGGTGTGACATCTACCTCAGATGATGGAGCCCTATTTCGTCAATTGACGACTGTTTGATTGACGAAATAGGGGCAAGGTTCGCCCGTGTAGAGAGTCCAGTGCATCCCCGGACACCCGTCCCGTCGAAATCCCGCTGACCAGCCCTTTTACCGTACGGGGTCTCGGCCGGCGCCCGGACGGTGCTCTAGGTTATCGACCCCTGTAACCTGGCTGACCAGCCCTTTTGCTCCTGTGGGGACTCGACATTGCCTGGTCAGCGGGTGTGCGTGTACGGGAGCGGCACCCGGACACCGGAAACCGTGTACGGGTGGGGGATATGGGTTGACCTGGGGCTTAGCGGTGCGGGTGTACGGGGAGTGTCCGGTGGGTTGGGATGGGGTTGTGTGTCGTGCTTGGTGGTGCCCCCTCCCGTCGATACGGTGACCTTGATACGCGGACGCTAATTCGAGGGGAACACATGGACACTGCCGACGCCAACGATGAGAACCCTGACATCACTTCCATCCAGTTCGAGGATGGGACTTTCATGTTGATGCCGTTCAAGGTCTACGGGTACATCGAGCAGGAGATTGAGCGCATCGCTACGGATCCTGACGCCATGGAGTTCTTGTCGCTGTCGCGGATTGCCGACCCGCCGACACTGGCGCACTACTACACCATGGGGCAGTTCGGAAACTTGTGTGTGTTCGCGTCGAAGACGGCGAAGGACAGCTTCGATAAGCATTTCCCCGGCACGCGGATTCCGGACGGGTTCTGGGAGACGGCGAAAAGCAGGATCGCCGAGATAGCCGAGGGGAGTCCGCCCTTGGGGTCGATTGATATGGGGGTCGGGATCGCACGGGATGTTTATGGCGGCAACGAAGCGGTTCCTGACCTATCGAGTCTCACGCCAGGTGACCAGTGCGGAATTCTGCTGCAACAGTTCGCCGTGTTCGCACTCCTAGCGGAGCATGCTCGTCAGTCTGCGAGCTGACGGGCGGGGATCGGTGCAGTCGCTCGTCAGACCAACTTGAGCTGGATGTCCGTGATGGCCCTGGCCGGGGTGACGAGCCCAGGGCATCCCGGGCCTTCGCGTGTTCCCTCGCCTGTTCCGGCCAGACTGCTGGGGTTCCATTCGTAGTGGAAGTGAGCGGCCTTGGGGATGGTGGAGCCGTCCGGGCAGCCCACGTCGATGTCGGACACGTCCATCTTCCAGCGACCGTCTGATAGCTGCGCTTTGGCGGTCTCGCAGTTCTCGCGTTTGGCGTTGTCGCAGAGCTGCACGGTGGCGCAGCCGTCGCCGCACGGGGTGAAGAACCAGTGATTCGTGATGGTTTGGACGCTTTCGCGATTGGTCGTGGTCTCCGTGTAGTGCCCAGACATCTGCGTATCAGCGACCGCGACGGGTGCCAGGGCGAGGCTCGCGGCAGCCGTGGCGAGAATGGCCGCTGTTCTCGTGTGCTTGATCATCGACGCCCCCTGTGGTGCTGGTGTTTCGGCGAGCGTAACAGCGGCTAGCAGCGCTATGGCGGGGACATCAATTTGAGCCGATGTCGGACGCTGACGCTAGCGTCAGTGCATGTTGGACATTGGACGTGCGAGCACCGCTGTTCGGGTTTGTATCGGGGTGGCCGCTGCTGCGGTTATCTGCCTGGCGTTGATGGCAGTTGTGAAGTTGCTCGGCTGGAACGGTGAGCTGCAGCAGCCTGTCCTGAACTTTGTCTACAACTCGGTGCTTGTTCTGTGGGTGATGTGGGCGTTCCGCAAGCGGCTTATCAAAGGTGTTATCTTCTACCTTCTGTTCTTCTATGCCATCGCGGGGATGCTGGCATTTAGCGCTGTGGGGCTGGCAGTGCTTGAACCTCGTGTCGCTGATGCGTTCGGCACCGAGATTGAATTGGTGATAGACCAATGCCAACCGCGCGGAAGTCAGTACGTCTGTGCTGCAAAGACCACGGAGCGTCCACCTCGGGCGGGTGTAGGCACTCTGAGCGGTTTCCATGAACATGGCGACATCGTGCGCGGGACGTACTACAGCGGGATCTTTGGCGGCTTCGCGGAGGGCGGGCACGCGCCACCGCGTCCAGCGATTGGTTCCTCGCTCGTGGCGGCGGTGGCGCTGCTTGCGGGCATCCTCGTGGTCATGTGGGCTCTGGTGAAGGCTCTTCGCACCCCTCGTGGTTCCGCAGTCTGGGAGCCGAAGGACTCGGTGTTCGTCAACGCCCGTCTGGAGCCTCTCTTCGGATGGGTCGGGCTGTTGGGTGCAGGTGTTGCGACAGCGGTCAGTGGCTATCTCTTCATGGCGCAGTTGGGTGCAGCCAACGAGACCATCACGGCAATGGGTCTGTCGGTGGGTGACTGGATGACCGTGGCCAGTGTGATGGTCGGGCTGGTGGCGTGGGGCTACCGGAAGGCCGAGACTCCGTTTGGCAAGAAGGTCATCGCGGTTCTGTCGAAGGCTACTCGCATAGGGTTGTTGTGCATCTGCGGTATTGGTGCGATATTCGCGGTACTGCAGTCAGCGTCGCTGTCGAGGCGATTCATCACGACAGCGCCACAAGCTATCTGGGACTCCATCGAGTACATCGGCAGACTGCAGCAGGGCTTCACGGTGCCGATGCTGCTGGCCGCAGCCGCGCTTCTCCTTGCCGCGCATCTGATGACACTTCAGTTCTGGGAGGCGGGTGAAGCGCTCAGGCAACAGAGCGCGGCGTTGTCGGTGTTTCGCCCGGATATTCAAGAGTTGATCGACTTCTTGGCGCTACACGCCAACGGCTACGAACGTGCCCGCCTCGACGAGCGGTTCCCCGATAGTGAGTCCCTCTTGGCACAGTTGCACAGCATTGGATTGGTCGTGCAGGTAAGAAAGCGTCCTCGCCTAACGCCGCTGGGCAAGCGAGTAGCAACCATCAACGTCAGTGCGACATAGATTCACGGCGTTTCTCTGGGATTCGGCGGCAGCGAGGTCGAGGTGGATGGACACGAGGCCCTGCGGCGTGCTGGGGACTCGACAAGGGTTGGTCAGGGATTCTCGTGGGGGAGTCCGGTGCATCCGACATGGCCGTTAGGTTGGCCCCTCGTGACCTGCGGGTTCGGGGCGGGGCTGGATGGTGGGAGGGTGGGGAGGTGTCGAGTGTCTGGTGGCCTGTGTCGGGCTAGTGCCCAATCCAGAACCGCAGGCCCGTGAAACTTGGCACTAGAAAAACCGCGCCTGACCTGGGCTTATATGCCGCTAGTGCCCAATCCCATGGTCTCGCGTTTCCAATCGGCTACTAGGAAAAACACCCGCTGAACTGGGCTTATATGCCCGCCAGTGTCCAATATCCCGATTTCAGGCCACGAGGACTATATGGGAGTGATCGCACGGGGCATCTCACACACTCACACCTCGAACACTGGGAAAAAATTTCCTTGTTCTCTATATAACTGCCAGATTGGGCACTAGCGGTCATATAAGCCCAGGTCAGAGACCACTTTTCCTAGTGCCCATTTTTTTCCCGATTGGGCACTAGAAATAAAACCGCAGGTCAGATGGGGTTTTCTAGTGCCCAATCTAGTGCCCAATCCGCCACGGATTCGGCACTAGGACTGATCCGCACCGTGTGCCCGTTACCAAATCGTGACCTTCGCCTTCTCGCCTCCATGTGCGGTCTGGGTGTTACGGCTAGGCAAAGTGAAATCCCTTGTGACTGTTATGTTTAGCGAAACATGCTGCGAGACAACGGATTTCCGCATCACCACAGGTAGGCGTGGGTGTCGGTCTGGTCGCGCTCTCTGAGTGCAGGGCTGCAAGCTCCTCAGCCAGCTAACTCAATGAGTGCTTCTATTTATCGAACAGGGGGAGTGTTCGAGCACTTCAGGACGGTAATAGTGCTGGATTTACCTGGTCATCTGACCATTAGACAGCTAATGTAGTGATATGGGACGAAAAGTTGGAGTGAGCATCATCGCGGCGCGCTGCCGAAAGGCACGGCAGACCGTGCTCCTAGCAGTCACCGAAGGCCGTCTGCCTGCCGAGGAGTTGGAAATCGGCGGCGGTCGGCGGGTCTACCTCATTGACCCCGAGGACGCAGAGCGGCTCTGGCCCAGGAACATTCCCGTTTCGGCCTAGACAAAAAATGAGCGCCCACCTGGCGGGGTGGACGCTCGATATCGAGAGGAACCAGACCAATGGCATTGCCCGATGACATGATCGTAGCACCGACCGAGCAGGTCGGGCAGACCCTGCTCCCCGACCACCTGGAATACCTTGTATCCAGTGGTATCTCCGAGGCGTACCTGAAGGCCACTCCGCTGATCCGCTCCGTGGAGACCCAGGCCGACCTCCCTGACTACTTCCGTGAGCGCGAGGACATCGTGCGCCCGAGGGGAATCCTGTTCGGGTGGCGCACCAAGGACGGAAGTATCGAGTGGCAGTTGCGCCTCGACGAGCCGCTGACCGACCCCGACACGGGGCGGGTCAAGAAGTACCTGATGCGCTCGGACTCGGGCATCAGGTATGGGCTCATCCTCAAGCGCAGTGGCTCGAAGGTGCTGATCGTGGAAGGCACCAAACAAGGGCACAGTGTCGCGAGCGCCATCGACATGAACACCTCCGTGATTCAGATTCCGGGGTGCACGGGCTGGTCGCGTGACGGGTGGCAAGCTCCGATGGAACTCGTGCAGTTGACCTCGAACAAGCAAGTGCACATCCTGCTGGACGCGGACGCCGAGGTGAACTTCAACGTGTATACAGCGGGTGAGAAGCTGGCGTCCCGACTGTCCCCGACTGCTGCGTCGGTGAAGTTCCTGCGGTGCCCCGGCGAGGGTAAGTCGGGCATTGATGACTTCTTGTCCACGCTCGATGAGCGCCAGCGCAAGCTGACCCTAGAGACGCTCATCAAGAACGCGAAGACCAAGCCCGCTGAGCAGCGCCCGAAGCCCGCTCTGCGGGTCATCGACGGCGAGGGCAACCCTAACGGTGACAACTCGGAGTGGATGTTCAGCCCCGGCGGAAAACTGCGCGTAGACACAGTAGCCAAGCACCTCCTGACCACGGAAACACCAGTAGCTCTTGGCGCAAGCGGCCTCTCGGTCTACAGCGGCGGTGTGTACGAGGTTTCCGACGCCGCTATCGAGTCGATGATTGGTGACTTGCTCCTTGACCAGTACGACACGGGGAAGGTGTCGAACCTGTCGAGTCGTCTGCGCGGTCTGTGTCACTCTCGTGGACTTGTTTTGCGTGATGCGCGCACTTTTCTCGGAGAGTCACCGCTGTTCGATGAACCGCTCCTTTGCGTCGAAAACGGAGTCGTCCACCTGGAGTCCGGGGAGCTGCTTCCGCACTCTCCGAGCTATCTGATGACTACGCGATTCGCTGTGAAGTATGACCCGTCCGCCACCTGCCCGACGTTCGATGTGTGGCTCTCAGAGTCCACGACAATCAAAGGTCGAGACCAATCTGATGTGCTGCTCGACGTGTGTTCACAAGTCCTCGACTTCACACGGCTTCCGGAGAAGAGCCCCTTCCTGTTCGGCCCAACGCGGTCGGGCAAGTCCACCTTTTTGGAGTTGTTAGTGAAGCTCGTCGGACCCGGCGCCACGAGTGGCATGAAGATGCAAGACCTGGAGAGTGACCAGTTCGCGATTGCCGACTTGTATGGGAAGCGCATCAACATCGATGCGGACGTGTCTGACGAGTACGTGCCGAGCGTTTCCAATTTGAAGAGGTTGACAGGTCGAGACCCGATCACGGCAAATCTGAAATACGGCAAGCGGTTCACGTTCATCAACCAAGCTCTTCCCGTCTTCTCGGGCAACACGCTGCCTACAGTGGGCGAGCGGAGCAGAGCTTTCATGGCTCGCGTAGTGCCTGTGAGCTTCCCGCACAGCAAGGAGGGCTCGGAGGACGAGACTCTCCCCGGACGACTAGAAGCGGAGCTGCCGGGCATCCTGAACCGCCTCATCGAGGCGTGGCGAGCACGGAAAGCACGGGGGAAGTTCCTGCCGCCCCGGCGCATCGTCTTGACGGACTTCGAACAGCGCGTGTCGTCCGTGCACGCCTTCCTGCACGACGCTTGTTGGCTGTGGAAAATCGGCGGCGAGGGCTGGATTGCACCCCGAGAGGGTGACGAGCACAAGACGATTCGGGCGGGTTACGGATTGAAAGTGAGGAGCCTGTACACGCTCTACGAGGCGTGGGCGGCTGCCACGGGGCATCGGGGGAAGCTCTTACAAGGGAATTTCAAGAAACAGATTTTGGAGATTCCCGGGGTCGTCGTCGGCAAAGGTCAGGTGTCCAAGAAGCCTGAGTTCAACTTGTCGCCGAACCTCGAAGCCGAGTGGGGCGAGCTGCCTGCTGAGCTTCGATTCGCGAGCGTCGCCAAGACTCCGCCGCCACTCGATGACGATGACGACGACGAGGGCGGGAACACCGATCCTCGCGGAGGCGGCACCACCCCGCCTCCCGCACCGAAGCCTGCACCACCCGTTCCTTCGGCTCCTGCTCCCAAGAGGGCTCCCGTCTCCAAGACGGCTCCCACCCCCTCGGCCACGCCGACTGTCACACGGGAGAACGGATACACGATCATCCGAACGGGCGGAAGCACGAAGCCCGCGCCGACCGCCGTCTTCGAGTCGGCCCGCGAGGAACTACTGCACGCAGTCGGCCCCTCGGCACGGTTCCGCCCGTTCAACCTCGACCAACTGACCGAGCGTGCCGAGAACGAGGCCCGCGCACAAGGCGGGGATCCCGCCGTCGAGGAGTTGCGTGCTGAGGTCGCTCGGCTCCGCGCCGAGCTGGACAAACGAATCACCCGGACGAACATTTGGCGCACGTACGGACAGGAGAACTGACATGCAGTACGACCCCTACCCTGATCTCCCCGCGCTCCCGCGCGCCGTGCAGCTCGCCTGTCAGACCATCGAGCCCGAGCACCTGACTATGCCGCCGGAAGACCTGCACGTGGTAGTTGAGGTCAGCCAGTCCATCCACAACTTCGTTTCCCACTGCACCCCGCACCTCGGGAGCGAGGCGGTGGAGATGACCACCTACCGCGCTCTGCTCGCTGTCCAGCGGGTCGTCGAGGAAGCCCTGAACAACAGCGGGGACGTGACACACGATGACTAGCGAAACCCGCTCCAGCGCAACAACAATTGCCCCCATGAGCATCCTCACCCGCCGAGAAGCCGAGCAGGCAGAGCACCAAGCGGTCACTCACACGCTCAAGGCCGACCGCCGATTTCTCTGGCTCTGGCTCACCATCGCCACCATGCTCAGTGTTTGCGGAAACATCGGACATGCCTGGCTCACCGTTCCAGCCGGAACCGCCCAACTGCTCGCAATCGGTTGGGCGGCGGCACCCCCAACACTCCTGATGCTGGCTGTCCACGGGCTCCCGACGCTGAGCCGCATGCTCGGCTCTGAACGGTCAGACCGACTCCTGTCCATCGTCGTCTGGGGCGTCACCATGGGCGCGTTCGGCTGGTCTGCGTTCGGCATCTACTCCTTCACCGCGACCCTCGGAGTGCCCGCCGAACTCGCATGGGTCGCGCCGCTTGTCATCGACCTGAGCGTGTTCGGCGCTACACGGGGATTGGTGTTGACCGCGCCCCTTGCAGCCCGCTTGAGGGTCGGCGCGCCAGCACCCCGCACCGCGCAACCCCAGGTCAGCAACCGTCCCGCGACGCCCGCCGCGCCGCGCCCAATCACCTCAAGCGCGCCCGACGCATCGCGTCCCGCGTCGCGCGCCGTCTCCACGGACGCGCCCAACACCCCGCGCAGCGCGTCTCCCAACGCGGCACAGAAGGGCTCCGACGCGCCAGAACTGGTCGCGTTGGCCGAGAGAATCGTGGGGAGCAAGGCAGTGAGACAACCCGTGGACACGGTGGCTCGGATCCTCGCGATGTCGGAGTCGGAGAGTCGGAAGAACGTCATCTCGGACAAGCTCGGGGTGCACCATTCAGTCATCACGAAGACCTTGGAGGCTGCCGAGGCTCAGCGCCGTCACGGCCTCCAAGCGGTCTCCTGAGCCCGTTTGCCCGCCCTCTCGAACCCATCGGAACCCCCATTTCGTAAGGCCGCGCGTCAGATGCCCCGTAAGACGACCCGTAAGCACCCCCGTAAGACCGCCCGTAAGATTTCCGCGACCTTCGATTCTCGGCACGGGCACTGCTCTATATAGCCAGCTAGAGAACCCCTTTCTCACGTATTCGAGCCTCACTCGAACCCTCGCTCCCAGGCCCTCTCGTAACGCCCCGCGTAAGGCCCCCTGAACGCCCAATTCTGGAGCGCCATAACGGGACTCGGCGCTCAGCTCTCCCAATCCATAAGACCGACTCACCTCCCAAGCACCCGCTCGATGCTCGCTGCACACCGTGGCGATGCCACGGCGCACACCTCGCGGCGAACGTCCTGGATGGTCGAGAACCCCTGTGACCTGGGGTTTCCAGTCGATGCACTGAAATCTCAATCAGTCCTCTGAACTGCGGAAACACCCGAATTGCCATGCCTCTCGAACTCTTCGTCCTCCGCATTTCCCCAGGTAGCGGCCACTTTATGCACCACCAGCAAACGTAACTGTTAATGCCAACATAACGGGATGCACTGGTAGACACCGAAATTGATGAAGTCAAGGGTTGACAGGGCAAAGTATTTGATTAGACTTATTAACGGCGGAACTCCTGTAACCCGTCCGCCGAATTAAGAAGTGGGGTCTCGGCAAAGCCCCTCGGAGGTCAAGGAGGTGAGGCAGATGGGCAAGCTCGTAGCGGCTGGTCTGCTAGCCCTCTTCGGCCTCGGACTACTCGGTGACTACCCGCTCGTGGGCTTCGGGATGCTCATCGGTGCGGGACTTCTCGTGTGGATGAGCCTGCAATCCCGCCAGTCCCTCCGAGTGGAGCGGGCTCGCCCCGTGGCCGCGCGGAGTGCCCGCGTCGAGGTTCAGTCGGAGGTCAATTCCGCGCAGCGCCAGGCCAACAGGGAGATGCGCGCCACCGTTGAGCGCGCCCGTCGTCAGGCGCAGAAGAACGTCGATAACGCGGTTCAGCGCGTCGAGCGTGAGCAAGCCGCGAGGTGGATTGCATGAGTCGCCAGCAACGCCGTGCCCTCGCCGCCAGGCGTGCTGAAAGGCGCGAAGACTTTATGTGGCAGCGGAACATCAAGGCCCAGGATGCGCGTCTGGACGCGCTCGACCGCGACGAGCGTGAAGCGGAAAAAGAGTACGAAAAGTTGTCCGAGAAGCTCGCCACGATTGAGCTGCGAGCGCGTCAGGACGGCGAGAAGGCCGTCGCGGAAATCACGCGCCAGGCCGCGTCGGAGGAGCGCCGCGTGTTGAGCACGCCACTCACGCGGTACAGCGGCGCGGGCTATGGACGCCCGCCCACGTGGGTGTGGCACGTGAAGAGTTCCATGCCATCTGGACTCGCTCGTCGAGTCGGAATCGAGGCTCGTGACGGTGGCCCACTCCTGGTGCTCCGCGCGGGTGGCGGGGTTGCTGAGTCCGACTTGGCCCCTGCTGTGCTCGCCGCTGAGTTGCCCGAATTGGCGCATGACCCGAGCTTCGTGGGATGGAGCGACCAAACGATTTCACTTCTCCCGGAAGTCGCCGCACGCTACTCGATTCTTGAGCTGTTGCGCAACGACGACTGGCTCTCGCACGTGTTGGAGAGCGCGGGGATCACGAGTACGAGCACCAGCACGGAGCAGGTGCAGGGCGTGTACGGGGTCGTTGAGCGGAAAGTCACGACGACGACTGTGCCCTCGTTGTCGGACGTTCGAGTCACCCGGACGGGGCTGCGGCTCACATTCGGGCATCAGCCCGGGAAGAGCGCGAGGGACTGGAACTCTCGGATTGACGCGCTCCGCGCGGGGCTCAAAGCCAGTGGGCTGGATGCCGACAACATGAGGATTTCGGACGGTGAGGGCGGCTCGGTCGTCTTGCACACGAACGACATCGACCCCTTCTCGGGCACCGTGCCCGAGAGCGGCACGTTCGACGCGGAGCGGGGCAGGAGCCTGCTCGGCATCACCGAGTCGGGTGACGAAGCATGGATTACGTGGAACGGCTCGTCGGGACTCGTGGTCGGCGGCGTGCCTGGGTCGGGCAAGACAGCTTCGCTCTTGCCCGTGTTCGCGGGTATGTCTGGGCAGGCCGAGTTGCATGTGTTCGATGGGAAGTCGGGGTTCGACCTTCACCCGCTTCGGCACATTTCGAGCACGTACGACCGCACGGGTGACATCGGGGCTCCATTGGAAACGCTGCGCCGTCTCGACGCTCTCCGCACCGCTCGCGCCGAGGCGATGTACGAAGTGCTGGGAGCGAACAACTTTTGGAATCTGACCGCCGAGCAGAAGTCCCAGTTGGGCGTTCGGCCTGTGTTTTGCATCCTCGATGAAGTCCAAACTTGGACGGACACGAGCGGTATGGACAGAGAAGAAAAAGCCATCGCCGCCGAGTGCATCAAGCTGATTCGCACTCTTGTGCAGAAAGGCAGGAGCGCTGGAATCGTCGTCGTCTTGACGACTCAAAAGCCAGATTCGGTCTCGGTCCCTACGGTCATCAGGGACAACGCCGCGCTCAAGATTTGTTTCCGTGTGAGCACGCCGGAACAAGCTGTGACGGTGCTTGGCCGTCAAGCACCCGGTGCGCCTGACCCCACGGAAATCATGATGTCCACGAAGGGGCGCGGCGTCATGGAGACTGAAGGCCACGGCATCGTGTTGTTCCAAGCTGGATACAAGGAACCGTCCGAATTGGACGCCGAGCTGGCCCAGCACCAGCCTGTGCCTGACCAGAGCCGTGTGGCTGCACGACTTCTCGGCAAGACCGAAAAAGTGGTGTCACGTCCCACCGCGCCCGAGACGGACGACAGCACTGAGAGCACTGTCACGCCCCCCGCGCACGAGACCGACGAGGAGACGGAACAGACTGAAGTGGAAGGTTTTTCGTTGTGAGCAGATTCGTTGTTGGACTCGACGCCGTAGTCACTGGCGTGTCCGTGTGCGCGTTCGTCGAAGGGCGGGACGCCCCCGTCACGCGGTTCGTGCGCGCTCCGAGAATCGACAACTTCGACGTGATGAGCCAGGTTGCTCGGACATTGGTGACTGCTGACGAAACGATGGAAAGCGTTCTCAAATCGGGGATTCCCGAGTTCGTTGTGATGATGAAGCCGACGATGGGTGCTCCACGCGGCCAAAAGAAGGACGACTCTGGTCCTCGGCGAATGATGCTTGCGGGAGAAATCCAGCGACGGCTCGTGGAAGCGCGGATACCCGTAGCCGAAGTGGCATCCATGAATCTTGTGGACTGGCTGCTCGGCGCTGGACGCAAATATCCACCGCGCGACTGGGAGCCACTTGAACGCGCTATCCAGGACGCCTGGTGTCCTGGCGACCCAGACGACAAAGGCTTCCGGTTGACGACAGTCGGAGTGGCAGCCGTGGCCGCTGTCATCGCGGGGATCCCGACTCGCAAGAGCATTGAAAACTCGGCTCTCGCGGCGCTGAGTGAGGTACGCCTGCCCGATGGGTGGACGCTTACGGCACGGGCATCCGAGTGGAACACGCTGTACATGAAATCTGAAGTGGCATAGGAGAAGACCATGGAAAGAGAAGTTGAAGTCCCGTTCGAGGTCGCCCGAGCGCTGGACGAAAGGTACGACCAGCACGCCGACCGCTACGGCCCCATGGGTTTCGTGGGGCTGGTGGCGGGCATCATCGGCACGGGCGTGGCGCTCTCGAACCATCCCGCGCCCGCCTGGGCGGCGGTGGTCGCCGTGGTCGGCTGGTTGGTGTGCGTCGGTTCGTTCGTCGTCGCTATCGGTGCGAGCCGACGAGACACCGTGAAAGTGATGGACCATTTCGATAGAGATGTCCAGGACTACGACGACTGGGCCGACGATGACGACTTCGAGGACGAAGACGACGAGCTGGACGAGGAGCCCCGCGCCGTCGAGCATGTCCAGGCTCCCGCAGCTCCCGCATCACCAGCGGCGGGGAACCTGCTCAGCTCGCTCCGCCAGCAGGTCACCTAAGACCATCTACCCGGACAAAACATTCACCAGACCGACCACATGAAGAAAGGGAAGAAACATGAAGAAGAACATCATCGCGGCCACGGCAGTGCTCGCCATGGTCGGTCTGTCCGCGTGCGGGCATGACAGCGCTCCCGAGACCCAGCACGGGGCGCAGCCGTTCCCACGGGAGCAGCAGTGCGCGGACGTTTCTCGTCCTGCCGACCCGCACGGTCTCATCGGGAACAACTGGCTCAACGACAACGCTTGCGCCATCTTCAACATGAACCGCCCTGGTGCTGGCGTTGACCCGTCGCAGGCCGAGAAAATCGTCTACGACGCTAGGATGCGGGCTCTCGCAGGGAAGCGCGACCTCGCCCTTTTGGTTCGTCAGGGGAACGCGCAGATGGACAATCCAGCGGGCGTGATCACCGATTTCAAGGGTGTCATCTCCGAGCGCCGCGCATCGTTGAAGGCCGAGCTGACCGACTCTGGCCTGGCCTTGCAGGGCAAGGCTCCGCAGGGCTTCCGTATCGAGTATCTGAAGGGTGGGGCTCCCTCGGCCAGCCCTGGACTCGCGCCAGGGAAGTAGCGTGTTCACATGAAGAACAATCAATCCCGGACGGGCACAATAAAACTCGCCGCCCTGGCCGTCGCGGCCAGCGTGAGTATCGGGGTGATGGGGTGTTCGCACCCCACCCCCTCGGGGCCGAGCACGTCGGGAGAGACGAGCAGCTCAGTCGCGGCTCGGAGCCTGGTGGACGTGTCGCAGGTGTGGGCGACTCATCCCCTACCGCCGTGCCCTCGGCTTGTTGGTGGAAACCTGACCGCTCCAGCAGGACTGGCGCTTCCAAGTGATGAGACCGTGGCGAGACAGCTCGCGGGCGTGAAAAGCCCCGCGAGTGTGAGCTGGGTTCGTATCAAGCTGGGCTGGTTGACACAGGAATTGGCTGCGACACGGGCAGACATTATTGATGCCAACCTCCCCGGTGACCGTTCCATGCTCGACGGATTCGACCAGTACGTGCGTCACCTGCGTGATGAACTTCAGTTAGGCCATGACATTTCAGACCCTGTTGACAAGACCTATCCCGAAGGATGTTCCTGACCGTGGCTCCACAACCTGATGTCGAGAAGCCCATCGACCCGTTTTCTCTCGTGGGTGTTTCCTGGCCTGTGGAAAGTGAAAGTGCTTACCACGTGGCCGAGACGGTGGCGGATAACGCTGGAACAACAGCAGAGACGCAGGCTCAAAGCGCAAGTGACGCTGAGAAACAAACTGTAGATGGGATGAAGGGAAAGACCGCCGACAGTGTTTCTAGTGGATACGCCAGTGCGGCAACGTATCTGAACGAACAGAGCGTGACTTATAAGACAGTCTCAGGGTGGATGTTGGATGCGGCGGGCAAGATTAGAGGGGCGAAGAAGCACATCGCGAATCTCGTCCGCGCGGGAACAAGTGAAATCCGAGACGCAATGAACTCCGAGCTGTCGGGCACACCCACATCCCCATCGTCAACTGAACTCACCGACAAGTATCGGGCGGACATCGCCTCTGTCGCAAGCAAGTTGACAACCGAACTTGACAGCATTGGGCACTCCCTGATCGGTGATCGTGGCGCATCTCGCACGCCCAGCTACACCAGTGTCTCCACAAAGCCAACTCCCGAGCGCCCTGATCCTCACGTGTCCGCAGCTTCCTATACGGGAGACCATCACGCGCCCGCGCCCGCGCCACACCAGCTCCCCGAGATGCCCCGTGCCGTGAACTCACCGAGTGCCGAATCGCCAAGCACGCAAGGGTCTCCCGCTCCCACGGTGAACCCGACTCTCTCCAATCTCATCTCGGGAGCCAGCCCATCGGGCACCCCGTCTTCACCGAGCACCAGTTCCGCCTCCTCGCACGGCACCACCTCCGCAGGCCAGCAGCAAGCCCATCAGGCCCCCGAGCAGCACCAGGCTCCTAAAAGCACAGTCCTGCCGAGAGTCCCGTCCATTCCGCTCCCTGATCTGCCCACGGCGGCACAGGCCATCGCCACCGCCGTGTCCAGCGCGGCCAGCGGCACCCAGCTCCCTACAACGACACCCACGGACCCGACCGCACCAGCACCGCAGGTTCCCGCAAGGACAGGCTTCACTCCTGGTATCTCGGGTCCAACTCCAATTCCCTCGGGACTCAGCCCAATCGGCAGTCTCCCAACTCCACCCGTCGTCCAGACTCCTTCCGTGTCACAGGGGACACCAGCAGTACCCGCACCAGGAGTCCAGACCCCTGCTCCACCGAGCCCAGTACCCGCAGCTCCACGCGGTCCCGTGGTGGACGCAGCCTGGCTCCAAAGGACGTACGGTCTCTCTCCGTCCCTCGACCTCCCGAAGCCCGAGATCACCCCAACGCCAGTACTATTCATCTCCGAGCTGTCCGATGACAAGGCCCGCCTGCACCGCGTGCTGGCCACCATCCGACAGCAGTTCGAGGAGTCGGGATGGGCTCAACCCATGGCGGTAGCCAGCATCAGGCGGGGATTCGAACACCGCACCGTCTATGCCACGTCGGACGCCATCTCCATCCACCCGCAGGGAGTCCTCCTGCCCGACGAAGTCCTCCCGATGGACGAGATGCCCAGCAGTCCAAGCTCTCACGACCTCGATGGCTCCCTCATGGTCTCGGACAAGCTCACCAGCCTCATTCCCCTCAACTGGGAAATCGAGGGTCTTCTGAGCACCGTTCCCGGCGAGGGGAACAGCCAGACCGCCGAGGAGTTCCAGTCGCTCGTGGAAGCGGGGGAACTGTTGGTGTGTGGGCGTTCTCGTGGGGACGACTCGGTGGGCGCGGATGAGGCTATGAGCTTGTTCGCTCGTGCGGCACTGGGGAGTGCGGGGTGCGGAGAACTTGATGTCGAGTCGGCTCGGCTTCGGGCCGCGCGGTGGGT
This sequence comes from Mycobacterium sp. D16Q16, assembly GCF_002013745.1. Classification (NCBI taxonomy): domain Bacteria; kingdom Bacillati; phylum Actinomycetota; class Actinomycetes; order Mycobacteriales; family Mycobacteriaceae; genus Mycobacterium; species Mycobacterium sp. D16Q16. The sequence continues at coordinate 18,400 of NZ_MAEY01000008.1, forward strand.
CGGCACCCAGCCAGTGGGATACCGCGATGTTCTGGCCAGGTGGCACCTGGCCGATGCAGCGGAGTCGATGTCACGGGGGCATTGGGCCGATGCCGTGTACGTGTCCATCCAGCAGTCGAGAAGTCAAGCAGCGTAAGGAGAAATAGTGAACGAAGAGCAGGAACTCGAATACTTCGCAGCGCATGCGCGGCATGCCGAGCGGGCGGCTCACATCGAAGCGCAAATTGAAGTATGGGCGTCGGAGCTGGGCCACAGCCTCGCTTTTCTGCACGTGTTGAACGTGCTCGGGGAGGCCCGAGAGTCGAGCATGGCGCTGTGCCAGCGGGAAGCCCTGGCGGCGCTGGGAAATGTTCAATGACCCCCGACCAGTTGGAGGGCGGGGAGCGCCGTCCGACGAAGGAGGCGGCGGGCACAGTGACTCCCGAAGGCCAGGAGGCGGGATCCCCGTGGGACACCGACACGGTGACGAGCTGGGTGAGTCCGCACCACCAGAAGAAAGGAAAGAAGTGATGATTGCGACTACTGGAGACCCCGTAGTCCAGATGCACCGCACCACTGCGACTTCCGCGCGGTCGGCGGCGGCAGGGCTGCCCACGGTGAACCCGGTGGGGATGAGAGCGGGTCACGCGGCCATCTTGGAGAACGCGATTGCGGAGACTCGGAAGAGTCTGGAGGAGCTGGCTCGGGTGGCCGAGGTTGGTGCGGGTGGAGCCGAGGGGCTGGCAGATCAGGATCGCGAGAACGCGGGGAAGTTCGGGAGTGTGAGGGAGGTCCGACGTGGATGACTTGCTACAGGTTGACCCCGAGGCGTTGTTGAGTTTCGCGCAACAGCTAGAGGGGCGTGCCGACGACTTGGAGGCGGGCTTGGCAGCTCATCGGAACAAGGTGGAATCGGCGGTCGCGCGGTCGGGCTCGATGTACACCAAGGATGGTCGAACAGCCCCCGTGTTCAAGCCGCTGGGGAGCGCGCTGTCGGGTGTGCTTGATCGCGCGGAATCGAACGTTCAGGCGGTCACGGCGACCTTGCGGCACGACGCGATGATGTTGCGGGAGTTCGTCGCGCAGCACGAAGCCGCCGAGCAGCGAGCCGTGAGGGCGTGGGAGACGGGCGAGATTCAGGTGAAGCCCCGTGGAGCTGCCTAGCCCCCTCGCGGGTCGGGATGGCGAGTAAGACGACAAGACGACGTAATGCAACGCTAAATAGCGCCAGAGAGATGTGATATAACGCGGTACAGTCGGTATTTACTCGGTATTTATGTCCGAGCAACTCCGATTTCCGGACCTGCGATTTACGCTCTGCCAGACACATCAGGGCAGGTAACCGTGAGAAAATGGGGGAGTGTCGGGAACTGGCGCGAGAGTCCGTTGCATAACCCAGAGGTCGCAGGTTCAAATCCTGTCCCCGCTACTAGGTCCCCAGGCCAGAGGATTTACATCCTCTGGCCTGGGGTATTTTTTGCCCTGAATTGGGAAGACCGCGCCGCCCGGCGACTAGTCACGCGCGGATGCCTCACATCGCCTGCGAGCCTTACGGACTCACATCGCGAGCGACTCCACCAGCTGCCTGGGGGTCGAGGATATACAGCCCGGCAAGAGTTCGATCGTCACGGAAGGTAATGCGAGCGACGAACTCGCCGGCCTCAAAGCTCAAGGGCGTGTTGGTGGTAGTGACGTCGCCGATGCGCACAGCGTCAGTGTCCCCGTGGCTCTCGTAGGTCCCGGCCAACCCCACAATGTGAGCCCACGCCTCGGCAAGCCCTTCATCGGTGAGCCGCTCGCTCATTATGGCGTCAAAGCGGGCGCTGACATCAGCCCATCGGCTATGGGCAAGATCGTCAATAACCATCTTGGCCAGCTCGCCGGCCTCTGGAAGTGGACTGACAGTCATGACCTGACCGGTTCGCGGATCAATCGGCTTTCCATAACGCTGAAACGCGGCCTGACGCGATACGCGGAGCACCTCGCCGATCTCTTGCCATGTTCGGCCCGCCTCGCGCGCTTGCTGAACCGCCGCGCCGATCAACACCTCAGCGAGCTCCTGAACCTTGTGTGCTTCACGCACCAACTGCAGTGGATCGTTCTCGCCACGCAGAACTGGGGCAGCCAAGATCTGGCCGAGCTGGCGGTGCAACTGCTGACCCGTCTTTGTGAATGTTGACCTAGACATGCGTCAATGAATACTTGACAAAACATCTGACGTCAATCATTGCTTGACAAGATAGTTCGCGGGTCGGTGTCAGGGTTGAGAGGTTGATCAGGGGTTAGTTCTCGGAAGTTGTCGGCGCTTGGGTACACAACGGGACTGGCACCGGCCGACCGCGCCTGGGCTATCCGCGGCAGGTAGCGGCCGAGTCCTGGCCCGCGGTGGTGTTCTCGACCTTGACCTTGCCGTTGATGACCAGGCGGCACGTCACGGGCGCTCCGGCGGACTGGGCGCTGACGAAATACGGCGGATCGGTGATATCGCTGGTGAAGGTCCAGGCCCAGGTGTGCTGTGTGCCATCGACGGGCTGTTCACGTATGTGCCCAAGGCTGTCTCTCCACGTGATCGCCGATATCGGGCGATCGGAGCTGATGACGTAGAGGACAGTGTCCGGCGGCTGCGGGGTGATGGCGAGTGAAGCGCCGAATGCCGTCGCGCCGACTGCGGTGGTGCAGGCGGTGATGAGAGTTGCTGCGAGTGCCATGGGTCAGCCTTGCCCGTCCTTATCTGGTTGTGCTGAGGGCACAGTACGCCCGAACACGTTCACGCCGTGGCGATTTGACGATCTGAATTCGGGGGAGTTGGTCCCCGCCGCGCGCGTCGATGTCTGGCGCGAGATGATGGGCGCATGGGTCTCATCGCGCTACCTAATGCTGTGCTCACCGATGCCGATATCGCCGACGCTTTGAGCCGCGCGGTCCGGGTGATCAACCCGGTGCTTACCGTCTTGGCGCAGTCCGATCCGTTCGGCCTCAAGGAACGCACCTACGAATTGGGCGCCGGCGACGGACTCGTCGACAAGGCCCTGGACGCGCTGGCCTGTGCTCTGAACACGGCGACTACCCCCGGCACGAAGGCATGGGAGCAGCTGGACACCCGCGGGAAGGCGCACTGGTGGGTTCAGCGCGTCGGTGCCGTGAACACCGTATTCGTCGCCTTCCCAGGGATTTTCGGCGCGCTCGCGGCCCGGCTGCCTGTGCAGGACCTCCTGGGGTTCTCCAACCAGGCCATCGTGCTGGTCGCCATCGCCCGTGAACTCGGGATCGACGACCACCAGGAGCAGGTCCGGCTGCTTGCGAAGGTGCTGTGCGGTCGCGCCCTCGGTGCCGAGGCGCTGGTTGGTGCCGATGATCAGGAACCGGAGACGCCGCGAAGCTGGTCGCCGTTCGCACTCGCCCGCACCCTCTGGCACCTCGCGGGCATTCTGCGGGCCATCGCCGGCGAGCTGGAGAAGCGGCCGCAACCCAAGCCGATCTTCCGTTATCTCGGAATGCTGCCCGCGATAGGCAGCGTGGCCGGATACATCGGCGAGTACGGGGCCCTGCGGCGGGCCGCGAGCGCGGGTGAGAAGAGCATCGTCGCGCAGTCACGGCCCGTGCGCGCTTAGTCGCCGAGGTTCTCGTCCAGGTGCGCCCGGACGTTGTCCCAGAGGTCGAGAACATCCACGCTGAGTTTCTCCCATATCTGGATGATGGTGGGATCGGCGGCGTCGACGAGGCCCAGCAGCAGGTGTCCCGTGCAGATCTCTGTCTGCCGCCTGCTTGTCGACGCGGTCATCGCCAGCTCGAGGGTCCGCTGGGCTCCCGGCGTGAACGGCATTTTCTCCGTCGGTGGCTCCTGCCCTAACGGGACGATCAGCTGAATCACCCGGGTCGCGTTCTCAAAACGAACTCCGGCCGTCGCGAGCAGCCGAGCCCCCAGCCCGGTTCCTTCTCCGACTAGACCCAGCAGGAGGTGCTCTGCTCCGAGGTAGTTGTGCTGCCGTTCGCGTGCTTCCTCTTGTGCGATCACGATGACCTGGCGTGAGCGCTCGTTGAACAGATGGAACATGACCCTCCCTATCTCCGGCTCAACGTACATCTTGCCGGAGTTGGGTTCGGCGATGAGTTACTGTCACCGCATGAGCGCTGTGAAGGTTTTGGCTGTAACCGGTTTCGTGGCAGTCGCCCTCGTGACGGGGTGCTCGGGTGTCATCAATCAGGGTGGCGACACCACGTGCAAGAACTTCATCGCCGCCGAGGAACAGAAGCAGAACGATGCGGTGAGCAAGATGCTCAAGGACCAGAGCGGGCGTGACGCGTCGAACCTGGAAATCTCCGCGACCCGCACCTCGGTCACGATGTACTGCAAGACGCTCGGGAACGATGGCAGCAAGATCCGCGAGGCCCCGCACATCTAGGCGCGGCTCCTTCATGTAGTTGCCAGTGGCTCGGCGGCGGATTGGGTGAGTGAACCCCGGGGCGGGACCGTTCGCCGGGCGGCGGCCGATTTGCCGATCAGACATGTCCTGTCGAGGTTGCCGGCGGTTCGCCCGGCCCGCTGCTCGGCAATCTGGTCACGTCAGTGACATGAACCACAACAGTTCCTGGGCAGTGATGCGCGCCATCGGGTACGCTCGCGCGGTGCATGACCGAAAACCCCAGGTAGGACTACCATTATGGTCGCTGATGTAATTAGTTGCGACAAGTTGCTCAAGCACCCGCGCGGGCTTGTGTGGGAGCTGATCAGCTCACCCGACATGTACCCCATGTTCTTTACCGGGGTCGGTTCCTGCGAGACCTTGATCGAGAGCACCGAGACGGGACCTGACCCTGAGTACCTGGTGCTGTCCACCAAGACCAAGGCCCGTGTGCGCCTGATTCTCAGCAACACCAAGGAGAGCTTCGCGATCGAGGGGGTCGACAACGACGGGCTGATCTCCGTGCGGTTGTTCGAGGAACGCTCCGCACAGACCCGGGTTCGCATCACGGTGTTGCGGGCGGCTTCCGTCCTACCCGCTGGCATCAAGAAGCCGAGCGTGGCCGTCAACCAATGGTTGATGGACGGGCTGGACAGAATCGATGACTACCTGTCCGGCGCGTCAACTTCCAACGTGTCGAACATGGGCGATAACGGAAATATTCAAGTCAGCATCGCCCGGCTGATGATCGGGGTGGGTGTGGTGCGTATCCCGCGCCCCGATCGCGGGCTTCGTCAATTGGGTTCACTGGCGCGGTGGGGATTCACCCTCCAGGGCGGATACGCGGCGGCTGCGGCACGCGCGCCCAAGCAGCTCGCGATTGCCGATGACGCCGGACAGCTGACCTTTGAGCAACTTGACCGGCGCGCCGAAGGCATGGCCACCGGTCTGATGCGCGACGGCATCAACGAAACCTCCAAGATTGGCCTGCTGGCTCGCAACAACATTGCCATGGTCGAGTGTCTGATTGCCTTCGGCATGCTCGGGGTGGATGTGATGCTGCTCAACAACGCGTTGGCAGCAACTCAGATCCAGATTGCTGTGGCACGCAACAATCTGACCAAGGTGTTCGTCGACGACGATCTGGACGAACTCGTCAGGTACGTGCCCTGGGAGGTCGAGCTCGTCAGCACGGGCCGCCGCAGTGCCATCAACGGGCGCCGCGGGCTGGATGATTTCGTGGTAGCCGACAGGCCGGGAGTGTTGCCACCCACCCGGCCCGGCCACCAGGTGGTGCAAACCTCCGGAACCTCGGGAACACCCAAGGGAGCGTTGCGGCCGACCCCGCGTGGGTTCGCCGTCATCGCCGCGATGCTGTCGCGGATGCCGATGAAGATGAACGAGACCATGCTCATCTCGGCCCCCGTCTTCCATGCCTGGGGACTGGGCTGCCTGCAGATCAGCACACCACTGAGGGCGACGGTGATCCTGCAGGAGAAGTTTGATCCGGAGGAGTGCCTGCGCGCCATCGCGACGCGCAAGGTGACCACGCTGATCGCCGTCCCGATCATGCTGCAGCGCATAGTCGATCTGCCCGCCAAGGTGCGCCAGAGGTACGACACATCGAGCCTGCGGCTCGTCGCCTGCAGTGGATCGCCGCTGAATGCCTCACTGGTACAACGGTTTACCGAGGCATTCGGTGACGTGCTCTACAACTTCTACGGATCCACAGAGGTGTCCTGGGCCACCATCGCCGATCCCGAAGATCTCGCGATCGCTCCCACCACCGTGGGTCGGCCGCCGCTGGGCACCACCATCGCGATTCTCGACGCCGACCGGCGTCCGGTGCCGCGCGGTGTGACGGGAAGGATCTTCGTCGGCAATGAGATGTTGTTCGACGGGTATGTGGCCGACCCGTCACCGGCGTCGGTCAACGGTCTGCTGGATACCGGTGATCTGGGCCACCTGGACGCCGACGGGCGTCTGTACATCGACGGTCGCGATGACGAGATGATCATCTCCGGCGGTGAAAACGTTTTCCCCCGGCCGGTGGAGGACGCGTTGGCTTTCCTGCCACAGGTTGCCGATGTGGCCGTCGTCGGGACGTCCGATGACAGCTTCGGCCAGCGGCTGTCGGCATTCGTCGTGCTGCACAAGGATGCCGGTCTGGACGGAGACATGGTGCGCGCCTTCATCAAGAACCGGCTCAGCAAGTTCCATGTGCCGCGTGACGTGTACTTCGTCAAGGCTCTGCCGCGTACGTCGACCGGCAAGGTCATCAAGCGGCTACTGCTGGCTGACTGCGAGCGCGACGGGATCAGGCCGGAGTAATCAGGCCGACACGGGGGAAGCGGCCCATCCGCTCCACCGGGAGACATCGGTCAGCACCATAGGGCCCGTTGGTGGCGTCTCGCGGTACTGCCGATACTTGTTGGCCAGCGCGTTAATCCAGGTGGAGTCCGGCGTATCGAGGGCCCGTGCGATGCCATCGGCACGCACCCACCACAGCGCCGACCAATCCTCGTCATAGTGATCTGCCAGGAAGCTGACCGCAGGGTTCGCGGCGATGTTGCGCAGTCGCTGTAAATCGTTGCGTGACTTCGGCTTGTGATCAACGGCCCAGCAGATGGTGTCGTCAGCGATGGCGAAGGTCACCGGAACTACGTGCGGCGCACCGGACTCGTTGACCGTCGCCAGCCGCGCCACCGCCGCCGTCTGGAAGCGGTGGCGTGCCTCGGCTGGATTGAGTCGCACGCCTAGTGACGGCCGCCGTTGCAGATGTTGGCCAGCACGTGGAAGTTGTTGACGCCGTCGAACAATAGGCCGCCGACCGCGGCACCGCGATCGATGATCTCAGGGGAGGAGCGCACCTCCGGGGTGGCGGCCAGCCATGCCCCCGCGAGGTCGTAGGCACCGCTCAGGCCGTCGGCGTATGCCGTGAGCTGCTGGCGAGCGCCGGGCTCGGTGACACCGTCCAGATTGGCCCGCACGCCATCGTTGGCTCGCCCCCACATGTCGCGGGCCTGTCCGACGGCTTCGACCTGACGGTCCAGCCCGGAGTAGGCGGGATTGTCGCCGCGGATGTACATCAGGGCCTCGGTGACGATCGGACCGTTGTTGGCCGGATCATCGACCGCCTTCGACATTTGGTCGATCGCAGCGCAGGTCGACTCCTCGGCGCTGGCAACCGGTATGCCGGCGCCGAACGGAATGAGGGCACAGCTCACCGCGGCGAGCAGACCTGACCGAACCCACATATGTCCTCCACAAGATGATGTGTCGCGTCGATAGAAACGGGAGCTTATCTGTCTTTGCCAGTCTTCGCTCAGCTGCCTCGTCGAAAATGGTGCGGCCCCTCCGGGGTGAGTCCCGGAAGGGCCGCAATGGATCTTGATCAGTGCGTCACTTGAGCTCTGCGGAGCTCAGCCCCAGCAGACGGCGGGCGACCACCAGCTGCTGGATCTGCTGAGTGCCCTCGAAGATGTCCAGGATCTTCGAGTCGCGGCCCCACTTCTCCAACAGGGTGCGCTCGGAATAGCCGGTGGTGCCGGCCATTTCGACGGCCTTGAGGGTGATGTCGCTGCCGACGCGGCCGGCCTTGGCCTTGGCCATCGAGGCTTCCATCGAGTTGGGGATGTTGTTGTCAGCCTGCCACGCGCTGCGCAGCGTCAGCAGGTACGACGCCTCCCAGTCGGCCTCCATCCGGATGAACTCGGCGGCGGCCGCGTGCTGAGCGTGCGCGGGCTTGTCGTAGGAGATGTCGATGCCAGCGTCCTCGAGGATCTTGCGCAGTTCCTCGAGCGAGGCCCGCGAGACACCCACGGCCATCGCCGCCACGATCGGGCGGGTGTTGTCGAAGGTGCTCATCACACCGCCGAAGCCCTTTTCGGTGTTGATCTCCGGATCGGACAGGATGTAGTCCTTGGGGATCCGCGCGTTGTCGAAGCGGATGACCGCGGTGTCGGAGGCCTTGATGCCGAGCTTCTCTTCGAGACGCTCGATGGTCACACCGGGGTGCTCACGCGGCACCAGGAAGGACTTGATGGCGGGGCGGCCCTTGGTCTTGTCCAGGGTCGCCCACACCACGATGTGGGTGGCGCGTGAACCGGCGGTGACGAAGATCTTCTCGCCGTTGATGACGTACTCGTCACCGTCGAGCTTGGCGGTGGTGGTGACCGCCGCCGAGTCCGACCCGAAGCCCGGTTCGGTGATGGCCATGGCGGCCCACACCTTGCCGAACTTGTCGGCGTCTTCCTTGGTCGTCACGCTCGACACCGCGGCGTTGCCCAGGCCCTGGAAGGGGATGGTCAGCAGCAGACCACAGTCGCCCCAGCTCATCTCGAGGGCGTTCAGCAGCGCGGACATGTTGGCGCCGTTGACGTTCTGCTTCTCGGTGTTCTCCTCGGCGCGGAAGGCCTCGGCACCGGCGAAGGCGAACGTGCCCGCAGCGGTGACGCCGGCGAACAGTGTCTCCAGGGTGTCCAGCTCGACGGGGTAGGTGTGCTCGGCCAGGTCGTACTTGCGGGAGATCGGCCGTACCAGCTCGGCAGCGCCCTGGTGCCCCTTCTCCTGAACCGCCTGCAACTTCTTGGGGAGTTCCAAATTGATTGCCATGGAAAGACTTTCGTTTAGTAGAGGTTCTGGGCTTAGAGGACTACGACGCCTTCGGCGACACCGATGGCACGCAGGTTGCGGTACCAGCGCTCCACCGGGTGCTCCTTGGTGAAGCCGTGGCCGCCGAGTAGCTGCACGCCGTCGAGGCCGATTTGCATGCCCTTGTCGGTGGCCAGCTTGCGGGCCAGCGCGGCCTCGCGGATGAACGGCAGGCCCTGCTCGGCGCGGGAGGCGCCACGCAGCGTGACCAGCCGCAGGCCGTCGAGCTCGATGGCGATATTGGCGCACATGAAGGCAACGGCCTGGCGGCGGGCGATGGGCTCGCCGAATGCCTCGCGCTGCTTGACGTAGGGAATCACGTAGTCGAGCACGGCCTGGCCGGTGCCGACCGCGAGCGATGCCCAACCAAGGCGAGCCAGTGCGACGGCCTCGGAGTAATCGGACTCGCCGGCTCCGTCCTCACCGAGCAACCCGGAGGCGGGAACCGCGACGTTGTTCAGGTTCAGCCGGCCCAGTGCCGCGCCGCGGATACCCATGCTCGGGTCTTCCTCGACGGTGATGCCCTCGGTGCCGGACTCGACGATGAACAGCGACGGGCGGCCGTTGTAGTTGGCGGCCACGATGAACAGCTCGGCCTGGGCAGCGGCGGGCACCAGCGACTTGACGCCGTTGAGCCGGAAGCCGCTGGGGGTGCGGGTGGCCGTGGTCTTGAGGCTGAAGGGATCGAACAGCGCCTGCGGCTCGGCGATGACAACCGAGGCCTGCGGCACGCTCTCGCCCGCGAACTCCTTGAGGTAGGTGGCCTGCTGGTCGGCGCTGCCCCAGTTGGTCAGCGCGGAGGCGACACCCGAGGGTGCCAGAATCGGCAGAGCCAAACCAAGGTCACCGTACGAAAGGGCCTCGGCGACAAGGGAGTTGGTAACTGTCGAGCGCTGCGAGGCGATGCCGTCGAAGTCCTCGGGGATGTTGATGGCGGTAACACCCAGCTCGGCGACCTTGCTCAGCAGGTCGGCGGGGTACGCCTTGTTCTTGTCCGACTCGTAGGCGGCAGGACGGATGACCTCGACGGCGAATTCCTTCACCGTGTCGGCGATCATCTTCTGCTCGTCCTCGGGATTGAGGTCGAAGAAGTCGGCGTTCGCCTTGTCGAGTCGCTTGGGCGCGCCCTTGCTGCCGGTCACCTTCTTGAAGGTGCGGTTGGCAACGCCGAGAGTCGTGAACAGGCCCTTCGTGGTCTCGAAGATGCCCTTGTTGAAGGCTCCGCGCAGGTTGTACTTGTCCAGCAGCTCCGAACCCGCGATCGGGGTCAGCACCGCGATCAGGATGTCGATCGCGCCGCGCTTGTGCTTCTGGAGGCCTACGCCTGTCTCGTGCTTCGCCAGGCTCTTGCTCTTGGCGGCCTTCTTCTCGTCGCGCGGGGTCAACGTGTTGGTCATGTCACCAGCCGTTTCTGGGGTCAAAGTGGGGTTCTGCCGGAGTAACTGATCGTTACCTTACTCCGAAGTAAGAACCGTATCTTACTAAGCGGTAAGATCCTCACAAAACGAGGCCCAGATCACACGATGTTTCCTCGCGCGGGCAGGCGACAAACTCCCGCTTGCGGGGACGCGTATCGCGGGAGACACCCTCGGCCGCATCGGCAACAAACATCTGCTCGTGAGGGAGCAGGGCTCAGGACAGGGCGCGCAGCACCTCGTCGTGCAACAACCCGTTGGTCGCCACGGCACTGCCGCCATGTGGTCCGGGCTCGCCGGCCAGATTCGTGAATTGTCCGCCGGCCTCGCGAACCAGGATGTCCAGCGGCGCCAGGTCCCACAAGGAGACCTCGGGCTCGGCAGCGATATCGACCGCGCCCTCGGCCACCAGGCAGTACGAGAAGAAGTCGCCGTATCCCCGGATCCGCCACACCTCGTCGGTCAGGTCGATGAATCGATCGCGTTTGCCGCGATCCGCCCAGCCCGACAGACTGGAGAACGACAGGCTTGCCGACGCGAGGTGGTCGACTCCCGAGACGTGGATCAGCCGATCTTCACCCGCACCCACACGGGTGTGCGCGCCGAGCCCGGCGGCCGCCCACCACCGGCGGGACAGTGCCGGGGCACTGATCACACCGACGACGGGCACGCCGTCCTCAAGCAGCGCGATGAGTGTGGCCCAGATGGGGACCCCGCGCGCGAAGTTCTTGGTGCCGTCGATGGGATCGACTACCCATTGCCGACCGGTGAATGCGGCCTCCCCGCCGTACTCCTCGCCGAACACTGAATCCGCCGGGCGCGATCGATGCAAGAGTGAGCGCAGGACGGATTCCACCGAGGTATCTGCGTCGGTCACCGGCGTCAGGTCGGGTTTCGTGTCTACCCGAAGATCGAGCGCGCCGAACCGCGACGTGGTGATTTCATCGGCGGCATCGGCTAATTCGAGTGCCAGCCGACGATCTTCGCGCAAGGAGACGGTGGGCGTCATGCCTGCAGTCCTACCATGGGGGTGTGTGGGAATTCTTGGTGCTACTGCTGATCGGCGGATCGCTCGCTCTCGTCATCATGCAGATGCGACGCGGTCGGCAGGCTCAACCCGGTATGAACGCGGCGGAAGGGACCCTGTTGGTGACCGGGGTAAGCCCTCGTCCCGAGGGGGTGACGGGCGGACAGCTGGTTACCATCACCGGTGCCATTAATGGCCCAACGGTCGCCGAATACATCACCTACCGGCAGATCGTGCGTGACGTCAACAACTGGCCGCGCATCGGCGATCTGATTCCGGTGTTGTATTCGCCGAAGAATCCCGAGCGTTGGGATGTGCTGCTGGCTCCGTCGGCTGGGCCAACGCCGCAGCAGTATCCGAGTGGGCCGCCCTCGATCGAAAACATCGATCCGGTGCCGCCACCGCCCCCGCCGTCAACGCCGCCGCCACCTCCGGGACCGATCGAGGCGCCGTCATCAACAGAGGATCCGGCCAAAAAGCACGAACCGCCGCCGCGGTATTACGAGCCCCCGCCGCTGTAACGCGGTGGCCCGAACCACTCGTGCAGCGCGTCGTTGAGCCCGGCCGCGGTGCCGTCGCCGACCCAGGCGACGTAGCCATCCGGTCTGATCAGTATCGCCTGGGGGGCATTGACGACACCTATGGCCGGAAGATCCCATACCCCAACATATTCGGCATCGATGGCATCGACCCGATGTGACCATCCTGAGGTGCCGGTGATGGGTGCGCCGAAATTTAGAAGGACGCCGCGCGCATCGTGCAGCAGCGTAAACACGCGCACAATGCCATCGCTGGTGAGCACGTCGAGATCCGGCACGCGCCGTCCGAGGAGGGGGTGCCCTGGACCCAGGTCGTAGTGGATGTCCAGGCCGCTCATCATTGCCGCGACGTGGTGTCGGGGCGTGTCGAAGGTCAGTAGCTTCGAGATGATGTCGCGCAGGGCGTCAACCCGCTCGCCGGAGCGGCTGAGTGCGGTTTGTGCCATGGTGTTGTGGAGCACTCGGGCCGCTACGGGGTGCCGTTCTGCGTGGTACGTGTCCAGCAAGCTCGCGTGCGATGTCCCATTGACGACTTGGGCCAGCTTCCAACCTAGGTTGACCGCGTCCTGGACTCCGGTGTTGAGGCCCTGCCCGCCGATGGGGAAGTGCACATGGGCTGCGTCACCGGCAAGCAGCACCCGCCCCTCGCGGTAGGCGGCGGCTTGTCGGGTCACATCGGAGAATCGGGAAATCCATGTGGGACTATGCATTCCGTAGTCAGTGCCGCGGACAGCCACTAACGCCTCACTGAGATCTCCTAGGGTTGGTTCATCCGTTCGGCCGAGTTGTGGTTCGGTGACCAAGACCCGGACGGGCCCGCCTTCTTCGAATCTGAAGAATGAATGCAGGGCGCCCTCGCGATGGATACCCCAGTCTGGTTCCTCGACCACCTGAACATCTGCGACCAGGCAGCTAGTCGATGGATCCCAACCCGGGAACCCGATTCCGGCGACTTTGCGGACCAGGCTGCGTCCGCCATCGCAGCCAACCAGATATTGCGCCCGCAGCGTCGAGCCGTCGGAGAGGTCGATATCGACGGCATCGCCGGAATCGGTGAACCCGGCAACCGAACGCCCTCGATAGATCGGCACTCCATGCTCGCCGACCCATTCGGACAAGGTGCGTTCAATGCGGTACTGGAGCAACGCCAATCCGTATGTGTGCCTTGTCGGCAGGTCGGTCATATCCAGAAGGAGCGCGGAGAAATGTGCGATGGGTGCGGTAAACCCCTGGGGTAGAAACCGGTCAACGATCCCGCGTTGATCAAGCACTTCGAGGGTGCGTGACGTCATGCCACCGGCACGTGAGCCATCGAGGTCGTGTGTGGTGCGCCGCTCGACTATGGCCACATCTGCACCCGCCAACGCCAGCTCGCCGGCCAACATGAGTCCGGTCGGCCCGCCGCCGACAACCACTACCGCATGGTCTGTCATCCATCGCTCCCTTGGTTAGGGGCGAGACTACTCGATAAATAAGAAAAATAAGAGATATCTAAGGAAACTATAAGGAAGTTTGGTGGCATGGAGCTTGGAGGCCGCGGACATATGTTGCGACTGGTGCGTATCTATCCTCGCGGTCGGCGAGGGGTCAGGGTTGCAGAAAGTTCGCCAATGCGACGAGGCGATTCTCGGTCTCGCGCTTGAACATTCGCTCCGCGATGGGCTCGATGAACGCCGGCCGGCAGGCGAAGGTCATGGTGTAGGTCGCCAGCGACATCTCCTCGCGGTGATCGGCCGCGAGGTCGGTGTCGTCGCTGTCGATGGATTCATGGCGCAGCGACGCGGCCCACTTGGTGAAGAAGGGCGGCCTGGATTCGAGCTTGATCGCGGCCAGATGCGGAGGTTTGAACGTGACGTATCGGGTACGAAACGAGTATCCGCCCAGGATCCAGCGCGCGGTGCAGACGGCGACCTTGCCGACATCAGCCTTGCCGCCCTCCACGGACGCGCGGCGTAGCAGGGTGTCCCATTCCAGCCGTCGGCTGTAATCGTGGATCAGGTCGAATGTGCGCTCGCAGCTGGCGGGCATCACCTGCGACACCACGATGTGGACGGTCACGGTTCGCCGTGTCGTCCGGTTGCGGCCAGCAGCTCGGGCACCGTCTCAAGTTTCACGCGGGGGCGGCCCTGCGGTTCACCGGTCGCGCGCTCATGCGAATCGATGGTCAGCCAATCGGATTGAGACACGATGTGGGGTTCGTGGCCCAACAGCCATTCTTGCAGGGCGGCGGTATCGGGCGCGGCGCCCAAGTCGGCGGTCGCCAGGTCGGCGAGCAAGGTGTCTACCGTCTCTTGCGAGTCGCTCTTGTTGGTTCCGATGACGCCGACCGGACCGCGTTTGATCCAGCCGACCACATACTCGTTCTCGCGGCCCTCAATACGTCCCGCGTTGTTGAAGATGACACCGCGCCGGGAATCGAAGGGCAGCCCGGGTAGCTGAACTCCGCGATAACCAATGGCACGTACCACCAGATGAGTGGGCAGCGTCTCGCGTTCACCCGTGTCACGGGCGACGATATATCCGTCTTCTTCGACTAGTTCGTTGCGGCCCAACGTGATTGATTCCACTTCGCTGTCGCCGTGCAGCTCGATGGGGGAGGTGCGGAACCGGAACACCACCCGGCGATGGCCCTCGGTTTGCGATCGCTCCGAGAACTTGCGCAGGGTGTCGATGTTGGTGCGGGTGGGCTTGGGTGCGGCGGCCAATTGTTCATCGGTGATGCCGGCCAGATCTTCGGGATCCACCACGACGTCGACGCCCGGCAGCTCACCCATCTCGCGCAGCTCCAGCGGGGTGAAGGTGGCCTGCAGCGGTCCACGTCGACCGATGATCACAACCTCACGGATCGCATTGTGGTCCAAAGAATCCAGCGCGCGATCGGCGATGTCGGTGGTGTGCAGCGACTCCGGATCCATGCCCAGGATGCGCGCCACGTCCAGCGCCACGTTCCCGTTCCCGACGACCACGGCCCGCTTGCCCGAGAGGTCAACCGAGACCTTCTGGTGCGTGGGATTGGCGTTGTACCAACCCACCACGTCGACGGCGGCGATACAGCCCGGCAGCTGATCCCCAGGGATGCCCAGGGGCTTGTCGGACTGGGCTCCGACCGCGTAGATCACCGCGTCGTAGCGCGACGCCAGCTCCTCGGCAGTGATCTGCACTCCCACTTCGATGTTGCCGAAGAACCGGAAACGCGGATGCGTCGCCGTCTTCTCGAACACCGCGCTGACCGACTTGATCTTGGGATGGTCCGGAGCGACCCCGGACCTAACTAAACCCCAAGGAGTCGGGAGCATTTCGAGCATGTCGACATGCACGTCGAAATCGGAGTGTTTGAGCAGCGATCCGGCGGCAAAGAAGCCCGAGGGCCCCGCACCGACGATGGCGACGTGAACGGCGCGCACCCTCGTACGTCCTTATCTGCCCGACAGGGGGCAGCGGCTGTCGTCGGCTATGGGCTGGCCGACAGGGGGCTGGCCGCGGTCCTGTGCGGACGGGTTACCCCACCGATGCTAGCGACGGTTCCGAGGGTGCGCGGGTAGACCTGCGGACTAGGCCCGCATTTCGTACACGCCGGACAGCGCCTCGACTCGATTCCAAATCGCATCGAAGCGTTCGGAATTGAATACGGGTTCTGAAATCACGTCCTTGGCCCACTGCCGTTGCGTAGCGGTGGCCTCGCGCTTGCCGATCAGGTCGACCGCGTACTGCGAGAAGTCCCGGTTGAGGATCTCGAAGATCTGGTCGATGAGCTGCTCGTCGGTACCCCGTAGCTTGGCCTGCTCCAGGATCAGTCCGCCGTACACCACGAGAGTGAACAGCTCACCGATGCTCAACTGCAGATCCAGGCCGGCGGTCTTGATGGCGTCCTTCTCCGCGGCCACCAGGGTGGCCAGCGCCTCGGCGCGCTCGGTGAAGGCTGCGACGTTCGGAATGCCGGCGTTCTCCGCGAACGGCTTGCGCCAATCGTGGAACTGGACCTTGCCCAGGCCGCTGGCCGGGCCCTGGTTGAACAGGAACTCGTCGTCGCGAGCTTCCAGCTGCACTCCGGGGACCGGGAGGTCTTGCGAATGGTGCAGGTAGGCGGGCATGAACTTGAGGATCAGTGCCAGGTTGACGGCCACCGTGCCCTCAAGCTTGGGCAGCCCCGCCACGTCGATACGTGCCGCGGTGGTGTAGGTCTCGGCCTCGAATGCCTTGGCCGACATGACATCCCCCAGCAACGCCAGTACCTTCTCGGCTTCGGTGGTGGCCTTCATCTTGGTCACCGGGTTGAACAGCAGGTAGCGGCGGTCCTCGGGGCTGGCGGTGCGGAAGTAGTCCACGGCGCGCTCACTGAACAGCTTCATGCCCATCAACCGGGCGTAGGCGTCCACGAACTCGCGGCGCACATGGTCGAACTTGGTGACCGGGTTGCCGTACAGAATGCGGTTGTGCGCGTGGGTGACGGACTCGTACAGGGCGTGTGTCGAGAGGCCGATGCCGCCGAAGCACAGGTTGAACTTGCCGATGTTGACGGTGTTGAGTGCCGCGCTGAAGGCGTCCGCGCCGACGTGCAGGATGTCGTCTTCGCTCACCGGGTAGTCGTTGAGCTCGAACTCGGCGACATACATCTGGGACGGCACGACGTTCTTGATCACCGTGTAGTTGGGGTGCTCGCTGTCGGCGAGGAAGAAGACGTATTGGTCCAGACCGTCGCGGTCCTGAACACGGCCGAACACCGAGACGATGCGGGCACAGTTGCCGTTACCGATGTAGTACTTGCGGCCGGAGGCCTTGTATCCGCCGCCTTCGACGGGGGTGAGTACCAGGTCGGTGGAGTAGATGTCGGCGCCGTGGGCCTGCTCCGACAGGCCGAAGGCCGCGACGGCACCGCCATCAAGCAGGTCGGCGGCACGCTTGCGGGGGTCGGTGTTGGTGCTCTGCCACACCGGCCCGAGCCCGAGCACGGTCACCTGCCACGGGTACCAGTAGTTCAGGCCGTAGAAGCCGAGGATCTCCGAGAGCTTGGCCACGCGGGCGGTGTCCCAGCGCTTGTCGGCGTTCCCGGCGCCGTCGGCGGCCGGGGTGAGGAAGGTGGCGAACAGCTTCTCGCGCGCCGCGAAGTCCAGGAAGTCCTGGTAGAAGACCTTGTCGACATAGTCCTTGAGCAGGCGGGTCTTCCCGCGTTCTTCGAACCAATCGACGGTTGCCTTCAGGAGCCGACGTGTCTCGCCGTCGAATTCGGCGAAGTCGTCCTGGGTGGGGTGAAGCAGTTCGGTCTTGGGCGCAGTTTTAAGTTCCTGACTCACGGTCAGGAACTTACCAGTGCGTCAGTTTGGATAGGGAGGGACGGGAAACTGAACGCCCGGTGCACAACTGTCGGATCGTCAGTTGACGCCGCGGACGCTGCGGCAATCCGGCTGATCAAGTTCGTGAAGACACTGACGGTGTCGTCGCCGACCGAGCCGGGCCAGGGCCATCAAGGCGAGGTCGTCGGCGTCCATCGCGGGCCGGTGCGGCACGTAATCGTCGAACAGGGCCACCTCGACGCCCTGCCTGTGCAGGTCATCGCGGATGCCCGTCGTGAATGTCGAATCGGCTCCGCGCGGCTGAGTGTGGTGCGCCATCCCTCGTGTTGCCAGCGATCTCACCATGATGACGCCGCCCTGGCCGCGGTCGGCGATTCTATGCCCGAATCGATGGCACAGGTAGAGCGTCCGCATTCGATTCAGGTCGGATTCGCCGAAGCGGCTGCTGCCGGTGTCCTCGTCGGTGACGCACACCAACAGGCCCACGTCGATGTCGTCGGTGGCCGCGGCGAGCTCGCCGGTGAAGACGTCGGGCGATGTGGTGCGCACACTGACCCCGGCGGTCACGGCCAGCGTGTATGCGTCGGCCCTGCCGCCATGCGCCGCCAGGACGATGTTGATGCCGTTCGCCGCGATATGGCGCGCGAACGCGGTCGCCGTTTCTGTCTCTCCGGCCGCGATAACGGCCCACGGGCCGTACCGTGATCTTGGTAGTGCGGCTAGCTGTTTTCCAAAGGAATGCATGGATCAATCCACCGGGTAGCTAGTAGTTGATTATTGTATGTCTTTGTCGGATTTGATATATCAAATCCGACAGCAAATCGTAGCAGTCTGCTACCAGATTGGGACGCGAATGACGAAGCCCGCGCCCGCTGTCGTGCGGGCCACGCAGATCTTGGATCACTTGGCGGCACGACCCACCCAGCCCAAGTCGATGACCGAGATCGCCGAAGCGGTGGGTGTCAACGCGGCATCCACTCTCGCGATACTTCAGGCGCTAACGGACGCGGGCTATCTGGAGCGACATCCCCGGCACAAGACGTATTCGATAGGCCCGGCGCTGCTCATCGGCGGTCATGCGGCGCGTGCGCGCTTCGGCATCGCCGCGGCGGCAGACCGTGAGGTCGCCGAGCTCGCGCACCACTTCGCCGCGCTGGCCACGATGGCGATGGTCATCGGCGACGATGTGGCGGTCATCTCGTCGTCGGGACGTTCCGCGACGGGTGTCGGCTATCCCGTCGGTAGCCGTGTCCGTTTGGCGGCCCCGGCCGGGATCATCTTCATGGCGTGGGCCGACGATTCGCTGGTTCGGCGGTGGCTGGAGAACGCCGGGGCGAAGGTTTCTGACTCGCGATGGGAACGTGTCTCGGCCATGTTGGCGCGGGTGCGTGCCGACGGCTTCTATGTCGCGCGCCAGAGCATGCATGTAGATCAGTTCTACTCGCTCGCCGGTGCGCCGGCGGGAGGGCGCCGCGAGGCCGACCAGCGAACTCTGGACGTCATGGTGGACATGATGAGCGAACCGGTTGACTTGGCCAAGCCATGCCGGATCGGGTTCTTGGGTGTTCCCGTCTTCGGCGATGACGGCGAGGTGGCAGCGGTCCTCGGCGCGCTGGGGCCACCGGAATTAATGGACCGCGCGGCGGTATCGGAGGCAGCTATCCGTCTGGGCCACTCTGCCGATCACATCCGCGCGGTGACGCGAGGGTAGGGGTGATCCATCGGGTCGGAATGTTGTGCTCCGTCAGCCCGGTAACCTCAACTGTTGTGGATCTGGACTGCCAAGCCGACATCGCTGACCTCGACACGACCCTCACCACGGTGGAGCGGGTGCTCGACGTCGACGGTCTGCGTGCCCGGATCAAGACGCTCGAAGAATCCGCCGCCGACCCCAACTTGTGGGATGACCAGGCGCGTGCCCAGCAGGTGACGAGCCAGCTTTCGCACGCGCAGGGTGAGCTGCGGCGCGTCGAAGCGCTCCGGCAGCGGCTCGATGATCTGCCGGTGCTCTACGAGCTCGCCGAGGAAGGCGACGACGCCTCGGTGGTGGCGGAGGCCGATGCCGACCGCGCGAAGCTGCGCGAGGACATCGAGGCCATGGAGGTCCGGACGCTGCTCTCGGGTGAGTACGACGAGCGCGAGGCCGTGGTCACGATTCGGTCCGGCGCCGGCGGTGTGGACGCCGCGGACTGGGCCGAAATGCTCATGCGCATGTACATCCGCTGGGCCGAGGCGCACAAGTACCCGGTCGAGGTCTTCGACACCTCCTACGCCGAAGAGGCGGGTATCAAGAGCGCGACCTTCGCCGTGCACGCCCCCTTCGCCTACGGCACGCTCTCGGTGGAGCAGGGCACACACCGGCTCGTGCGCATCAGCCCGTTCGACAACCAGAGTCGGCGCCAGACCTCGTTCGCCGATGTCGAGGTGCTGCCGGTGGTGGAGACGACCGATCACATCGATATCCCCGAAGGCGATCTGCGCGTTGACGTTTACCGATCGAGCGGACCGGGTGGCCAGTCGGTGAACACCACCGACTCGGCCGTGCGGCTCACGCACATCCCGACGGGGATCGTCGTCACCTGCCAGAACGAGAAGTCGCAGCTGCAGAACAAGGTCGCGGCGATGCGGGTGCTCCAGGCCAGGCTGCTGGAGCGTAAGCGGCTCGAGGAGCGCGCCGAGATGGATGCGCTCAAGGGCGATGGCGGCAGCTCATGGGGCACTCAGATGCGCTCCTATGTGCTGCAGCCCTACCAAATGGTCAAGGACCTGCGTACCGAGTACGAGGTAGGCAATCCCGCGGCGGTGCTCGACGGGGACATCGACGGATTCCTCGAGGCGGGCATTCGGTGGCGCAATAGGCGAGATGACTAGCGCCGCCGAGTTCAGCGCGGCGAGTCTTCGTCTCGAGGAGCGCTGGAACACCCTGTGGTCCAGCGAGGTTGGTCGCTGGTTACTCGACAGCGGCCTGCAGATCGTCATCGCCGTCCTGGGCGCGATGATCCTTGTCCGCTTCATCAACTGGGGCGCGCACAAGATCACCCGCCGGCTGGACCGCTCGTTCACGCAGAGCGACGCGTTGGTGCGCTCCGAAGCCAGTAAGCACCGGCAGGCGCTCGCCTCCGTCGTCTCCTGGATCGTCGTGGTGCTGGTCGTTGTGGTCACCACCGTGCACGTCGTTGGGGTGCTGGGCATTTCGATAGGCGGGCTCGCGGGTCCGGCCGCCGTGCTGGGTGGTGCGCTCGGTTTCGGTGCCCAGCGTGTCGTCCAGGATCTGCTGAGCGGATTCTTTCTCATCACCGAAAAGCAGTATGGCTTCGGCGATCTGGTGGAGCTGTACGTGCAGGGGCAGACCACCGAGTCCCGGGGGACTGTCGAGGAGGTCACCCTGCGGGTTACCAAGTTGCGTTCGAGCGAGGGTGAGGTCATCACCATTCCGAACGGGTTGATCGTCAAGGCGGTCAACCTTTCCAAGGACTGGGCGCGCGCGGTCGTCGATATCCCGGTTCCGACGAGCGTGGACCTGGCCCGGGTCAACGATGTGTTGTACGACGTCTGCCAGCAGGCGCTGGTGGACCGCGATCTGTCTCAGCTGCTGCTCGATGCCCCGTCGCTGATGGGTGTCGAGAGCATCGAGGTGGACCGGGTCAACGTGCGCATGGTGGCGCGGTCGCTGCCCGGTAAGCAGTTCGAGGTGGGCCGGCGGCTACGCGCCAAGGTGATCGCGGCGCTGGCCAAGGCGGGCGTGGCGCTGGTGGGGGACAGTCGCCCGGTGGTGCGCACCATGTCGTCGTCGAGCTCCGGAGAGCTCAAACGGGACAACAGACGCGAGGAGGCTCGCGACGAGGGTGTTGACACCAAGCCGCAACCGATCGTGAAGGACGAGGATCTCAAATGAGAGAACCCCGCCAGGAACCGTTGTGGGAGAAGCTCCTGTCCTGGGGAACGAAGCTCAGGGCAAAGGTCAGGATCCGAACCTCGACGGCTGTGTTGATTCTCGCGTTCGTCGCGGCAAGCTGGCTCTACGAGATCAATAAGCCGGAGCCCGCGCCGCCGCAGCCACCTCCCGGATACACCTGGGTGCCCACGCCCAGCGTCACCACGACCGCGCCGCGGCCCGTGCCGAGCACCACCAGGCGTCCGGCGACCACGACGCCGCCCACCACGACCACGACGACGGAGCCGACGAACACCATCGTCACGACATTCCCGACGTTGACGCCCAGCGGAACACCGCCGACACCCCCGACGACGACCCCGCCTCAGCCGCCCGGATGGTTGCCTCCCTGGGTGGTCCCGCCGCAGCTTCCGCCACTGCCGGGTGCGCCTCCGCCGACGCCCGCGACCCCCGCGCCGTAGTGCGCCCTCACGGTCATCACGGGTTTCCCGGCTAGACTGGCGTGCCGTGATCAGCCTCGACAAGGTAACCAAGCTCTACAAATCGTCGGCTCGGCCCGCGTTGGACAACGTGAGCCTCGAGATCGACAAGGGTGAGTTTGTGTTCCTCATCGGTCCTTCGGGTTCGGGTAAGTCGACATTCATGCGGCTGCTGCTGGGCGAGGAGCTGCCCACCAAGGGCGAAATCCAGGTTTCCAAGTTCCATGTGAACAAGCTGCGCGGCCGCGAGATCCCGCACCTTCGGCAGACGATTGGCTGCGTGTTCCAGGACTTCCGGCTACTTCAGCAGAAGACGGTGTACGAGAACGTGGCCTTCGCGCTAGAGGTGATTGGCAAGCAGACGGACATCATCAACCGCATCGTTCCCGAGGTGCTGGAGATGGTGAACCTGACCGGCAAGGCCAGCCGGTTGCCCTCGGAGCTGTCCGGTGGTGAGCAGCAGCGCGTCGGTATCGCGCGCGCGTTCGTCAACCGTCCGCTGGTGCTGCTGGCCGACGAGCCGACCGGGAACTTGGACCCCGAGACCAGCGAGGACATCATGGCGCTGCTGGAGCGGATCAACCGCACCGGTACTACCGTGCTGATGGCGACCCACGACCATCACATCGTCGACTCGATGCGCCAACGCGTGATCGAGTTGGAACTGGGCAAGCTGATCCGCGACGAGCAGCGCGGTGTCTACGGGGTAGATAGGTAAGTGGAATAGAACATGCGTTTTGGATTCCTGTTCAACGAGGTCCTCACCGGCCTGCGCCGCAACGTGACGATGACGGTGGCGATGATCATCACGACCGCCATCGCGATCGGGCTGTTCGGTGGTGGTCTGCTGGTGATATCGCTTGCCAAGAACTCGAAGGCCATCTACTTGGACCGTGTGGAGACGCAGATCTTCCTCACCGAGGACCTGTCGGCCAGCGACACCAACTGCAGCAGCGATATCTGCAAAAGCCTGCGCGACGAGATCGAGAAGCGTTCCGACATCAAGTCGGTGCGTTTCGTGAACCGTGAGGATGCGTACGCGGACGCCGAGAAGCGGCTGCCACAGTTCCGGGACTTGATGAAGGATGTGAGCAAGGACGCGTTCCCCGCCTCCTTCATCGTCAAGCTCAAGAACCCGGAGACGCACGCGGATTTCGATGAGTCCTTCGTCGGCAAGCCCGGTGTGAAGGGCGTGCTCAACCAGAAGGATCTGATCGACCGCTTGTTCGCGGTCCTGAACAGCCTGCGTGATGCGGCGTTCATGATCGCGCTGGTCCAGGCCGTGGGTGCGGTTCTGTTGATCGCCAACATGGTTCAGGTCGCTGCTTACACGCGGCGCACCGAAGTGGGCATCATGCGGTTGGTGGGTGCCACTCGTTGGTACACACAATTGCCGTTCCTGTTGGAGGCGGTGATCGCTGCGCTTGCCGGTGTATTGCTGGCGGTGATCGGTCTGATCGTGGCGCGGGTGACCATCCTCAACGGGGCGCTGGAACAGTTCATTCAGGCCAACCTGATTGCCCCGATCACCTACGGGGACGTGTTCCTCGCGTCGATTCAGATGGCGGCGCTGGGCATTCTGCTGGCCGGGGTAACCGCGTATGTGACGTTGCGTCTGTACGTGCGTAGATAGGTCCTGGCGATGAGTAAGAAACCGACCGACGGGCGCCAGATCATCGCGTCCAATCGCAAGGCGCGGCACAACTATTCGATTCTCGATGTGTACGAGGCCGGGGTGCAGCTGGTGGGCACCGAGGTCAAGAGTCTGCGCGAGGGTAAGGCCTCCCTGGTGGATGCGTTCGCCACCGTCGATGATGGCGAGGTGTGGCTGCGCGCGTTGCATATCCCGCAATACGACCACGGCACCTGGACCAACCATGCGCCGCTGCGGAACCGGAAGCTGTTGCTGCACAGAGCGCAGATTGATCAACTGGTCGGCAAGATCCGCGATGGCAACCTCACGCTGGTGCCGTTATCGCTGTACTTCCTGGACGGCAAGGTCAAAGTGGAATTGGCCTTGGCGCGCGGTAAGCAGGCGCACGATAAGCGTCAGGACCTGGCCAAGCGGGACGCCACCCGCGAGATCACCCGTGAACTGGGGCGTCGCGCAAAAGGCATGTAGCTCACACGGATTCGAAGACCGTGGCCGGTTGGTGCCTGCGCTGGCGTTCGACGGTGATCAGGTAGAAGGCCCACGCGAACGCGAAACTCGTGAAGAGGCTCGAGACGAAGTAGAGCCATGGACGCCGGATGCCGCGGCGGTACCCGTCGATGATCGTCATCAGCGGCAGCAGAATGACATTGCCGATGGTGTAGTCCTGGCTGGCTGAGCCCGCGGCCGGATTGACGAACATCAGCTTGATGTAGTCGATCCAGCCGGTGATCGGGTTGGACACGTGGTACTCGGCGACGTACCGGATGTTGAAGTACCAGCCTAGCGCGATCGAGGCGATACCGACGACGTAGTACACGATTTCGAGCAGCGATAACGCGGGACCCGTTGCGGTCCGGGCGAATATCGGTCGATTCGACGCGACGATGAGCGCGATGACTGCGATTCCGAGGATCGCGTGGACGACGAGCGACACCATGTCCGGAGCCTCGCAGCACCATCAAGTTTTGTCAATAGTGACATAACTTGTCTTCGGCTGCCGGTGGGGTACCTTTCCAGGATGGTCAGACCTGCTCAGACTGTGCGCAGCGAGCGGACGCGCGCGGCGCTTCGGCAGGCGGCGATGGTGCGCTTTCTTGGCCAGGGTGTCGAGGACACCTCCGTTGACCAGATCGCGGCGGATGCCGGTGTCTCGCTGCGAACCTTCTATCGCCATTTCGAGTCCAAGCACGATCTGCTCTTTCTGGACTACGACCTTGGTCTGCAATGGTTTCGCAGCGCCCTGGATGCCAGAACTCCGGGCGAACCCATCCTGGTATCGGTGGAGTCGGCGATCTTCAGCGCCCCCTACGACGTCGACGCGGTGATCAAGATCGCGACGCTGCGCAACCAGGAGCTCGATCGGGCGC
Organism: Mycobacterium sp. D16Q16; assembly: GCF_002013745.1. Classification (NCBI taxonomy): domain Bacteria; kingdom Bacillati; phylum Actinomycetota; class Actinomycetes; order Mycobacteriales; family Mycobacteriaceae; genus Mycobacterium; species Mycobacterium sp. D16Q16. The sequence goes on from NZ_MAEY01000008.1 coordinate 43,102, forward strand.
GCATCGTGCGGCATATCCGCCAGGTGGAGGCCGAATTCGCCGAGGTGATCGAGGAGCACCTCGTACGTGATGGTGGCGGCGATGTCAATCCCGATGTGCGCCTGCGTAATACCGTGACGGCGCGCTGTATTGCCGCAGCGGTCTTCGGTGCCATGGACGCGTGGATGCTCGGTGAGGATCACTCGCCCGAGGAGCTCACGCGGCTGAGTCGCACCGCGCTGGATTCGCTGAAGGCGGGAATCGGCGAGACGTCCTGAAACCAAGTTTTGTCACTATTGACAAAACTTGGTGAGCCGTGCCAGCGTGGGGTGATGGCGGACTTCGAAGCAATCGTGATCGGCGCCGGGCACAACGGACTGACTGCGGCGGCGAAACTTCAGCAGTCGGGGCTGCGTACGGTCTGCCTCGACGCCAAGCTCTACTCCGGCGGCATGGCCTCGACGGTGGAGCTGTTCGACGGGTACCGGTTCGAGATCGCCGGATCGGTCCAGTTTCCGACATCCGCCGTGCTGAGCCGTGACCTCGGCCTTGATGCCTTGCCGACGGTCGACCTGGACGTTGTTTCGGTGGCGCTCAGGGGAATTGGCGACGATCCGCTGATCTACTACAGCGATCCGATGAAGCTGTTGACCCATCTCAATGAGGCGCATGGAGCCGAGGCTGTCAACGGCATGGCGGGGATCATGGCGTGGAGTCAAGCGCCGACGAGGGCGCTGGGGCGATTCGAGGTGGGACAGCAGCCGAAGACATTTGACGAGATGTATGCCTGCGCAACAAATGAATTCGAGCGGGCCAGCATCAACGAGATGCTCTTCGGTTCGGTGACCGACGTGCTGGACCGGTATTTCCCCGACAAGGAGAAACATGGTGCGCTGCGCGGGATGCTGGCATTCCTGGCGCTCAACATGACCTATCGCGGCCCGGAAACACCCGGGAGCGCAGCCGCGCTGGCCTTCGGGTTGGCGATGCCGGACGCGACCGCGTTGCAGATGAAGAAGCTTCGTGGCGGCATTGGGGCGTTGACGTCGCATCTTCACGATCACTTCGTCGGGCACGGCGGGGAGGTGCGGCTCCGCAGCAAGGTGGCCGAAATCCTCACCGCAGGCGGTCGGGTGACCGGAGTCGCGTTGGACGATGGATCGACAATCACCGCGCCGGTGGTTGTTTCGTGCGTCGCGCCTGATCTCACCGTGGTGGAGATGCTGGATTCCTCGGTGGTTCCGCCAGATCAGCGTGACCGATTCGCGCGCGTGGATCATCGCGGCAGCTATCTGCAAATGCATTTCGCCCTGGCGGCGCTGCCGGAGTTCGTCGCGCCGTACGAGAGTCTGAACGATCCGCAGATGCAGTCGACGATCGGGATGTACAGCACGCCCGAAGAGCTGCAGGCGCAGTGGGAAGACTGTCGGCGGGGGATCGTGCCCGCCGACCCCGCCGTGGTGTTCCAGATCCCGTCCCTGCACGACCGAGAGCTGGCGCCGGAGGGCAAGTACGCGGCCTCGGCGTTCGCCTTGTGGTTTCCGGTCGAGACCGAGCATGCCCGGTACGGCGAGATGAAGGCGGAGATGGGGCAGCGGGTCATCGACAAGATCTCCCGGCTGGCTCCCAATTTCGGGGACATCGTGCTGCGGCACACCACCTTCACGCCACGGCACATGGGCACCATGTTCGGGGCACCGGGCGGTGACTACTGCTTCGGGTTAGTGCACGCAGACCAGATCGGAGTCAACAGACCGGGGCCACGCGGATACCGCGACCATCCGTTGCCCGTCGAGGGCCTGTACCTCGGGAGCGCCGGATGTCATGGGGGACCGGCGATTTCTTTCATACCGGGATACAACGCCGCCTTGCAGGTGCTCGAGGACGCGCGCTAGAAGGCCCGGCTGCCCGTGGGGGACAGCACGAATCCGTGCGGACTGTCGCCGGTGAAGTTGGTGGGCAGTATGCAGATCGTCTCGCGCTGATCGCTCACGGCGCACGTGATCATCTTGTTGGTGGCCTTGAGGCCGTAGGTGATCTTCTGGCCGGAGGTCAGCGGGCGATAGGCGCTGGGGTCGACGGGCGCCGGGCCGGCCGGTGACGCGTCGGGCCGCGCGACAATCTCCTGCTGGCCCAGATCCGGCATGTGGGTCAGGCTGGCGGCGGGGGTGTTGAGTGAGACCGTGGCGATGTTCTCGTCGCCCGCGACGCCGGGGAGCTTGCCCCAGCACGTGCCCTCGAGGCCGGTGGCCCGGGAGTTCGAGGTGATGCGGCAGCGCAGGCCGTCGGGGGTGAGGAACTGCACACCCGTCGTGGCGTATGCGGAGTACGTCTCATAGGCGGTGGGCTCGACAGGTGCGTAGCCGTCGAGGTTGGGTACCGCCGGCTCGGCGGACGCCTGAGCAGCGAATACGGTCGCACCGGCCACAACGGCGGCGTAGGCACTCGGCAGCATGCGCATGGTGGTAACTCCCCAGGTTTGGCGATTTCCAGCACGCTACCGTGGCATGGCCGGGTAATTCGGTGGCTTCGTGGATCTTCGGCGGTAGGATGGAGTGTCTCACCGATGGTCGGTGGGGTGACGGGGCTGAAAGGTTTCGACAGCGAGTCTCGACTTAAGGGAAGCGTGCCGGTGCAGGCAAGAGACCACCGTAAGCGTCATTGCAACCAATTAAGCGCCGATTCTCATCAGCGCGACTACGCACTCGCTGCCTAAGCGACTGCGTGTCTGTCAGACCGGGAGCGCCCTCGGCCCGGACCCTGGCATCAGCTAGAGGGACAAACCTACGGGTTCGGTCGCGGGGCCCGTAGGGACATCAAACAGCGACTGGGATCGTCATCTCGGCTTGTTCGCGAGACCGAGAGATCCAAGTAGAGGCATAGCGAACTGCGCACGGAGAAGCCTTAATGAACGGCCGTTGGACCCGGGTTCAATTCCCGGCAGCTCCACAAAGAAACGCCCTGGTCAGAGAATCAAAATCTGACTGGGGCGTTTTTACATCAACGCCACATCAACATTGGGGACTGCTGCCGCGGCTTCAGGACTGGTTGCGTGAAGCGACCAGCAAACGCCGAATCAGTACGTTCGACCAAGTCGGCCGACACGCAGGATCTGGTTTAGGGCTAGGTGGTTGTAGTGCAGTCGGAGAGACGTCCTATCACTTCTCATGTCGTTTTCAACCCCATGAGTGACTTGGCATAGTCAGCGAGCGACTTCGCCCGCGCGCGAATGAATGCGTCGTAATCATTATCAAACAGAGAGTTTGGGCATATCGCCGAGACAAGAATGTCGTCGATAGCTTCTGAAGGCATCTTTCGTCTGTAGACGCTGGGAGCATCGCCGCTAAGCACCTTATTGTCCATTGCAGAGATAATCGCAAAATTCGCTAGCCGGTTGATATCTGTGGTACTTCGACCCTTGTCCTTGAGGAAGCTTCTAGGCATTAAATGATGGAATTCTTCGCGATTGTATGCTTGTAGCACTGGTCCAAGATCCACTAAGGAGCCAGATATAAATGAACGCGGTCCTTTATTCGCCAAGAGCAAGATCAACGTCTTAGTGTGAACGGTTCCGATGGTAAAGGCCTGATCGATGAAGTAATCTTCGTCTAAAGAAACTGTGAAAGAGTCAAGTTCTGACGACGCTGTATTTTTTAGCTTCAAAACCTCGTCAATATCACGCTTTAGGTTTCGGAGAACGGCTGCGCTGAATCTACGCGAGAAGCAAGATTTCCAAATCCATCTCTCGATAGCTTCACGTTGCTGACTGCTCAGTTTCACCCCCTTGTTGTCGGTGGTAGCGAAGAAGACTGCTAGCGGGACGAGGAGAGATGGATAAGGTAGGTTCGCGAGTGTCTTTACGTTCAGATTGTTGCGCAGAAAATCTATGGCACCTTTTACGCCATTTTCGATCTCGTCGAACTTTGCCCGGACGTCTGCGCCTTTGAGGCCCATTAGCGTGGCTGGCGATGCATCTTTGGCTACGACAGCGGCGCAACAACGCAGGATCAGATTGGTGTCTTCTGAGATATCGCCGAAGCCGTGTGGAGAGACTTCATCGGCGAGTGTGCGAATCCTCTCCTGAAGGTCGAAATCGTCGCTCCAAGTCCACGCCGAAAGCAATTGGAAAGTGTCTAGTTCCACGCCTAAGCGGTTAACTCGTTCAAAGACGATCGCAACTTTGGCTCTGTCCTCCGTCGCGACTTCCTGTGTCGGAATGGTCGCTTCTTTAAAGTAAGATTGAACAATGTCGATTAGCTTAGCCTGATCTGGCGTCAGATGCTCGGTGGCCTGTCGATAGGCGGTTACGTCAAAAAACGTGCCGATAGGAAAATGCCGTTTCACGTCAATGTCGCCCGGCGCAGGACATACGAACTGGCTTTCTTGTAGGTCTGCCTCCGCGGACATGTCGAAGTAAACTTTCGTCCATGAAGCGTCTTCAACAGGTGTTAGATCGGTCTGGAAGACGCCGAATATCGACGTAAGCCGCTGCTGCCCGTCAAGCACATAGTCGATCGGATACTCAGGTTCAACATCTGGTAACTCGAATGGGCCCAGTTTTCGCTCATGGCTCAGTTTCTCTTTAGTCCGCCACAAGATGAGCGCCCCAAATGGATAACCCTTATAGACCGAATCCATTAGGTAGGATACGCGTTCCGCATCCCACACGAATCCGCGTTGGAAAGCAGGGATTCTGATGGTCCCGTTCTGGACCTGTTCGAGGATCTTCCGGATCGTCAGCGCCACTGCAGCTCCCGTAGCTTGTGTATCTAGCCTGAACGTACTTGCGCACATACGTGTACCACCTCCCGAGGTTGGACACGATGAGTTCGGCGAGTCACAGTTGTTTCGCTCACCCCGATGGGTGCGGCGAGATCTCAGAGAGTGCTTCCAGGTGTTGGCTGCTGTAACGCTGCGGGTTGCGCGGCTCGCGCGGTCGTGGTCGGGCTACCGACCAGCAGTCCTACGGGTAGCCATTGGGAGACTTGCTGGCATAGCAAACAATCGACCAGTGTCGATCGGCTGTTGATGTGATCAACACAGCGCGCGTCTTCCTGGGGGAACTCGCGTAGCTCCACAGAAAGAAGACCCCCCGAACGTTCGGGGGGTCTTCTTTTGTTCTAGGGGGCTGTCAGACCCGTGCTTGGCGCTTGGACAAGAGCGGGGAGTATGTGCTCTGCGAGCAGGGGTGCCAGATCTGTGGGATACGGCCCATCAAGTAACTGCCAGCGCAGTTCCTCGATTTCGGCGGCCGGTTGACTGACCGGTACCGGCGGATGGGCGAACACCGTTGACTCAACATCGAATCCGGGTTCGTTCGCGGCGGCAGCTCTGAAGACCCCGAGCGAGCGCAGTGCCGTCGGCTCCAGATCGATCGACAGCTCTTCGCGGACTTCACGTACGGCGGTTTCCGCTGCGCTCTCGCCCACGTCGGGCTTACCGCCGGGCAACATAAACCGGGTGCTGCCGCGTTTACGGACGGTCAGGACAGCTCCGCGGTTGTCCCGCAGCACTACAGCGCTGACTCGAATGGTGCCCATGGGCTCGCTCGTGCTCACGCCGCCAGCATAGAAGCCCTCAGGGCTCGCCTCCGGATCTGTTGGCCGAGGCATCCTCTGGGCGCTCGCCTCGGCTGACCCACGTTGCCATGGCGGAAGTCCTCCACTTCGGGCGTACCAGCTACCCTGTGGCACTGACGATTTCAGGCATGCTAGTTCCCCAGGGCGGCTAGCGCATCCGATTATTTGCCAACCATCACCGCTGCCATCGCGACCGGATCTCCCGTACGGCTCGGCTCATTTTGCCGCGCGTTTGCATGCCACCGTGATGTAGGCGATCTGGTGGTCCACGTCATGGCTCCAGGTGACACCTCCGCGGGTGCCGGCACCGTCGCCGACGCCGCCACCGGCCTTGGTCTGGGTGGTGGTATCGGCCCACACCGCCGGGCCGATCCGGGTGCCGACAACCGATCCGGCATCCAAGGCACAGTTGCCGATTCGCTCGTACTGAACTTTATAGCCCTGTGACTGGAGCTCGGCGCCGAGTTCGCTGGGTGTCTGAGGTGATTTGGGTCCCGCGGATGCGGGCGCCGCACACAGCAATGCGAACGAAGTGCACGCCGCGGCCGTCAGGCCGAGAGTAGATTTGGACATGCCACACCTTCCTGGAGTGGTTCTGAAGGCGTTGGCGGCGGGAGACTTTGGCGAGACGACCGCCGCCAACGCTTCTGTGAGATTGCGCCGTTACGCACAACGGCAGCTGAGCTCCATGCATTCCCCGATGGGTGAGGCCACACTCACGTAGCCGTTCTCTGGGGTGCGGACGTACTCCAGATATGGCTTGCTGCTTTCGAATCCGACGTTGTCGGCGATGACGAGCGCTCCTGGCGCCAGCTTGTCCTCGAGGATCTTGAGAATGGGCAAGTCGAGGTCGGGCCAGCCGTCTAGCAGCAGAAACTCGATCGGTCCATCAATCGTCTTTAGTGTCTCGCGGGCGTCGCCCTCCAGGATGGTGATGAGGTCGGACACTCCGGCTTCGGCGAAGGTCGCGCGTGAGGCGGTGATCTTCGCGGTGTTCATTTCCGTGGTGATGATGCGGCCGAAACCGTTGTCGCGAACGGCCGCGGCCGAATGCAGGGTCGAGATCCCGTAGGACAGGCCGTACTCGACGATGGTCTTGGGCTTGGTGGCGCGGACCAGGCTGTAGAGGAGCCGTCCGGCATCGGGCGCGACGGGCACGTAGATGTTCTGGAACAGTTCGACGCGCTCCTCGACGGACTTCTCGTGGAAAGTAGTCCGGTCGACGGGGAGTGCATCGCGTGAGGCGTTCTCGAAGAGCCGGTCCACGATCGTGGCGAATTCGGGTTCATGAAGTGTCGTTGTCATATCACCTAGAATAGACGCAACGTCTCGTCTAGTCTAGGGTGGTGATTCGATGAATGCTGTGAGTGAGACGGCGAAGCCCCGCGAGGCCGACGACGCGCGCCGCCATTTCGGAAATCGGCATGGCCGCAGCGAGACCGCGCGTGAGGCCGTCATTCACGCCGCCGACGATCTGCTGGTCGCCAAGGGCTATGCCGGAGTGACCATGGAAGGCATTGCCAAGGCCGCGGGGGTGGCCAAGCAGACCGTCTACCGCTGGTGGAGTTCCAAGGCGGAGGTGCTGATGGACGTCTTCCTGGAAGACGCCGCCTTTCAGTTGGATCCACCCGATCTGGGCAGCCTCGGGGCCGACCTGCGGCACCATCTGGGCGCCACCGCGCGGTTCCTCACGACCGATGATGCTGGCGCGGTGTTTCGGGCTCTCATTGGCCAGTCTCAGCATGACCCGCAGCTCGCGGACGCGTTCCGGGCTCGCTATCTACGCGAACAGCAGGCACGCGATCAGATTCCGTTCACTCGGGCGGTGCAGCGGGGGGAACTGCCCGCGGGCGTCGATGTCGCTCGCCTCGCCGAACAGTTGGTGGCGCCCCTGTACTACCGCGTGATCGTGACGGGGGAGGCGGTCGACGACGGGTTTGTCGAGGGAATTGTTGAGGATTTCATCCGCCACGGGAATAGTGTCAATTAGATTGACATTGAATAGGGCATGACCGAAACGAACCCCAAAGACTTTCATGCGAGCGTGATGGCCCAGATTCGCGAGAACGGCGCCGTTGACGGCTTTCTCGCGCAGTTCGACATGTTGATCCTGCATACCATCGGCGCCAAGTCGGGCGAACCGCGTCAAAACCCGATGGCTTACCAACCGGGCGAAGAAGGTGGCGAGTTTTATGTGTTCGCCTCCAACAACGGACGGGAGAACAGCTCCGGCTGGTACTACAACGCGCTGGCCCACCCGGACCAGGTATCGGTGGAGATCGGCGATGACCGCTTTCCGGTGACAGTGCGTGATGTGGTGGGTGAGGAACGCGACCGGATCTATACGCGCCAGGCGGAACGCTTCGAGAACTTCGCCGAGTACGCGCGCATGACCACTCGAATTATCCCGGTGCTGGGGCTTGCGCGCGCGGATTAGCGAGCGGCCCTGGCAAATTCACACGTACTTCACAGTGGGCGTCGATATGGGACTCGCCGGAGAGTCCGAGGCGTGCTTGCCGTGTTTTGGACCGATTGTCCACAACAATGGTCAACTGTTATGGGCGAGCTGGATTCTGGTGAGGCACAGCGCTGGGTGCTGGAGAAGGGGCGTCTGGTCGTCGGTATCGCTGCGGCATTTGTCATGGCCATCACAGGTTTTGGCTGGGCCGGATACAACACGGCGGTAGGGCAGATCATCACCTCACACGTGTTACCCGGGGTGCTGACTCCTGTCGGCCAAGACCAGAACATCCTGCTCATGGGCCTGGATAGCCGGCTCGACCAGAACGGGCAGCCGCTACCGCAGGATATGTACGACGCGCTGCATGCCGGTGACGAGACGTCCGGTGGGTACAACGCGAATGTGCTGATTGTGGTGCACATCCCGGGCAACGACGGTCCTATCACCGCGGTGTCGATCCCGCGCGACGACTATGTGGACCTGGCGGGCTGCCCCGGGTCGGTGTGCAAGGGCAAGATCAAGCAGGCCTACGGATTTGCCTACCAGCAGGCACTGGACAGGCAGGCCAGCGGTGGTTCGGACACTGCAGGTGCCAACGATCTGACCGCCCGTGAGCAGGCCGCCCGTGAGGCTGGGCGCAAGGCTCAGATCGACACGGTGCGTGACTTTCTGGGCGTGCCGATCGATCACTTCGTGGAAGTGACCCTCGCCGCGTTCTTCCAGATCGCCAAGTCGGTGCAGCCCATCACCGTGTGTCTGAACCACGACACGGTCGACGAGTTCTCCGGCGCCAACTTCCACGAAGGTGTTCAGCAGATCGACGCAGCCCAGGCGATGGCCTTCGTCAGGCAGAGGCGCGACGAGAACGACGGATCGTTCACGGATATGGACCGCACCCGGCGCCAGCAGGCCTTCGTGGTGTCGTTGTTGACCGCGGTGCGCAAGGGTGGAGCGATGTCGAATCCGGCCGCGGTGCGCAACTTCCTGAACGTCGCGCACGAGAACGTCGCGATCGACTCCGGCCTCAATATCGTCGACTTCGCCGCGCGCGCCTCGGCATTGACCAAGAGGCCAATGTCTCTCTACACGCTGCCCATCTCTGACTTTGGCCAGGATCCGAACGGTTCGGACGTCAATATCGTGGACCTCCCGACGATCCGGCAGATCGTCCATGATCGCTTCTTCGCCGATATCGCCCCCGCGCCGCCCACTGCGGCCGCGGTGGTGCCCGCGGCCCCGCTTTCGACGCCCGTGGTGCTCAACGTCGTCAACGCGACGGAGCGCGACGGACTGGGTGCGGCCATCGAAGATGCCTTTACGGCTCGGGGATTCACGCGTGGTCGCGCGACGACGGCCGAGGCGATGTCGACCGAGAGCTCGATTGTCTATGGCGCAGATGCCCAAGAGGGCGCGCAGGCGCTCGCCGATCAACTGCATCTGCCGATGACGGAATCCGGTGCGGTCGCACCCGGAACTGTTCAGCTGACGGTGGGTTCGCAGTTCCCCGCGGACGACTACATCGCCCATCACAGCGCCGGGAAGAAGGGCGACTCGTCAGCGGATGCCAATTCGACCGACGTCTTGACCGCGGTTGCCGCGACGGGAACGGGCGTGCAGGCGCCGGCGCCAACCGACTTGAGCCAGATGGGTGCGGACGGCGTCGCGTGCGTCAAGTGAACTGATCAGCCACCCGCGCGGAAGCGGACGTGCAATGCATGCACATCTCCGGCGAGATCCGGTGCCGGACCGTCGGTCTCAATGCCAGGCGCGACCTCGTTGATGGACAGTGCCGCAACCGGGCCCGGGGGCACGCCGAGGTCGGTGAGCCACTGCGTCAGCTGGGCCGAGGAGCTGGCGTACACAATTCGGCCCAGCCCCACCCATGCGTGGGCGGCCGAGCACATGGGGCAGTGCTCTCCCGAGGTGTACACCGTTGAGGATGCGCGGTCGGCCGGCGGCTGATTCTCAGCGGACCACCGGGCCAGTTCGAATTCGGGGTGGCGTGTCGAATCGCCTCCGCTGACGCGATTGCGGTCCTCGATCAGCACGGTGCCGTCGGGTCCGGCGAGCAGTGATCCAAAGGGCTCGTCGCCGGCATCGAGGGCCTCGGCGGCTAGTTCAATGCAGCGGCGCAGGTGCCGGATGTCGTTGTCGTCCATGGGCCTCCCATCGTAATAGGGGGCAATTATCAGGCGCTTTAGTCGAACCCCATAAACTGTACTTATGCCTCTTCCGCCGGGCACACCCGATCTCGACGTGCTGGACCTGCTGGTGTCCGTCGCCGAGACGGGCAGCCTCGGAGCCGCGGCGCGCCAGCACGGCATTTCACAGCCCGCGGCCAGCATGCGTATCCGCGCGCTGGAACGGCGCCTTCGGTTGGTATTGCTGGAGCGTGGTCCCACCGGGTCGCGGCTTACCGATGCTGGATTGGCCGTCATCGGCTACGCCACTCCGGTGCTCGCAGCGGCGCGAGAGTTCGTCACCGGTGTGGCCGCGCTGCATTCCGGCCAGGCGCCGCGGCTGGTGGTCGCCGCTTCGCGCACCATCGCCGATCATCGGATTCCGTTGTGGCTAACAGCTCTTCGATCACGGCACGCTGATGTCGCGGTGTCGCTGGAAGTGGGCAACACGCAACAGGTCTGTGAGTTGGTGCGGGGCGGTAGCGCGACCCTGGGATTCATCGAGGGGCCGCACGCGCCCGCCGGACTGGGTGGGGAAGTGCTGGGCGCCGACGAGCTGGTCGTCGTGGTGGGGCCCGGACACAAGTGGGCTCGGCGGCGTAAACCCGTGACGCTGCGCGAACTCGCCACCACGCCGCTTCTGATGCGCGAGCCGGGCTCCGGTACCCGCGACACCGTTTGGGAGGTGCTTAGCCAGGTGTGCCAGCCCGCGACGCCGGCGGCAGAACTGGGCTCGGCAGCGGCGATCAAGGCCGCGGCGGCAACGGGTTTGGCGCCGGCGATAATCAGCCGTCTCATCGCGGCCCCCGAACTGTCCGCGGGCACGCTGTGTGAGGTCGCCCTGGCCGACGCGATGGTGTTCACGCGTCAGTTCCGGGCAGTATGGCGGCCGGGTTCTCCGCCGACAGGACCGGCGCGGACACTGGTGGACCTGGCGTCCTCCGTCGATTAGGACGCCAGCGCCCGCAGGTAACGACGACGGAAGACCCGTTGCGCCATCAGGAGTATCGGGAAGACCCCCCGCCAGAAGCCTGATGGGGCGGCCCGCGTCAGCGAGCGCAGCGTGAGAAACACCGTGCCGTTGCCATTCTGGTGCACGATGAATGCCTCTTCGCCCGATACGGGATGGCCCGGTAGCGTGCCGTACGCAAACCCGCAGCGGTCGTTGGTGTTGGCCACGGCCACGATGCGCACCGGCTCGTGAATGCTGAACCGGCCCCATCCGAAGCTGATCTGGAACTCGGCGCCCTCGCTCACGGTCACCTCCGGATTCACCCGGAAGCCGCTGCGCCGCTTGACACCCCACGCCAGTACGGCCTGCGAAGCCTTTCGCCATGCCTCATCGCCGCGTCCGATGGGGACTGTCTGTTCGAATCGTCGCAGACCGGATGGTGTGGGAGCCCAAGTGCTTTCGCCTGGGCAGGTAGCCCCCGCGGGCCCGTAGGTGAGAGGCCTGGAGCTCATCGCACCCTGCCAAGCCGTCGCGATGTGAGATCGTCGAACGTCACTGCCTCTCCACAATTCTCACAGGTGGGCTGGACACGCAGTACCGACCCGCATCGGTGTTCCCAGACGCTCGGTGGGGGGCCCTGTGTGACGAACGTGTCTCCCCATTGCATCAAGGCGAACAGCACCGGCCGAAGGGCGCGCCCCGATTCGGTCAACAGGTATTCGTAACGGGGAGGGCGCTCTTCGTACTGGCGCTTTTCCAGGACGCCGGCATCCACGAGCTTGCGCAGGCGGGTGGCCAGGATGTCACGGCTGGCGCCGGTGTTGCGGACGATCGCGTCGAAGCGTCGATTGCCCAGCATGATCTCGCGCAGGGCCACCAGGGTCCAGCGTTCCCCGATGACGTCAAGGGCATTGGTTATCGAACAATCTCTCATAGTCGTGAAATCCAACTTAGCACGTTATGCACTTGATCACACTTAGTTGTGAATTCCAACTGACTGAGCGTATACCGGCAGGAGAGGAGTTCAACGATGAATCCAGGAGGCATTGCCATGAGAGACGCAGTGATTGTCGACGCGGTACGGACACCCGTGGGCAAGGGAAAGCCGGGTGGATCGCTGTCTGGCCTGCATCCGGTCGATCTGCACGCTCATGCCATTCGCGCGCTCATCGAGCGCACCGGGATAGACCCGGCCCTCATCGATGACGTTATCAGCGGTGCGGTCGGACAGGTGGGGGAGCAGAGCTCCAACACGGCACGGTGGGCGGCACTGGCCGCCGGGTTGCCCGAGACCGTCCCCGCGGTGACCGTCGATCGCCAATGTGGCAGCAGCCAGCAAGCCATTCACTTTGCCGCGCAAGGGGTCATCGCCGGGGCCTACGACGTGGTGATCGCCTCGGGTATCGAGTCGATGAGCCGGGTCCCCATGGGCAGTCAAAGCCTGGGTAAGGACTTCTTCGGCCCCGAGATCGCCCACCGCTACCCGGAAGGGCTTGTTCCGCAAGGCATCAGTGCCGAGCTGATCGCAGCGAGATGGAAACTGTCGCGCGAGCAACTGGATGCCTTCGCCGCCGAGAGTCATCGTCGTGCCGCTCAGGCCTGGTCCGAGGGCAGATTCGCGCGCGAAGTGGTGTCGATCAAGGCGCCCAATGCGGACGGCGAGTTGATCGAGGTGGCCGCTGACGAATCGGTACGGCCATCGACCACCGTGGACATCTTGGCCGGGCTCAAACCTGCTTTCCGTAATGAATTGTGGGAGCAGCGCTTCCCTCAGATCGACTGGAGGGTCACGGCGGGCAATTCCTCGCCGATCAACGATGGCGCGTCGGCGGTGCTCATCACGTCCAGTGAGACCGCCCGGCGGCTCGGACTCACCCCACGGGCCCGCGTGCACTCGGTCGCGGTGGTGGGCGACGATCCGTTGTACATGCTTACCGGAGTCATCCCCGCGACCGCGAAAGTCCTTGACCGTGCGGGATTGTCGTTGGCGGATATCGATGCCTTCGAGGTCAACGAGGCCTTCGCGTCGGTGGTTCTGGCCTGGCAAGCAGCAACCGGTGCCGACGTGTCCAAGGTCAACATCAACGGCGGAGCCACCGCCATCGGGCACCCGCTGGGTGCCAGCGGCGTGCGGCTCATGACCACGCTGGTGTCGGTGTTGGAGCAGACTGGTGGGCGCTATGGCCTGCAGACCATGTGCGAGGCAGGCGGTTTGGCCAACGCGACCATCATCGAGCGGTTGTAGCGCCGTTACGGAAGGGTGGTGCGCATCAACATGACGTTGTACGCCGACCACAGGGACAGGTTGAAGTACAGCTCCTTGCCGGTTGTCCACGGATGCAGGTACGGCGCGTAGGGCCCGCCCGGCATCTGTGACTCGGTGACGAGAATCTGTGGCGGGCTCCACGGGCCCTGCGGGGCGGGGGAGGTGGAGAGCAGGACATCGCCGGACTTGTCGCCGTACATCACCAGGTATTTCTTGAGGTAGGTGTTGTATTGCGCGGACATCTCGCCGACCGGGCCGGAGATGATCGGAGTCGCCGCGTTGGGATCGCCCGGTATCCAGGAGCCCCGGTCGGTGTTCCAGAACTCATGCTTGGCGGCGTCGGGCAGGTTCCCGGGCAACGCGCGTGATACGAATCCGGATCCGCTTCGCCCGGAAGGGGTTCCGAAGATGTAGATGTATCCGTCGTTGCCCTTGACGTAGGCGGCCTGCTGAAAGTTCTCATTTCCCGGGGTGAACGGGACCTGGCTGATGGCGTCGGGGGATGCGGGACGGACACTCTGGGGGAACGTCTTCCAGTTCTGTCCGTTGTCATTGGACACCGCGGTCGCCGAGTAGTTGGTGGTCCATTCGCCGGCGCTGTCCCAGCTCTTGATGGACATGTAGTTCATGTACTGGGTGCGTCCGACGGAAATGGCGGCCGTGGGAATGATGCCGCGTTCCTGGGCGGCCCACTTGATGGGCGGGATGATCTGCTTGGAGTAGCCGGGGCGTGACTGCGGGGAACCGGCATACGGGTTGGAGGTCGATCCCTCGGCCACCGCGAGACCGCGCGAGAGCGATTTGTCCTGAGTGCGCAGCAGGGTGTTGTACCGCCACTGCTGGCTTCTCATTCCGCAGTATCCGTAGGTGTCGCCAAAGGCCATCAGAACCTGGCGGCCGGCGGAATCGCCGTTGTCCCACATGATTCCGAGGTCGGTTCCGGAGATGCTGAACTTCTGAAGTGTGTTGGCGCCGGTGTCGACACCGGTGACCCAGCCGACGACGGAGGTGGAGGGGGAGACGGCGGCTTCGGGGGCAGGGCCGACC
>NZ_MAEY01000009.1:0-132249 GCF_002013745.1 Mycobacterium sp. D16Q16
GGCGCCGGGGCCGGGGCCGGTGCGACGGCAGCGGCCTGCTGGTCTTGAAGATTGTTCGGTGAGGGCTCGGGCGGATTGGGCAGGGCGGGGCGCGCCAGCTCTTGGGCCCACCCCGGCTTCTTCTTGGCGCTCTGTTGGGGCAGCACCTGCTTGAGGATGGCCAGGGGCAGCTTGCCCAGTTCTGGCAGGGGTGCCTTGTCATTGGCGCCAGCGGGTCGGCGTCCGATGGGGGGAGCCTGGCCGGGTATGCCGTCGTCGGGGACCGGGGTCGGCGGCTGGAGCCCCGCGGCGGGGCCGGTGCACGGGTCGGCGACGGCCAAGGGCGCGACATCGATCGCGACGCTTGATCCGATAACGGCCGAGGTCAACAAGACCACGGAGATTCGGCGACGCCTCGACATGTCAGACCTTCCGGGGCAGGACGCCGTTTCGACGTCAGTACTCGACTCTCGTGACGATAGTGGCAGGTGGGGCCAATGTTGCTATTGGTGCATCGATAGGTATGTTCCCGTGACCGGTCCGAAATCCATCGAGTCGACGCCCGCCGATTTCTGAAGACCGCGATCAGTTATCTGATGCCGGGGGTGCCGCTGCTCACGAATTACCTGGATTTCCCCCGCTGGCAGCGCGATTGAGGTCGCGGACAGCTATCTTGACTGCCATGGCTTCAGGGTCGAAGACGCCCACTGTCCGCGTGCGCACTCCCAACGGAGTCGTTGAAGGCCTCGTGCGGGGAGGTGTGCGGCGCTTCCGGTCCATTCCCTACGCCCGCCCCCCGATCGGATTGCTGCGCCTGCGCGCACCGCAACCGGCTCTGCCGTGGGATGGCGTGCGCGACTGCACGGAATTCGGCGCGGCGGCCCCGCAGCAGCGCCGCTACCGGGTGCTGGGACCCGGACGCGTCCAGCGGGCCAGCGAGGACTGCTTGACGGTCAACGTCGTCACCCCGGACCGTCCGTCCAATGAGCCGCTGCCGGTCATGTTCTTCATCTACGGCGGCGGCTATCTGCTGGGCAGCTCGGCGACCCCGCTGTACGACGGCGGCTCGCTGACCCGGCGCGGGTGTGTCTACGTGTCGGTGAACTATCGGGTGGGCGCGCTGGGTGCCCTCGACCTGTCCTCGTTGTCGAACACCGCCCACACCATCGATGGCAACTTGTTCCTGCGTGACGTCGTGCTGGCACTGCAGTGGGTGCGCGACAACATCACCGCATTCGGCGGCGATCCGGACAACGTGACGATCTTCGGGGAAAGCGCGGGCGCGCACTGCGTGGAGACCCTGATGGCGACCCCCGCCGCCGGGGGCCTGTTTCACCGTGCGATCTGCCAGAGCACCGCCAGCGGCATGGCAGTGCCCGCCGAGTCGGCCGCGCTGTATGCGCAGAAGTTCGCACACATCCTCGGTGCCACACCGGAAACGGCCGCGCAGACCGTGTTGCAGACAACGCCCGCCGAACTCGGGGCGGCGCTCAACACCCTCATCGCCGATATCGTGGCGAACATGCCCGGCGGATCGTTCGCAATCGGTCCGTGCATCGACGGCCATTACCTGCCCCGGCACCCCATCGAGGCAATGGAACACGGTGAGGCGCATCGTGTTCCGCTGATCGTTGGCCACAATGCCGATGAAGCGAAACTGTTCACCCGGGTCCTCAAGATGATGCCGCTGTCCGAGCCCGCACTGGAGGGAATGCTGATGCGCGGCGGGCCCGTCCATCGTGATCGCATCGTGGCGGCGTACCCGGGGTACCCGGCACGTTCCGCGCGCGTCAAGCTCGCCGGCGACATGAACTTCTCCACGGCGGCCTGGCAAATGGCCGAAGCCCACCATCGGTACGCGCCGGTGTACTTCTACCGGTACGACTACGCCCCCGGGGCGCTACGGATGGCCGGTATGGGCGCCACGCATGCCACAGAACTGCTCGCGGTGTTCGATAGTTACCGCGGGGCGATGGGCACTGTGATGGCCGGGGCCATCGGTCGCCGTGATGCCGTACGGGTTAGCAACGATGTGCAGCGACGCTGGCTTGCGTTCGCACGCAGTGGGATTCCCGGCGACGGCTGGCCCACCTACGAACCTCCGGATCGCGCGGTGATGGTGTTCGACCATGCCACCCGGGTGGAGCTGGACCCGGAGGTCACCAGGCGCGCGGCGTGGGAAGGCTTCAGTCTCACTCTCTGAACCAGGCATTGTGGGCCAACCGGTTGGTTACCTAGGATGTGCCGATGGCAAAGAAGCCCATCCGCATCAACACCGTCAACGGCACTGTCGAAGGATTCACCCGGGGCGGCGTGCACCGCTTCCGCGGGATTCCCTATGCGGAGCCGCCGGTGGGTCCGCTGCGCCTGCGTGCGCCGCGCCCGGCCGAGCCGTGGACCGGGGTGCGCAAGTGCCGCACGTGGGGTGCCGCCTCCATTCAGCAGCATCGCTACGCCATCATCCTGCCGGGCAAGCCCCAGAAGCTCAGCGAGGATTGCCTGACCCTCAACGTGGTAGCTCCGGAGGGGCCGATCAGCGGGCCGCTGCCCGTCATGTTCTTCATCCATGGCGGCGGGTACTTCCTGGGGAGCTCGGCCACCCCGCTCTACGACGGGGCGAGCCTGGCACGGCAGGGATGCGTGTACGTCTCGGTCAACTATCGGCTGGGCGCTCTAGGCGCGCTGGATCTTTCGTCGCTGTCCGATGAGAAGCACGCCATTGACAGCAATCTGTACCTGCGTGACTTAGTGCTGGCGCTGCGGTGGGTGCACGACAACATCGGGGCGTTCGGGGGAGACCCGAACAATGTGACGATCTTCGGGGAGAGCGCCGGGTCACACGCGGTGAACACCCTGCTTGCGGTGCCCTCGGCGGCGGGTCTTTTCCACCGTGCCATCTGTCAGAGCACTGCCACCGGTCTCGTGGTCCGTCCCGAGGACGCCGCCGTCAATGCGCGCCAGTTCGCGGCGTACCTGGGTGCGAGCGACTCCAATGCCGCCGAAACCGTGTTGAGCGCCAAGCCGCGTGAGCTGGTCAAGGCGCTGTTCAGGTTGATGGGAACGGCCAAGCATGTTCCCGGACTATCACTGCGGTTCGGGCCGAGCGTCGACGGCGATGTGCTGCCGTGGGACCCGAACGAGGCGATGGAACGCGGTGAGGCACATCGTGTTCCGCTCATCATCGGGTACAACGCCGAGGAGGCCACCCTCTTCACCAAGATGCTCAAGATTCTGCCGATCACCTCGAAGGCGCTCGAGCATTCCCTGTCCAAGGGCGGTCCCGAGTATGTGCAGCGGATCGTCAGCGGTTACGACGGCTACCCGTCGGAGAAGGCGCTCCTGCAGCTCGCCGGTGACCTGGCGTTCGGGTCGGCGGCCTGGCGCGTCGCCGAAGCGCACGGCAGCCATGCGCCGGTCTACTTCTATCGGTACGACTACGCCACGCGCGCGCTGCGTCGTTACGGGCTGGGACCCACCCACGCCATCGAGTTGCTCGCCGTCTTCGGTACCTATCGAACCGTGGCGGCGCCGTTTCTGGCGGGACGCGGTGATCGCGCCCAGGCACGCGCCGTCAGTGACGAGATGCAAAGGCATTGGCTCACCTTCGCGCGTACCGGGGCGCCCGGTGAGGGCTGGCCGACCTATACGGTGCCGGACCGCCAGGTGCTGATCATCGACAGCCCCTCACGGGTGGAGAGCGACCCCGATGGTGATCGGCGCCCGCTCTGGCAGGACGTCGCCTCCATCGCCTAGCGCGCGTACGGCGGTACGTTGAGCTCATGATCATCGTGACGAGCAATGACATCCCCGGATACAAGATCGCCGCGGTATTTGGCGAGGTCTTCGGCCTGACGGTGCGGTCGCGGCACATCGGTTCGAACCTTGCCGCCTCCTTCAAATCCATCGCCGGGGGGGAGCTCAAAGGCATCACTGCGCTGCTGCACGAGAGCCGTCGTGAGGCGCTGTCGCGGCTGGCCGCCGAGGCAGAGTCACGCGGCGCCAACGCCGTGGTCGCGTTCCGATTCGAGACCACCGAGTACGCCAACACGGGTGTCGAGGTGTGTGCGTACGGGACCGCCGTCGGCATTCAGCCCCTCCAATAGCGGCCGTTCGGTAAGACACGGTTCACCTGCTCCGGGCAGAATCGTGCGGGTGAGCAATGCGCGCGCCGGACAGCCGGCCCAGCCGGAAGACCTCATCGACATCGCCCATGTGGTGACCGCGTACTACGCGATAGAGCCCGACCCGGCGAACGTCGCACAGCAGGTCGCCTTCGGGACCTCGGGGCACCGCGGGTCCAGCCTTGACGGCGCCTTCAACGAGGCGCATATCGTCGCCACCACCGCGGCGATCGTCGAGTACCGGGCCTCGCAGGGCATCACCGGGCCGCTATTCATCGGCCGCGATACCCATGCGCTCTCCGAGCCTGCGTGGACGAGCGCGCTAGAGGTGCTGGACGCCAACGGTGTTGTGGTGGCTGTGGATTCGCGAGACCGATACACGCCGACCCCGGCGGTGAGTCATGCCATCCTGCGGCACAACCACGGTAAGACGACCGGGTTGGCCGACGGGATCGTCGTCACCCCATCGCATAACCCTCCCCGGGACGGCGGATTCAAGTACAACCCGCCGCATGGCGGGCCTGCCGACACCGATGCCACGGGCGCGATTGCTGCCCGCGCCAACGAGATTCTGCGCTCGGGATGGCGCTCGGTGAAGCGGGTTTCGTTAGCGCAGGCGCTGAAATCGGCGCAGCGGTACGACTTTCAGCAGACCTATGTGGACGATCTGATCAATGTCGTCGACCTCGACGTCATCAAGAACGCCGGAATCCGGATAGGTGCGGACCCACTGGGCGGGGCCAGCGTCGACTACTGGGCCGCGATCGCCGACCGCTGGTCGCTGGAGCTGACCGTGGTGAACCCGCTGGTGGACGCCACCTGGAGGTTCATGACCCTGGACCACGACGGCAAGATCCGGATGGACTGCTCTTCGCCGGACGCGATGGCCTCGCTGGTGGCCTCGCGGGACAAGTACCAGATCGCGACGGGGAACGACGCGGATTCGGATCGCCACGGCATCGTGACTCCCGATGCGGGCCTGATGAACCCCAACCACTACCTGGCGGTGGCCATCGACTACCTGTTCAGTCACCGTGATGGCTGGGCCGCCGAGACCGCGGTGGGCAAGACTCTGGTGAGCTCGTCGATCATCGATCGGGTGGTGGCGGGATTGGACCGTACGTTGCTCGAAGTGCCGGTCGGATTCAAGTGGTTTGTGGACGGGTTGATAGGCGGGACAATAGGTTTCGGCGGTGAGGAGAGTGCCGGGGCCTCCTTCTTGCGCCGCGACGGGTCGGTGTGGACCACCGACAAGGACGGCATCATCGCCGCACTGCTCGCCTCGGAGATCCTGGCGGTCACCGGAGCCACACCATCGCAGCGGTACGCCGTGCTGACCGAGAAGTACGGCGCCCCAACGTATGCCCGCGTGGATGCGCCCGCGAGTCGCGAACAGAAGTCGATACTGGGCAAGCTCTCGCCCGAGCAGGTGAGCGCCACCGAGCTGGCCGGTGAGCCCATCGTCGCCAAGCTGACCAACGCGCCCGGCAATGGGGCACCGATCGGCGGGCTCAAGGTTGTCACCGAAAACGCCTGGTTCGCGGCGCGGCCATCGGGCACCGAGGATGTATACAAGATCTATGCAGAATCATTCAAGGGTGCCGAGCACTTGAGCCAGGTACAAGATGCCGCACGGGAGGTTGTCTCGGCGGTCATCGGTTGAGTGGCTGTCCCGACTACAACGCAGATGTCGCAGCGGTAAAACCGCGCCTGCCGTGGGAGATATGGGTTCTGGTTGTCGCGAGCCTGGTGATCGCGCTCGGGTTCGGTGTGGTGGCGCCCGCGCTGCCGCAGTATGCCCGTAGCTTCGGAGTGAGCGTGACCGCGGCGACCGCGGTGGTGAGCTCGTTCGCCGCATTCCGGTTGGTGTTCGCACCCGCCGCCGGAGCACTGGTGCAGCGGCTGGGGGAGCGCTGGATCTACATGAGTGGACTGCTGATCGTCGCGGTATCGACCGGCATCTGCGCCTTCGTGCATAGCTATTGGCAGCTCTTGGTGTTCCGGTCGCTCGGTGGTGTGGGCTCCACGATGTTCACCGTGTCGGCAGCCGCGCTGCTGGTGCGCATCGCGCCCGAAGAGATTCGCGGACGTGCCCAGGGGTTGTATGGGTCGAGTTTTCTGCTCGGCATGGTGGCCGGGCCGGCCTTGGGCAGTGCCGTTGTGGGGCTGAGTCTTTCGGCGCCTTTCATCATCTATGCGGCGGCGCTGGTGGTTGTCGTCGTGCTGGTCTACTTTGGGCTGCGGCGTTCCACCCTTTTGGAGGTCGCCGACGAACATCACGGCACTCCGGTGACGTTGAAGTCCGCATTGCACCATCGGACGTTCTTGGCTGCCCTGATGTCGAATTTCAGTGCGGGCTGGGCGATCTTTGGGATCCGTGGTGCGCTGTTGCCACTGTTTGTGATCGAGGCGCTGCATCAGCGACCGGGCGCTGCCGGACTGGTGTTCGCGGCATTCGCGGCGGGGGACGTGTCCACGGCCTTCCTGGCAGGCTCGTGGTCCGATGACATCGGGCGTAAGCCGCTGGTGGTCGCGGGGCTCGTGGTGTGCGGGTCGACCGTGGTCGCGATGGGCTTTGTGTCGTCGCTGCCGCTGCTCATCGTGCTCTCGCTCATCGGGGGGATTGGTGCGGGGCTGTATGCCTCCCCGCAGCAGGCCGCCGTGGCCGATGTGGTGGGCAGCAGGGGCAGGGCAGGGACAGCGCTGGCCACCTTCCAGATGACCTCCGATATCGGGCTGGTGATCGGGCCCGTGGTCGCTGGGGTGATCGTCGAGCACGCGTCCTATGGGTGGGCGTTCGTGGTGGGTGGCGCGATGCCGCTGATCGCGGCGGTGGCGTGGATCTTTGCACCCGAGACGCTGGGGAGACTTGCGTCACCGCAGGTTAGGAGTATGCAGGAAGTAGCAGAGGATGTTGGTGGGCCGGAGCGCTGAGATTTTGAGAGCCCGTCGCCGTGGTGTAACTTCGTCCGAGCACACAACTAAACATGGGGCTATGGCGCAGCTGGTAGCGCACCACACTGGCAGTGTGGGGGTCAGGGGTTCGAGTCCCCTTAGCTCCACAATAATCCCAGGTCAATGACCTGGGATTTTTTGTATCCGGGGTCAGGAACACCCGAAGTGGACATTAAATGGACACTAATTCGCTTGACGTGGTGGATACATGGCCTGGCGCCAAGCACGGCCAGCCGGATTGCGTCGCGAAGCAGCAGCTACCTTGGTTCACGGCCATGTCGATGCGGTAGCACTACAGCTGTTGTAGTGTGCTGTGAATCACGGGGGTGTTTGCCGAACGGGGGTGCGGATGGCGGGCGATGAGAACGTGCTCAAGGTTGATCTTGCGGCGTTGGGCAAGCTCGGTCCGCATCTGCGGACCCTTGCCGGTCAGCTCAGGGACAGCATTGCGGCCGGTGGTTCGGCGCCTTCTGGTGCTGATCCGGGGTTGGCGGCGCTGCATGGGGTGTCGAAGGCTATTGCGGATGTGAAGCGGGTCGGGGCTGCCCGGTTGGACACGGTCGCTGACTTCAGTGACGAGGCCCGGCACGTCATCGCGGTCACTGCTGGTGGGCTGGAGACAGGTTTGCGTAGCCTGCCGAGCATCTATCAGCCGCCTATCCAGACCTAGAAGCTCATCGTGACGACGCTCGATGAGTTCATGGCGGTCAACCCCAATGCCTATATGGCTGTGGTGGATACCTGGCGTCCGCAGACCACGCAGTTCAAGGAAGCGTTCGACGACTACAAGCGTTGGGCTGGCAGCCCTGCTGGCACGGAGTGGACGGGGCGCACCGCGAACGCGGCCTATGAGCGGGCGGCTATTGATTGTCACGGCTCCGATAACGCCGATGACGCCGCTGAGGACATCGTGACGTTGGCCTCGGCCACCATCACCCATGAGGTACTACCGCCGCTGAACAACGGTAAGACGATGATCGAAAACGCTTTGCGTGCCAAGGATCAGGGCGTCTCGATCGATCAGAGCTTCACCATGAGTTACACCCCACCGGAGGGCATGAGCGAAGAGACGGCGCAGAGGAACCGCGATCACGTCGCCGATGCTGAGCGACAGATCAAGGAGTACGTCGCCAAGTGGGAGAAGGGATGTCAAACCCTCAAGGGTCAGGCCGATACTGCGGCCCAGAAGATCACCGGTTGCATCAACCCCAAGACAGCTTTCGCCGACGGGCGCAAGATCCTGCGCGACACCGCCGCACCCGGCCAGGGCCCAACCACGGTCACCGCCACCGCGATCAACTACAAGGAGCTCTACCCCAAGAAGACCACCCCGGCCGGTACTGATCCGGCCGGTGCTGGCGGGACTGAGTCGGTCGACTACAAGAAGCTGTACCCGAAAACGCCTGCGGCTGCGACTGATCCGGCGGCCAGCGCTCCGAGGGTGGGGTCGTTGACCGACAATCTGCTCAGGATCGACCCCACGATGGCGGCACGGCAATCACATGTGGAGAAGACTCCGGGCCAGGCCGTTGACCCCAATAGCCCTGCCGGGAAAGCCGCTATCGACGGTTTGCGTGGCATGTACCAGTCCAAGGGCTTGCCGCCTGCGCAGGTCGAAGCCAAGGTCCAAGAGGCCCTCAAGGCCGGTGGACAGGATCGGTATGCGGTCAAGTTCGCCGACCCCAACGCACCCTCGGCCACGCCCTCGGAACATGTCAGTAGGGATTTCGGGGAACAGTTCAACAAATTCACCAACGGAATCAGCGACGCGGCCACCAGAACCGTCGATGGCCAGATAGAGCAGGGCAAAATCCTTACCGGGCAAGCCGGTCCAGGCGCACCTGGTGTCGCCGAAGCCTGGAAAGAACTCGGCATGGGCGCCGCCAGACAGGCCCACGAACTCACGACCGACCCCCTGGCCGCACCCAAAATGGGTATTGAACAAGCCAAGGACTTCATCAACAGCCCCTCGGAGTTCATCGGCAAGAACATCATCCACGGCACCGAAGCCCTCGCCGGCGGCGTAGTTGGCGGCGAAGTGGCAGCCGGAACTCGCGGACTACTCGGCGACCTCGGCGCCGCCGCAGGACCGGAAGCGCGCGCACTCACACACGGGCTCGAAGATGCTGCGCCAGGCCACCACTCGACTCCACAGGTCGAGCACCCCGCCATCAGCGACCAAGGGGCCTCAACGGGTCACGGCTCATCAAGCGGCCCGGCACCTAGCGCGGGGCACCTTGGCCCGAGCGATGCCCCGGTGGCGGGCCACGACTTCGGATTAACGCCGTCGAGCGCTTTTGAGCACGTCCAGAATCCTGCTGACGACTTAGCGCGTCTCCATCAAGGCGGTGTCCCCTCGCATATCACGGATGGTTACGAGCAGCTAGCCGGACGTACTGTCGACCAGTTTCAACAGGAGTTCACTGTGCCCAGATCTGACGGCGGCCTGAGATGGGATTGGGATAACCAGGCGCCTAATAGTGGATTCGCCGGGAGCCCAACCGTCACCGACCACATTCCGAAGGACTACGCGCTTGACCGTCTGGGGTGGGAGAAGGGCGCATTCTTGGCTGATGATGGTGCACCGCTCTCTACGCGCAGCATGCCCCCAGGCGTGGCCAGCCAATACAATCAGTATGTAGGTACTGGGCAACGTATTCCAGAAGACCTAAACTGGGAGGTACGTCATGGACCGGCGGCTCCAGCATTCGGGCAGCCAGGGGGCGCGAATCAATGGGTTGTCATCGACAAAACGACCGGCAACGAAGTGCCCGTTAAAGATCTTCTGGACGAGGGATTGTTGGGACCAGCTAAGGGGAACCGATGACGTTTCCGCATGACCCCGGAGCCGCGGAACTAATCCGTCATCACGAGAAATGGCGGCACATCTACTCGGCCGCCGATCAACCTGCCCCGAACGAGCCCGTGCGGGAAGAGAATCGACTGATCTTCCGTGACGGATACCCGTACGACGGCTGGACTGCCTACATTCTCGAACCCAAGGGAGCGGGTTACAACGTCCTGAGCGCGAGCACCGAACGTCGAAACGAACCGCATGAGGGTGTGGCGGGATACTTCTCAACAATTGAAGAAGCCGGGAAGTTCATCATCTGGAAATCAGCGGTCGGCGTGCGGGTGGCGCTCAACCTGCCTTCTATCAGCCAAGTATGGCGAGCTGCGGGGCTTGATTCTCGCGTAGAGAAGATCGAAGTATCCGAAGGAATTGCACGGTACAGACTGAAGGCTCGTCCCGAAATCTATTTTGAGATGTACTCCGGCGGGATCAAACCGGAGAATCGACTGTTGCCCCTAACCTACGACGAGTTGGATGCGGTACTCCTGGAGGGCATCCCCGAGTCGGTCGACAAATGAGTCGGACGATACGCGTAACAACCAAGGGCCGGTAGATATCACGCGGTTCTCCACGGAGCAGATGGCCGACCTCAACGGTGCCATCAAGCCGCGTCTGTCTGCCCTGTATGACCAGTCCTCACCGCTTCTGAGTAAGCGGGGGCGCCAGATCGCGGAGCGCGCAATCAGGAAGGGCACTGTCGGCGGGGATGTCGGCATGCAACTGCTCTTCGAGCCAGCGATGGTACTCAGTCTTGTTGCAGCAGAAGATGTCCTGCATGAGGTGGCGGACGTAGCGAAGGATATCCCGTTCATCGGCAACTACAACCAGTGGCTCCCAGCGGGTGCTGCCATCGCGGCGGCATACCGCGCCCTTGTCACCGGAAACGACTACGGACCTCCGACCTACCGTGCCCGCGCATTCTGGCCAAGGCAGAGCGTGAGAACGGTATCGAAAGTTAAACGTCGCCAACGGTTTACGAGCTCTGCGCGGATGCCGATATAGTTGACTGGATTGTGATGCTGATCGCCACCAGCCATCGTCGCGGTCAGTCGCTCGCGACGGTTTGGCCGGAGCTGGACCTCAAGGCAGGCGTGTTGCGCCCATCGCGGAAGCTGATCCGCGTGAAGGGGGAGGGGCTAGTGCTCGCCTCCATCGAGGATGACGCCAAGGGCTCGGATAATAATATTACGTTGCCGCAGTTCGCCATTGACGCGTTCAAGATTCGGAAGCGTCGCCTAGCCGAACGCCGGCTACTCGATCCACGCCCGGCCCCGGACAACTGCGAAGATCTGGTGTTCCCCTCAGAGAACTGGACGCCTCGCGACCCGAACAACATCGCGGCACAGTGGCGCCGCGTGCGGTCGGCGCTCGGACTGCCAGACAACATCACGGCACACAGCTTCCGAAAGGCCGTGGCCACCATTCTCGATGGCGCCGGATCCGTCCGCACGCATTGCTGCAGATGTCCTAGGGCGCGCCGATCCGTCCATGACTCAGCGCTTCTACATGGCCCGTGGGCGAGCACACAGCGAAGCCGCGACAGCCGTTCAGCAAGCCATCGCAGGTGAGCTGTAGCGCCCCCGGCATCCGCCAGGATGGTCATCACTAAGTCATCACTAATTCGCACGACGTGGCAGCTGTTCGCAACTGCGTTCGACTGTCATTGACTGTCTAAAATCGAGAGTATCCGCAGGTAAATGGCCATTTTTCGATTGCCCTTGATTGCCTGCGACTGTCTCTGCTAGTCCACATTTTTGCGATTGTGGGGTCAGGGGTTCGAGTCCCCTTAGCTCCACAATAATCCCAGGTCAATGACCTGGGATTTTTTGTACTCAGAGCCCAAATGGCAACCCGGGTCTCGGTCTCTCCGTCGGTACTGATGATGACGTTGTGGGTCAGGTGGCAGTTGAACACCATTATCGAAACGCCACAGGCACTGGCCATCGACGCGCAGACTGTCAACCGACTGGACGGGTAAGGGGACGTTCATGGAGCTAGCAGGTTTCCTGATACAGGTGTTTGGCGCCCTGTTTGCAGCGGTGGGGCTCATGGTGGCTTGGAATCGGATATCGGATCGGTCGATTCAGTGGCGCAAGGGTATTGGTGAATTTCTCGGCGGCCTGCTTAGGCGCTCCAAGAAGGGCGATGGCGACAACGTGATCACCCCGAAGGGGGCGGTCATAACTGTTGTGGGGCACTCGCCGGAGATAACGGTTGAGCCAGACAGTCTGGAAAGGCGACTCAAACGGCTCGAGGAAGAGTCGGAACGCTTGCGTAGCCGGGTTAAGAAAGCCGAGAAAACTGTAAAGCGAATCGATGACGCGGTCAGTCAGGTAGACAGTGCGATCGACGCTGCGCTGGCCAAACTGGTCAACGACGATAACTTGATCAAGTTGAGTGATATCCGTTTGGCGTTGGTCGGTCTCGGAATCTCTTTTGTCGGGTTTGTCATTGAACATGGTCCATTGCTGCAGCGACTCTTTTGCGCCACTCAACAGGGAAGGTGACTATGCGAGGTGGACCACTGCGACCTATTGGGGTGCCTCAGTTTCGAGGAACAGACCTCGATTATCGACTATCCGACTTTCTGCCAGGATTGGCAGCCGTAGGTTGCGAAGGCGTAGTCGCTCGGCTTGATCTGCACCGTGGCGGGGCCTTCTGTCACCTTGCCGGTGGCGAGGGTGTTTTCCATCGTCATTTCCTGACCGGACAGTCGTATCCATAAGCAGTGCTGGTGACTCCCGGGGTGTGGACCTTCGGTGTGGATCCAGCCAGGGGGGATGCCGGTGGGGGAATTGTCACCGGCTACACGGAAGGTGCCGTCGCACTGGGGCTCCAGCTGTTGCTGCTGGCAGTGCAGTGAGCTTGCTTCTGCCCCTGCAGGGTTCGCTGATTCGGTTACCGCATCTGTAGGCCGGGGGCGTTCTTCCTCTGCGCCCCAGCTTGTGGAGTTGGCGACCGCGAGTATTAGGAAGATGCCGCCGGCAACGATGATCCAGCCGGTAAACGGCGATTTGGCGGCACGGTTGTCGCTCATGTTTCCCTTACATGGTGGTTGCCCCCAACCGTGACGGCAGCGTACAACTCCTACAGCTAACGGGACAAGCGTTGTTGTCGACTGTGTCGCAGGTCTGCGGCTGGGCCACGACAGGTGTAGTGGCATATTTTGGTTATGCATGTGTCCGCACTTGCTGAGTCTAGGTGAGTGCGTTCATCATGGCTGCGTGAATGGGTTTGCTGCTGGGCATCCGCCCGATGATTGCGTCGGCATGGTTTGCGTTATCCATAACCCCAGCGGCCATCACATGCTCGACTGGCCGCAACGGTGGCGGTCAAACGGTGTTCTGGACCGTATTTGTGTGCACGGACAGTCCCATCCTGACCGAGATCAATTCGCGTTGTGGGTTGCCCGGGGTTGGGAGAGGTTCGCGGCGCACGAGTGCGACGGCTGCTGCGCGTACGAGGGGTGCGTGCAGACGGTCCACCGCGGCGCTGATGACATCGAGTCCGAGCTATCTCTGTTGAGAACGGTGCGGGAGGTGCTCGCCAGCCGCGGCGCACCTGATCCTGGGCCCACCGCGCTGGAAGCGACACTGCAGCATGAACTCAAACGCCTGCAAGGCCCCGTCGAAGACCGCTAGCGGCTCTGCAGCATTCAGCTACACGTGATCGAGCGCGCACCCCGATATGCCACCGGACTGGAGAATGTCTCGATGCATGATGAGCCTGTGATTCCCGCGACGATTGGTCGAGGCAAGTTCGAGGCGGCTGTGGTGGCTGCGAGGATCATTCCGTTGGCTGAGATTGTGATGATGCCCGGGTTCGCCGATCTCACGATGGAGCAGACCCCGCAGGTGGCGTTCACACCGATGAATCTTCAGTGGGTCTCTCGGCCTGTGTATTGGATGCAGCGGGGCCGCAGCGCCGCAACGCTGCGGGGGGTCAGTGGCGAGTACCAGACCGAGCAGGTGCAGTTAGAGGACAGGGTGCGCGTCAAGTTGCGTCATGTCATCGCGGCAGCTGCCGCTGGCGACGATCGGTTGCTTGACGAACTGAAGTTTGGGGCGCCGCCACCGGCTTCGGGCTTAGCCAAACTCGAAGAACTGTGTGGCGGCGGGCGAGGTCCTGTCGCGGTCGTGGATTCACCGGTTGCCGATATGGCTGGACCGTTCGCTGAGGTGGCGGCATCGGCTGATCCGGAGCAGCGTGTACAGCTGGCGTTGGCACGGTGGAATCCGGGCTTTCTGGAGATGCTCCCGCAGTTTGCCGACGCACTCCAGAGCCGCCTCCGCGATGTGCAAGTGTGCTATTGGCGCGAGGAAGGCCCGGCGCTGCTCTACTTCGTTGAGGCCGCCGACGGTGACGTAGTGATTTGGGTTGGCTGGGATCCACGAACCTTCATCGGGTCGCCGCCGCCGTTGTGGCAGACCTTGCCGATGCCAGCGCGTGAGTTTCTCCGTGATGTGCATCCCGGGTTTACCGTCCTCGATGGGGAATCGTTTGGCTTGGCCCAACCCTCGTACATGTCCACTTTCGCGGCCTGGGCGGGCTGGCCCACCGGCATCCCTGACTGGGACCGTCCCGATGTCATCGCCTCCACCGACATGCTGTGGCTGACCACCAACGGGGGCGACACCGCCCTCTGTACCTCACCGGATCTAGAAATCGGTCAGGTGGCGGTGCTCTTCGAAAACGATATCGACATCGCAGACCTCGGCACCGAACTCGACCAACTGATGCTCCGGCCCCTGCGCTGCTAGGCGCGCAGCAGCAGCGGACACTCAGTGTCCATTCGCCTCGTAGGAGCCCAAAAGTGCGCGCGCATTGCGTAAAGTGCGCCAGGTGAGGTCGGTGACCAGGCTGGTTCGGCTCTGCACGGTGATGTGTTAGCTGGATTGTCCGGGACTTGGAGATGAAGGGCATCAGGTCGTGACCTCGACAATGCGACGAACTCCACTACGACGTGGTTACAGCTTGTTCGTATTACTCGCACTGATATGTGCGCTGTGCGCACCTGCTGCCTCGGCCGACGCCGTGCATATCAGCCCGGAGAACGAACGCCGACTCCAAGGGCTGCTCGCTGAGCGCAACCGCCTTGCGGCCCAGAATCCCGCGGGGCTGAGTGCCGCGGTGTCGGCCCTTTTTCTGCATGTGCCGTACGGCGCCGACACCCTGATCGGATCAGCCTCCGTCCCTGAGCAGTTGGTCGTAGAACTCACTCGCGTGGACTGCTTCACATATGCCGACTATGTCGAAGCACTGAAGCGGTCCGGTAACAGCGCCGATTTCATCGCCCAGCTGACGCAGATCCGTTATCGCGGAGGCGATGTCAGCTTCGCGCAGCGCCGTCACTTCTTCACCGATTGGGCTGCCGATGCGCCCGTTAACGCCACCGATGTGACGGCAAGCCTCGGGGCGCCTGCGGAGCAAGTCGCCAAGACGCTCAACCTGAAGGATTCCGGCGGCAGTTATCTACCGGGGCTTCCGCCACGGCCGCGCACGGTCGCCTACTTGCCGAGTGCCCGTGTGTCCGATGGTGTCATCGCCAATCTTCACGACGGTGACTACCTCGGTGCCTACGCGACGGCCGGCGGGCTCGACGTCACGCATGTAGGAATCTTCCTGCACACACCGGGTGGGCCGGTATTGCGCAACGCCTCGTCCTTGCGGGCCAACAACCAAGTCGTCGATACGCCGCTGCGGGAGTATCTGGGTACGGTCCCGGGAATTGTTGTGCTGCGGCCGACTCGATGAGGTGTGCACCGGCGCTCGCCCCTGACTAAGGAGTGGGGCTCAGGGAATCGGCCGACGTCTGTACTCCAGAGATCCCGCGAGCGGCGTTGGCCGGGGCCGGTGCTGCGGGGTTCAGGGTGTCCGCCGATACGGATACTCCCGAGCGTCCTGGAGGTAGCAGCGGAACTCCGATCGCCGCAGGGTATCCCGGTGGCCCGTACTGCAACGCCCCGATCACTGGTGGGGGTGGGGGCGTTATCGGGCCGGGGTCGGCGTGTGCGGTGCCCGAACCCGTGAACGACAGCAATGCGGTGACCACGAGCAAGGTGGCACTGCCATGCCGGGGAATTGTGTTGAACAGAAACATCTATCGCTCCTAGTTCAGGACGTAGGGGTCGCCGTAGACGGACAGTTGTGTTTGTTGAACCGCACTCGCGACCGCGAACGTCGCATAGGAGCGCACTGTCACTGGCCCGCCGCAGGCATCCACTTTCAGGTGGACGTCTTGCATATCCAGTCGCCCTACACCTGCCGTCACCGGCATGGTGCCCATCGCGACGGTGGTGATCACGCCTGGCTGCAGGTCGGTCTGCACAAAGCCGCCGATCGCCCCCGTGCCGCCCACCTGCACTCCCGGCTGGCCGCTGATGGTGGCCCCGACCGATCCCGCCAACTGCCCCGTGCCGCCAATCTGAAGACCCTGTGACACGTCGATCTGGCAGCCGACTTGGTAACCCGCGACGAAGTTGGCCGCGGTGACGGGATTGCTGCCATGGCCGCCGATGTTCGCCTGCGCGGACAGTGTCATGAACGCCTCGCGAGAGTTCTGCGCACCGGCAAGGTTCGCGACCGCGTTGATCACCTCGCCCGAGAGAGCAACTGACAGGTTCCAGCCGTCGAAGGTTGTCCGCTGGCTGGATTGCGGGGCCATCTCGACAGGCGCGGCCCAGCCGGATGCCGATGTCGCGAGGGCGCACCCGATCGCCACCGCGGTCGCCCCGGCGATCCAACCGGAGCGCTTCGATCCATCCATGATGGCTACCTTTCATCAAATCGTTTGATTAAGACTAACGATTTGATTAAAGCAGATGATCAAGATTGATGTACTGTTGGGCCATGACCGAGTTCCCGCCGGAGGATCACCCCAGGCCAGCGGGGTTGTTCGGCCCACTGTTCGAGATCCTTCTGCGTCGTATGCATGTCGAAGTGGCTGCCGTACTGGGTGAGCACGCACTGCGGCTACTGCATATGGGTGTGCTCAACGTCTTGGACGCGGCCGGTAAGCAGTCGCAGGCGGACCTCGCCGACGCCTTGCGGGTAGACAAGACCACGATGGTCGGGCTTCTGAACGATCTGGAAGCTGTTGGCTTCATCGAGCGGCAGCGGTCCCCGGAGGACCGCCGCCGCCACGATGTGGTCATGACTCCGCTCGGAAAGCGCCGGTACGCCGAGATAGTCGAGGCGCTCAGGGGGGCAGAGGCCCGGGTGCTATCCGCCTTGAGTCCAACGCAGCGATGTGAACTGTTCGTCCTGCTCGAAAAGGCTTTCCTGGCGGAGTCCGGGGACGCCGGGGTCGACGGGGATTGATCAGGTGAGGCCGGTGACGAACCGGATTCTGCCCTGCACCGTGATGTGGTAGCTGATTCGGTGGATCACCGCGTCGCTGTCGCGGACGGCCAAATCTACGAGCAGGCCGTCGAACAGACTTTGGAGCGTCTGCCCGGCTTGCAGTCCGATGCCGGTCCGTGTCCGGAAACGCCAACGGTCGACGGCGAATCCCGCGTCTATCGCCTGATGCCGATCGAAGATCGAACTCAGGGTCGCGAAGGGAATGGCGCTGTCCACCTGGAACCATGGGAAGGCCCCTGCCGGAATGGGGATGTTGTGCCGCGTCGTGATCGCCTTGAACGCATCGCTCATGTTCGGGGAGATCAACGCTTGGTTCCGCGACCAGTCGACGCTGCTTTGTCCGGGCATGTTGACGATGGCCACGCCGTTTGTCTGGAAGACGAAGCGCTGATCGGCGATCGAGGCCGGCTGTTGTTCGTTGACCGCCAGCGCCGCCGGAGTAAAGAAGTGCGACTGACTTTCGAAGTTCGGAATGAGGACCATGGTGCACACGCCTTCCGTCACTGGATGAATGTCCTTCCAGCGCAGGGCCGTTGCTGCAGATCTGGTCTCGTTTCCGGCCGAACGTTGGTGATGCGACGGTATGGACTCAGGGAGGCTGTGGGCGCGAGTAGTGCACTACCCGATTTCGGCTTGTGGTGTCAGCGTGCGGCCCACGTTTTCGCGCGATCCAGCTCGTCGAGGCCGAACAACGCGATCTCACCGGGAACCATCCACGCGAGCGCGTGCAAGGTGTGCGCTACCCATTCCTTGTCGGTCACCACCGCGATCTTCTTGAAGGCCGAATGATGCTGGAAAAGCATCCCGAAGCCCAGCTTCAGGTCTTCGGCGAGCCCACCGGGGCCAAAGCCTTCGTAGTCGCTCGCGATGACCTCAACGATCCGTAGCTCGTCGGATGTCAGTGATTGTTCGATAGTCGGTGCGAACTCGCGTAGCTCGCCGCCGGCCAACTTGCCGGAGACGCGGAATCCGACTACGCCCTCGGGCATATCGGTCAATGTTTCGATCACCGTTCCATCGTGCCAATCTTTGAGAGCCACGCAAGGGCCGTCGGTAACGGGTCAGTAATCCCAGGTGGCCGGTATGCAGCGGAACGCGTCGCCCGCAGTGGCCACATGACACACGGATGGGAAGGGCAGATGGGTGGCCACCATCGCCTCGCCGGTCGATGCCAGCTCCCGCAAGAGGTGCACTCGCACCCGGGCGGCCTCCTCGGGATCATGCTCAAAGCCGTTGTGCCACTCCGGGTTATCGAACCCGGGTGCAAACACGGCATCTCCCGCGAACGTCAGCTTATGCCCGCGTGACTCCAGACGGACCAGGCTGTGCCCGGGGGTGTGACCACCAGTGCGGGAGATGAGCACTCCCGGGGCCACCTCGTGCTCCGTCTCAAACGTCTGCAGCTGGCCGTGATAGCGGTCCAAGAACTGCGTGGCGACCCTGCGCAACACGTCCGGAATCGGCTCCGGCATGGTGACGCGCGAGAAATCGGGTGCCACCCAGAACTCGGCTTCTGCGGTCGCCGCGTGGACCCGTAGGTTCGGACGCAGCCGTTGCTTCAGACCCTCTGTGAGCAGCCCACCGACGTGGTCCATGTGCATATGGGTGAGCACCACGTCAGTCACGGACGCCAGATCGACGCCGGCGGCCTCCAATCGCGCGACCGTCTGCCCCGCTCGCGGGAAGTCCGGGAATTCGAGACCCAGCCCGGCGTCGACGAGAATGGTCTGGTCGCCGCTACGCACCATGACAACATTGAGTGGCCAGTCCACGACCTCGGGCGGCAGGAACATGCCATCGAGCCAGCCTGCCAGCTCGGCCGGGTCGGCATTGGTGGCCAATGTCGAGGCGGTAATCGGCAGCACTCCATCGCTGATCACCAGCACCTCGATATCGCCGACGTCTACCGCGTACCGCGAGGGAACCAACTCGTCCACCCCGAGGCCGCCGAGGTGTGTGGTGTTGTCCAAGGTCATGTCTTCTCCTGCTGGCTGTGTGGGCTGGGTTCCGATCAAGATCAGCTTTGCGGCCCGGACGTCGATGCGAACCCTTGGAAGTCCGTAGTCCGTGATCGGCCCCTACGACAGCTGCTTCCGTCAGGGCACGGGCGTGCGCCTGAACCGAGCCTTAAGTGCCATCGCATGTTTTTCGACGGCGAACCAGCTCAGCGCCGCCAGCGGCAGAGTCACCGCAGTGGCAATCAAGAAGAACAGGAATGGCGGTAGCACTGCGAGTCCCGCGACGGCCAACAGCTGCTGGATGGGAAAGGCGTAGATGTAGACGCCGTAGGACAGGTCGTTACGTAGGTTGAGCCTTCTGTCGTGAATGAGGGCGCCGGAGGCGATCACCACGTATGCCAGCGGCAGCGCGCCAATGACTCGATAGTTGTGGGTCAGCCCGGAGAGTGCAAGAACGCCAACACATATCGCGACGAGAGGCCATCGGGCGGGGAGGACGTCTCGATACTGGTACAACAGTGCCCCTGCCGCGAACATCAGCGCAAACCGTGCCACCATCTGCGGAATGGTCTCCATCGCGAAGACCGGGTACGACAGATATGCTGCGGCGCAGAGGAACAACATAAACGCGGCGGGAATGACCCAGCGCCGCTTGAGCATCCCCAGCACTCCCAAGACGGCTACCGCTATGTAGCAGACGAATTCGAAGATGAGTGTCCAGATAGACCCGTTCCAAATGCCCGGCCACGGGATGTCGCGTGGTGTTCCATCGATACCGCCGTAGAACACATTCAGTACGGCGTTGTTGAGGAAGTACTCAAGCGGTTTAAGGGAACCCATCAATCTCGCTGCGGAGCCGCCCTGGATGGCGACGCTCATGGGCGCGATGATGAACGCGGTAATCGCCAGGCATACCCACAATCCGGGGAAGATACGCAACGCGCGGGCGACGAAGTAGTCACGCGGACTGGGATGTCGCATCCAGCTCGCGGTGATGAGGAACCCCGACAACGCAAAAAAGCCGTCGACTCCTACCTGCGCGAGCAGCCCTTCGTACGCGGGGAAGGGCAGTCGGTGTCCCGTCAGCGGCCAGGAATGCCACAAGATGACAGTCGTCGCCAACGCGAGTCGCCACGCGTTGAGCGCGTTCTGTCGAGGATCGAATGCTTGTCCGAGAGTCATGAGACCCCCTGCGTAGACCTAGCTGCTTACCCAGAAGAGTGGCGTTATCGAACTATGTGGTGGATGCTCGCGCCCGTTGTGGTGGCCCGGACCCGTCGTGATCTAGCGTCTGGCGTGGATCGCTACGAATCTTCCTGGCGGACCGGCATACCAACCTGGTGCAGCCATGTAGGCCCCCTCGTGATCGTGATGAGCGCACCATACGCCCAATCAAGATCACGGATGTCGATTTCGGGGCCAGATAATTGGAAAATGCCCATTTTTGATCCGAATAGTCGATATGGGCGAGAATTTGTTCGATGAGACAGGTACAGGTCCCCGACGCACTGTTGGCGGCAGCGACGAAAGCGCGCACCGTCACGGTGCTCACCGGCGCAGGCATGTCCGCGGAGAGTGGGTTGCCGACGTTCCGCGATGCCCAGACAGGACTGTGGTCGAAGTACGACCCGATGACTCTGGCAACGCCGGAAGCGTGGAACGAGGACGCCGGGCTGGTATGGGCGTGGTACCAGAATCGGCGTATTCAGCTGATGGCGGTGCAGCCCAACGACGGTCACCGCGCGCTGGCGCAGTGGGGATCTCATCGCGACGTCCGGATCGTCACCCAGAACGTCGATGACCTTCACGAGCGCGCGGGCAGCGCGGAGGTCACCCACGTTCACGGCAGCCTGCTCAAATCACATTGCGACATCTGCCTGACCGGTTTCGACGTGAGCATCGCTGCTCCCGAATCCGAGCGAGTAGCACCACCCGAGTGTGACTGCGGCGGAAAAGTCCGGCCGAGCATCGTGTGGTTCGGTGAGATGCTGCCGGAGGTCGAGTTCGGCCATGCCGTCGCGCATGCGCAGAACTGTGAATTGATGCTGCTCATCGGGACCTCCGGCATCGTGTATCCGGCGGCTGGGCTGCCGCAGCTGGCGCTGAGTCGCGGGGCGACGGTTGTCGAGATCAACCCACAGGAGACCGACCTGTCCGACCGTGCGGATCTCGTCTGGCGGGCCACGGCTGCCACTGCGCTGCCGGCTCTGGTGGAGGCGCTTTCGTTGTAGCGGACGGGCTGAGTACCGTTGGGCTGTATGGGAAACACGCGAAGCATCGGCATCCCTCGGGTAGGTGTGGGGCACTGGACCAATGAGGCGGCCGAGACCGGCTGTACCGTCATATCCCTGCCGCCGGGTACGTGCGCGTCCTGTGAGGTGCGCGGCGGTGCGCCCGCCTCCCGCGAGCTGGCCGCGTTGGCTCCCGACAAGTCGGTCGTCGCGATCGACGCGGTGGTACTGACGGGCGGTTCCGCCTTCGGGCTCGCGGCCGCCGACGGCGCCATGCGGTTCTTCGAGGAGTCGGGCAGGGGAGTGCCGACACCCGGCGGGCTTGTCCCGGTGATCCCCACGCTCGCGTTGTTCGATCTGGCGGTTGGAGCGTCATCCGTTCGGCCGTCCGCGGACGACGGATACGCGGCGGCACGAAACTCGGTCGAGGGGCAGCACTTCCAGGTCGGGCGGGTCGGCGCGGGTACCGGTGCCTACACCTCGCACTGGCGCGGCCCAGACGGGCGCCGGCATGGCGGCATCCGGTACGCGGAGGTTGCCGCACAGGGGGTGATCGTCGGCGCGCTGGTGGCCGTGAACGCCTACGGTGACATCGACCTGGGTGGGCAGGACGTATCGCTGGATCCGGTGGCCGCCCTGTCCGAGGTTTTCGGGTTTGGCGACTCACGTCAGCACACCACAATTGGCGTGGTCATCACCAACGCCCAGCTCGACAAGGTGAGCTGCCATATCGTCAGCCAGGGCGCACACGACGGGCTATCGCGTGCGATCACGCCGCCGCACACGCGATTTGACGGTGACGCCTTCGTGGTCGCCGCGACCGGGCAGGTGCCGGCCCATGTCGATGTGGTGCGGTTGATGGCCCTCGACGCAGTGGCGCGCGCGATTCGTTCGGGCTAAACGCGCACATAGGTGCCCGGCTACGAGCGACAGGCCGAAGCTTCGAGGCAAGCTTGTCGCTCATAGTCGGGCATTAGCCGGTGGTCTACCGCAGTCGCGCCCCAGACCTCCGCGCGCCCAAGCTCGCCCTTGCATGGGTTACGTTATTTCAGATAACGTAACTGCCGAGGCGGTGATTCGGCTCAACGTCGCGATGAATGGAGCAGTCAATGAATGACATCCGATTCGACGGGCGGGTGGCGATCGTGACCGGTGCGGGCGGCGGGCTCGGGCGCGAATACGCGCTGCTGCTGGCGGGCCGGGGGGCCAAGGTCGTGGTCAACGACATCGGAACGCCCGACGAGCTTCTCGGCACGGGTAACTCTGATACCCCTGCCAGTTCGGTGGTCGCCGAGATTCACGCGCTTGGCGGTGAAGCGATCGCGGACACGAACACCGTCGCCACAGGAGATGGTGGACGCGCCATCGTGGGTACCGCGCTGGACGCGTGGGGGCGAGTCGACATCGTCATCAATAACGCGGGAATCATTGGGCCCATCAAGACATTCGCCGAGCTCACCGACGAGGACGTCGACACCGTGCTCGGCGTTCAGCTGCTTGGACCGTTCAACGTGTTGCGTCCGGCGTGGAAGGCGATGGTCGCTCAGGGATACGGACGGATCCTGAACATCTCCTCCGGCAGCATGTTCGGGCAGGGCGAGGCCTGCACCTATCCCACCGCCAAGGCCGGAATGGTTGGTATGACTACCAATCTCGGGCTGGCAGGACCGGCGTACGGCATCAAGGTGAACGCACTGCTTCCGGTCGGATTCACGCGGATGGTGGAGAACATGCCCGAACCGGCGCTCAGCTGGCTTCGCGAGACGTTTCCCGCAGGAGCCGTCGCACCGGTCGCGGTCTTTCTGGTGTCCGAAGATGTGCCCTGTTCCGGTATTAGCTTCAGTGCCGGCGGCGGGAGATTCGCGCGGGTCTTCCTCGGTGAAGCGCAGGGGGTTACCTCAGCGCAGCTCACCATCGAAAAGGTGCGCGACACATTCAAGGCGGCGATGGAAACGGATGGAGCCGTCACCATCGCCAACGTCGGTGACGAACTCGCGCTCTATGCGGCAAACCTTTCCGCGACGTAACACCTCACGCGGGGTAGGAGGGCAGGACCTTCTCCCAACTTTCGATCTCACCACGTACTGCCCGGAAGATGGGATGGGGGCACAGCCTCGACGGGTTGTCGACCGCGAGGAAGGACGGATCACGTTGCGTCAGTTTGATATCCAGAAGCCATCGTTCGTAGTCCAGCTGTCCGCGATGAACATTGATCAACGGTTCGAGCGCGGCGGCGGGCACACCGATCAATTCCCGGTTAAACCGATAACCGCGCCGGTCGGCCTCATCGACGAGGCCGACCAGGTATGCGCCGATTCCGTCGAGCGGCTGTTCCAGCGATCTGAACCGGTGCAGCTGCGGGTGGTTACGGTATCCGCGCGTGCGTCCTTGCAACACCTTTTGGGCCAGGAGTGTTTCCCGCCAGCACGCGACCAGCCCCTTGGCATCGAGGTTGCATGGATGGAGAGACCACAGTCGCATGCCTTCTCTGTACCCGAAGACGGCTGGGCGGGCCACACAGTATTGAGGTGGCGGTTCTACAGATTCACCAACTCGCGCGACCGTCGCCACAGCTCTTCTTGTGTCTGCTGGTTCGAACGGATCCGGACGGCGGGCAGCACGCCGAGGCCGGGGGTCGATGTGAAGAACTTTCCGCTGACCGTCGCGAGGTCATCATCGAGCACCAACCGGATGCCCATCCGGGCTCCCTGATCGGGGCGGCGCACGAACGGTGTACGGGAGGCCAGGCTTGCCGCCGTAGTGAGGATGCGACTGTCCCGAACCAGGCCGCTCGAGACCATGCCCGGGCAAAAGCAATTGGCCGTCACGCCGGTGCCCTCCAGCCGCCGCGCGAGTTCCTGGGTGAACAAGATATTCATCAGCTTGGACTGCCCGTACCGGACCTCGGAGCCGACCGCGTGGTAGCGGCGTGGCTCTGCGAATCGGTCCAGGTCGATGCGTGGCCACGATCGGTGCGCCTCGGACGCGGTGATGACAATGCGCGCCTGACCTGTGGCGATGATTGGCTCGAGCAGCAGGTTGGTCAACAGAAACGGCCCAAGGTGGTTGGTTGCCGTCATCAGGTCAAAGCCGTCCACGCTGGGCTTGCCCGATAGGGAGTGCATGCCGGCGTTGTTCACCAGCGTGTTGATTCGGGGGTGTGTCTCGGCGATTTCGCGGGCTGCCGCGCGCACCGAATCGAGGTCGGCAAGATCGGCCTGGATGTACTCCGGCGCCGTGATCGCGCCGTTCTCGGCCGCCAGTTCACGGACGGTTTGGGCGGCCTTGTCGGGGTCTCTGGCAAGGAGCGTCAGCAGCGCACCGCGCCGCACCAGTGCACGGGCAATCTCCTTCCCAATCCCATTGGTCGCACCGGTGATGACGATCCGCGAACCGGCGATGGGGCGATCTGGATACGTGCTCATGACCCTCCTCATTGAGTGAACTCATCACATTCAGATACATGCAGCATGCGAATGCTGTGAGCATTACAACTGGGTGCTGCCATGTCAAGGGCGCCGATGGACCCACGGGGGAGCTACTCGCGCGGGCCCGGGACTCCGTCAGTAGCTCGCCGTGAGGGGTCGAATGGTCAGACAACAGACCGCCGGGCAATGCATGTCATTCTCGCGCCCGCCAGGGGCGGCGAGGGAGGCAACACGTGAATAGTGTTGCCGTGCGTTAGATTCCGAAGGTCAGAGTGATCTTGGCGCCCGGCTCAAGGTGAGCTCCGGCCGCGGGATCTTGCGTGACGATCCGGGATTTCTGATTGGCGTCGTTGACCGGAACCTCTTTGGTCGCGACGCTCACTCTGCCCAACTTGCGCAAAATCGGGTTCACGTCGGTCCACTGCAACCCGACCAGCTGGGGCATGATGCCCGGTTGAATCGATGGGGCGGTGGTACTCGATGGTCCTTCCTGAGTGGCGGGTGTCGAGCATCCTGCGAGCAGCCCCCCGGCGATGCAGATCGCGGCCACTATTCTCATCGAGCCCCTTCCCAATACTTCTGGCGCAGCAGTCCTTTGGCCAGCTTACCGGTGGGGGTGCGCGGAAGGGTATCGGTGAAGTCAAAGCTGCGGGGCACCTTGTATCGGGCGACGCGTTCGCGCAGGAACTCGGTGAGCTCGGCGGCGAGAGCGTCCTGATCTGCTGACGAGTCGGCGGGCTGTACGACAGCCTTGACCGATTCACCCATCTCGGCATCGGGCACCCCGATGACGGCGACATCCAACACCTCAGGGTGTAGTGCCAGGGAATTCTCGATCTCCTGGGGGTAGATGTTGACGCCCCCGGAGATGATCATGAACGCCTTGCGGTCGGTGAGATACAGGAATCCGTCCTCGTCGACGTACCCGATATCGCCCGTCGTCGTCCAGGTGCTGTGCTTGGGATGGCAAGCGCTACGGGTCTTTTCGTCGTCATTGTGATACGCGAACGGCAGCTCCTCGCGTTCGAAGTACACCAGCCCGGCCTCGCTGGTGGGCAGTTCGGCACCCTCTTCGTCGCAGATGTGCAGCACTCCGAGCGCGGGGCTGCCGACCGAACCCGGGCGTTTGAGCCAGTTCTCGCAGTCGATAAATGTGACGCCGTTGCCTTCGGTCGACGAGTAGTACTCGTAGAGGATCGGTCCCCACCAGTCGATCATCGAATGCTTGACCTCGACCGGGCATGGCGCGGCGGCGTGGATTGCGACCTTCAGGGTGGAGACGTCGTACTGATCACGGATTTCCTTGGGCAACTTAAGCATCCGCACGAACATCGTGGGCACCCACTGGCTGTGGGTGATGCGGTATCGCCCGATCGCGGCCAGGGCGGCCTCGGGATCGAAACGCTCCATCACCACCACGGTGCCGCCCATCGATTGCACGAAACCGGAGAAGCGCAGGGGGGCGGCGTGATACGCGGGAGCGGGGGACAGGTAGACCGTGTCGGTGTCGAAGCCGTACAGGTGTGCGAAGAGCATGGACAGCGGGCTGGGCTCGTCGACTTGCCGGTCCGTCAGCGGCATCTTGATTCCCTTAGGGCGCCCAGTGGTTCCCGAGGAATACAACATGTCCGATCCCGCGGGCTGGGAGGGCAACGGTTCGGGAGCGGCGCCGGCGAGGGCGTCTTCGTACGAGTCGTAGCCGGTCACTTCTCCGCCGAAAGCGAGACGCAGCCTCACTGCCGGGATATCCCCGAGAAGCGCTGCCGCCTGTTCCCGCACACCAGCGGAGGCGACGAGTGCTGTGGATCCGGAGTCGTTGATGATGTAGCTGATTTCCGCGGGGGCCAGATGATGATTCACCGCGGTGATGTAGAGGCCCGACCGCAGGGCCGCCCAATACACGACGAACACCTCGGGGACGTTGTCACTGAGCAGAGCGACATGATCGCCCGTGCGCAGCCCGCTGTCATACCAATGCCGGGCAAGCCGCCGGGACTGCTCGTCCAAGTCTCCGTAGGTGAGCGTGAGTCCGGAGCCTGCCATCACGACGGCGGGCTTGTCGGGGAACTGGGCGGCATGGGTACCTGGATACACGGACGAGGACCTTCCGACGGCGTTGTCTGCGGGCGTCGTCGACTGTACTTGACAGGGTGTCAAGTTTGATGCCGCGCCCCGCCTCGACTCAATACGAGCGGATGTCTTGTGAGCCTGGTGGCGCCCCACGAAGATTCTGGTCCGTGACCGACGAACAGTCCGGCGCCACGGCACCTGCTGATGGCCAGCCCGCAACCTCTCTCATCGTGCGCATCGGCGTCGACTGGTGGGCAACCATCATCGCCGGTGTGATCGCCCTACTCGCGGCGGCCAATGTGCTGCCCAAGATTCCGTGGTGACCCGATGACTTCAAAGACCGAGACGCAGTCCGCCGACGAGGCGTACGAAAACCCCGAGGCGAGCTTCACCTCCAGCCGTCCTCTCGACTACATACCCGGCATCCTGCTGCTCATCGGCGTGGGCCTGCTGGGCAAGTATGCGCAGATCTGGTGGAAAGACCTGGCGAAGGCGCAGCATTGGACCGTCCCAGACATTGAATACGTGTTGTGGGCCATCGTGATTGGCCT
This sequence comes from Mycobacterium sp. D16Q16, assembly GCF_002013745.1. Classification (NCBI taxonomy): domain Bacteria; kingdom Bacillati; phylum Actinomycetota; class Actinomycetes; order Mycobacteriales; family Mycobacteriaceae; genus Mycobacterium; species Mycobacterium sp. D16Q16. Next base: position 27,510 of record NZ_MAEY01000009.1, read on the forward strand.
GCTGATCACCAATACCATCGGGTTGCACCGCATCTTCCGGCCCGGCGTACAGACGTACGAGTTCTGGCTCAAGATCGGCATCGTCGCGCTGGGTGCACGATTCGTTCTGGGTGATGTTCTCAAACTGGGCGGTACCAGCCTGGTGCAGATCCTGATCGACATGACGGTGGCGGGCACCATTATTCTGCTGGCGGCCAAATGGTTTGGGCTGAGCGGCAAGCTGGGATCGCTGCTGTCCATCGGAACCTCGATCTGCGGGGTGTCGGCCATCATCGCGGCCAAAGGCGCCATCCGGGCGCGCAATTCGGACGTCAGCTATGCCATCGCCGCCATTCTCGCGCTCGGCGCGGTGGCGCTGTTCACTCTGCCGGCGATCGGCCACGGGCTCGGCCTGACCGATTACGAGTTCGGTCTGTGGGCCGGCCTGGCCGTCGACAACACCGCTGAGACCGTCGCCACCGGACGTATCTACTCCGAGCATGCCGGTGACATCGCGACGGTGGTCAAGTCCACGCGCAACGCGCTCATCGGATTCGTGGTGCTCGGGTTCGCGCTGTACTGGGCGGCTCGTGGTGAGGCAGACACGCTCGCGCCGGGGATCAAGGCCAAGGCCGCGTTCGTATGGGACAAGTTCCCGAAGTTCGTGCTGGGCTTCCTGGCGGTATCCACCGTGGTCACCCTCGGATGGCTGACCAAGGGCCAAGTCAACAACCTCGTGAACGTCTCGAAGTGGGCCTTCCTGTTGACCTTCGCCGGGGTGGGACTGAACACCAACTTCCGCGAGATCGCCCGCAGCGGCTGGCGCCCGCTCGTGGTCGCGGTGATCGGTCTCGTGGTCGTGGCGGCGGTATCTCTGGGCCTGGTTCTGTTGACCTCACGGGTGTTCGGGTGGGGAGCGCACGTATAGATCCGGAGGTACCGGCGCGCGGGGCGTTGTCACGCGCACGTAACCGGTGCGGACTGCACAGGCAACATTGCGTCAGCATCCTGTGCGTCGATGCCCGCAGAAGTCGCTGATCCAGCAGATGTCGACCTAGTTCGCACAGGTGCCCCCGAATCAGGAGCCGCCGAGTACGAGAACGGGCCGGTTCCACCACGCGCGCGGCGGAGCCTGATGTCTGTCGCCGCAGTGTGGCTCGGATTCCCGATGATCCTCACCTGCGCCGTGTTTGGTGGGCTCATTGTCTACTCGCTGGGTTTCTGGCGCGGGATGCTCGCGATTGCCTTCGGCAACGCGGTTCTGACCGGCTACGTCGGCGCATTGAGCTACCTGGCTGGTAAGACGGGAAAGAACTTCGCGCTCACCGCCATCGGGACGTTCGGCCACCGTGGATATCGTGTGGTTTCTGCGTTCTTGGCCACCGTGGTGATCGGCTGGTTCGCGTTCCAGACGGGTCTCACCGGTTCGGTGCTGGCCGGCAGTGCCGGATGGGACGCGCGGTGGACCGCCCTGGCCGCGGGCATCGGCTACGTGGCGGTAACGCTGCTCGGTATCCGTGCGCTCTCGGTGATCGGCCTCATCGCCGCCCCGCTGTATCTGCTGCTGGGTGGGGTGGCAATTGTTCTGGCTCTGCGTCATTCGACGTTCTCGGATGCCTTCGACTACAGCGGAGGAGCGGGTGCGACCGCGATGAGTATGGGTGCCGCGGTGACGCTGGTGGTTGCCTGCTTCATCGACTCCGGGACCATGACAGCTGACTTCACGCGATGGTCTCGTAGTGGCCGACAAGGATTTTGGGCATCGTGTGCGGCCTTTCCGGTGGGCAACGGCATTGCCATGGTGATCGGTGGAGTGATCGTCGCCCTGGGCGCCGCACATTCACCCGCGACGGACGGTGGCAATTTCCTGGGCGCGCTGATCGATGCCGGCGGCTGGCTGGTGCCGGTATCCATCGTGTTCGTCTTCGTCAACCTCGGATCGGTCTGCACCCATTGTCTGTACAACGGGGCAGTCGGCTGGAGTCAGCTCACCGGCCGCAGGATGCGGTTGCTTGCCGTCCTCTTGGGGTCGGTGGGAGTGCTGTTGGCGGTGCTCGGGGTGTGGTCGCAGTTCGAGCAGTGGCTGACCCTGTTGGGCGTGGTGGTTCCGCCGATAGGGACTGTGCTGATCATTGATCAGTTGGTATTGCCGCGATTCGGCGTCGGTGCCCGCGAATCGGCGATTCGTGGGGAGTCCTTCGGGGCATGGGCGGCGGGCGCGGTGTCGGCGCTGGCCGCCCACCTATGGGCGCCCCAGCTTTCGGATGCTCTCGTGGGAATGGTGAGCGCCGCGCTCGTCTATCTCGCGGCACGCCGTATCGCTCAGCGGGGAGAGGCGGCATGACGGGGCAGGTTGACGCGCAGCCGTACCAATGGCCGTTTGACGGTCCCGTGGATCCCGCACACACCGCTGTGTTGTGCATCGACTGGCAGGTCGACTTCTGCGGTCCCGGTGGGTACGTCGACACCATGGGATATGACCTGTCATTGACGCGCGCGGGTCTGGAACCGACGGCCCGCGTGCTCGCGGCGGCGCGCCCAGCCGGGATGACCATCATCCACACCCGTGAGGGCCATCGGCCGGATCTCTCAGACCTCCCGGCCAACAAACGGTGGCGGTCTGCCCGGATTGGTGCGGAGATAGGTGTGGCGGGGCCCTGTGGGCGAATCCTGGTGCAGGGGGAACCGGGCTGGCAGATTGTGCCGGAGGTCGCCCCGCTGCCAGGTGAACCCGTCATCGACAAACCCGGCAAGGGTGCCTTCTATGCGACTGATCTGGATTTGGTGTTGCGCACCCGCGGCATTCGGTACATCGTGCTGACGGGTATCACGACAGATGTCTGCGTGCACACCACCATGCGCGAGGCGAATGACCGGGGTTTCGAATGCCTCATCCTGTCCGACTGCACCGGTGCGACCGATACCGGAAATCACGCGGCCGCGCTGAAGATGGTGACCATGCAGGGTGGGGTGTTCGGTGCGGTTGCGGACTCGAATCAGCTGCTCGAGGCGCTGCAGGCGCCTGCAGATCAGGGGGTCTTTACACCCAACTTCACGCGATAGGCGACGATGGAGGGGTGAACTGTCAGGAAGTGCGCGAGCAGCTGTCGGCGTGGGTCGACGGTGAGCAGGCGAGCGTCGCGCGCAAGCGTCTGGATGAGCATGTGCTCTCCTGCGCTTCCTGTCGGGAATGGCTGGGGCGGGCGCGGGGGCTGGACCGTCAGTTCGCCTACGCGCGTTCGGCTCCGACCCACGACCTGGCCGGACAGATCCTGGCTGCTGCGGCCGTCGAACCCCTGACCCGTACGGCCCGCTACGCGCACTGGGCCCGTCACAACATCAACCGGTGTGCACTGGTGCTCATCGGGCTGCTCCAGCTGGGTGTAGCCGGCATGCAGGTCGCCGGAATCGACTTCGGAATGGTGTCCTCGCATCACCACGGCGCGATGACCGGTGCGCACCTCATGAATGAATCCACCGCCTGGGTGGTGGCCCTTGGGGTCGCGATGGTGATCGCCGGTGTCCGTCCCGCCGCGGCGGCCGGTATGGCAACGGTGTTGGGCGCCTTCGCGCTCGTGCTCACCGGATACGTCATCAACGACGCCGTCAATGATCAGGTCACCCTGGCGCGCATCGTCAGCCACTCGCCGGTGCTCCTCGGATTGATCTTCGCGCTACTGGTCCTGCGTGACTACCGGGCTGGACGTACTCCGCCCAATCAGCACCGCGCCGTGTTCCTTGACGAAGTGGCTCCGGGGGAGCGGCATCTGCGCTCCGCGGATAACTCAGCCGCCTGATACCCCGGACTGGCGGCCGGCCACGAACCCCCATACGAGGTCGATGGCGAGGAACACCCCCAGCGAGATTCCCAGCAGCGGTGTGAACCAACCAATCCCGATGACCACCACGGCCAGTGCTATCAGCTCCAGCGGCTTGAGGGCCAGCAGACCACCGCGTCGCGGCAGCACCGGCCAGCGACCACCCTTGGTCGGGCGCCTGCGCCACCACATCAGGTAGCCACGCGTGATGACGGTGATGAGCCCAATCACGATGAGCGCCACCAGTATCTGGTTCGGGATTCCGAACAGGATGCCCATATGGCCGTCGATCGCCCATTCGGTCGACTTCTGCAGCAGTGACCAGTCCGAGAAATTGCTGCGCCCGGTGATCTCCCCGTTGGATGGATTCACCGTGACGGCGTCAAGGTACGTCGGGATGCTGCGCTTGCGCTCCGACACCAGCCAGGCCGTGTTGGCCTCCGGAGGTGGGGTCATCCACAGCGGGCCGCGCAGCCCGGCTTCGCGCACCGCCTGCAGCACCGTGTTGACGCCGGCGAGCGGGTCCCCTGCCGAGGCGGGGGCGGCGCCGTGGTGTTCGTGGCCGGTCATCGGCTTGGCCGCTGTCGGGTCGAGTTCCGTGGACAGTGCCGGCCGGATCGCCTGGGTGATGTTGCCGATGTTGGTGCCGGCATACCGTGACCAGGTGAGCCCGGTCACCGAAAGTGCCAGCAGCCCAACGACTATCCAGACGCCGACGGCGCCATGCCAGGTCAATCTGCGGCGGCGTGGGGTGGCATCGCGATCGGGGACGGCGATCCTGCTGAGCCGCCCGGTGCGTCGGCGATAGCCGATCCACAGGAACAGTCCGCCGAGCGCGACCACCCACAACCAGCTGGCGGCAAGCTCGCTGTAGTTGCGCCCGAATTCGCCCAGATGCAGGTTCCGGTGAAGTTCGTCGAACCAGGCGCGCACCGGCAGCCACTCACCGTACGTGGTCAACGTTCCGCGGATCTCCCCGTTGTAGGGGTCGACGAACACCGTGCGCGAGTAGTCGGCGGGAACATCGGGGTCGTCGGGGACGGCCAGCACCACCCGGGTGGTGTCGTCGGGGAGTGCTGGCGGGCGGATGGACGTCACCGTGCCTGCCGGCTGTGCCGCCGTCGCCGCCGCCACCTGTTGCGACATCGGCAACTGCTGGGATCCGACGGAATCGACCTTGAGCTCGTGCCGGTACACGGCGGAATCGACCTGCCCCACCAGCGCATAGGCGAGCCCGGTCAGCGCTGCGACCAGGAGGAATGGCCCGACGAGGAGCCCCGCATAGAAGTGCAGACGCAGTACGATCGGTGCGAATCGTCCCCACACGGTGTCGGGCTGGGACTCACGAGCCTCGGGCCGATCCTCGGTATATGTCACGGGATATTGGTCGGATGAACCGGCTAAAGAGTTCCCGCTGTTCACCTCCGAAGGTCTACGACATAGAGTAGGAGTCGTGGCCACCGGCACCGACGACGAGCAGCTGCTTGAGATTGCGCTGTCCGCCGGTCGTGGCGACAAATCCGCCCTCGAATCTCTGGTGAAGGCGACCCAATCCGATGTGTGGCGATTCGTCGCCTACCTGGCCGATACCGGTGTCGCTGACGACCTCACCCAGGAGACGTACCTGAGGGCACTCGGTGCGCTCCCGCGCTTCGCCGGGCGCTCGACGGTGCGCACCTGGCTGCTGTCGATCGCCCGCCGCGTGGTGGCCGACCATATTCGCCACCTGAAGTCCCGGCCGCGTATCGCGCACGGGGCCGATCTGGAAGAAGCCTCGCTGCGACGCCCGACGCACCGGTTCGAGGAGTTGGTAGAGCTCAAGGCACTTCTGGCCGCGCTCGACGATGATCGGCGCGAGGCGCTGGTGCTGACCCAAGTTGTTGGCTTGTCCTACGCGGAGACGGCCGACGTGTGTGGCTGTGCCATCGGCACTATCCGGTCCCGTGTGGCCCGGGCCCGCGACGAGCTCATCGGCTGGGCCGAGCCCGAGAATCTGACCGGCTAGCGCGACAAGCGCTCGGCGATCTCCTGGAGGTTGGCCTCCATCCCCACGCGCCAGTCCTGCAGGCGGCGCGACACGATGCGTGCTTCCTTGTCGGGCATGGCTTCGATGGCCGGTGTCAGTCCCGACGGGCCAGGACCGAGCCGGCCCCACTGCCGGACGATCACTCCGTCGCTCGCCGGCTCCACCTCGAAACCCCAACTCGCCGCGTAGGTGCCGCCCTCGGAGAGCACATTCCACACCCAGCGAGACTCGGGCTCGACCTCGGTAATCACCGATACCGTGTCCCACTGGCTGCCGTCCCCGCCGTTGGTGCCCTTGAATCGCGCGCCGACCGCAACTTTGTCGGCGCCGTCCAGCCACTGGACGTTGATGAGCTCGCCCGTGCAGTAGGTGGGAAAGGCGATATCGGTCACGAGAGCCCAGGCTTCCGGCACAGTCCCCGACATGCGTTGGGACACTTCGATAGTGGGGCAGTCGCGGTATCGCATAGGCTGATCCTACTGAGGTGATGGAGGGCCGGATGCGTATTGGTGTGACGATCGAGCCGAGGTTGCCGGGCGCCGCCGACTTCGCGCGCCGCGCGGAGCGGCTGGGTGTCGCCTCGCTCTGGGTGCCCGAGGTGTGGGGGTACGACGCCCTCACGGGCCTTGCCTACCTGGCCGCCCGTACCGAGACCATTGGGCTGGGAACCTTCGTGGTTCAGCTGGGGTCGCGATCGCCGGCGATGCTGGCGACGTCGGCGCTGAGCATTCAACAGCTCTCCGGCGGACGCTTCATCCTGGGTGTGGGAGCCTCCGGACCGCAGGTGATGGAGGGGTGGCATGGTGTGCGCTTCAGTAAGCCGGTGCGGACCACGCGGGAGACCATCGACATCGTCCGGATGGTGGCACGTGGGGAGCGGCTCCAGTACGAGGGCGAGGTATACACGCTGCCGTTGCCGGGGAGCGCAGGAAAACCCTTGCGGCCCATGGTGGCGCCGCAAAATGTGCCCATCTACGTCGCGGCCATGGGGCCGGCGAACCTGGCGCTCGCCGGTGAGCTCGCGGACGGCTGGCTCGGCAACTCCTTCATCCCGGAGCTGGCCGAAGTGTTCCTCGGCCCCATCCGTGACGCCGCCGTGGCCGCCGGACGGAAGCTGGAGGACATTGACCTGGTGGCGCCGGTTGCTCTCGAATTCGCCGACACTGCAACCGATGCCGCTGCCGCAATCAGGCGCCATGCCGCTGGATACGCGTTCACCATTGGCGCCATGGGGATCTCTGGGCGAAACTTCTACAACGAGGCGTTCACCCGACTCGGCTACGGCGATGGTGTCCGCGCGGTTGAATCCTTGTGGCGCACAGGAGATCGTGACGCCGCCCGCGGGGCCGTGCCCGACGATCTGGGGCGCCTCACCAACCTCGTCGGAACCGATGAGATGATCGGTGAGCGGCTGGAACGCTATCGCGCCGCGGGGATCTCGACGCTGCTGGTCAAGCTCGACACCCCATTCGACGAGCAGCTACGCGCGCTCGATCGTCTCTTCGCTCTGCTCTAGAGCACGCGTACCGCGCTGGTGATCGGGGTGGCGCCCTCGGTGAGGAACAGGATGTCGTGCACCGTGTTCGGCGCGGTGAGTAGTTCGGCAGTCACTGCCGCGACATCGGCACGGGGAACTGATCCCCGTTCAATCCTGCTGGCCGACAAGGCAACCAATCCGGTCGGATCCTGGTCGGTGAGTAGACCGGGACGCAGAATGGTCCAATCCAGGCCGCCGCGAGCACGCAGGTCCTCCTCGGCGGCCGTCTTGGCGATCACGTAGGCGATCCACGACTCGTCCCCGTCCGTTGGTACGGGTTCACCGGCGCCGAAGGCACTGATCTGAATGAACCGGCGCACCCGTGCCTGTTCCGCGGCGTCGGCGAGCAGGACGGCGGCGGCACGGTCCACGGTGTCCTTGCGCGCCGGCCCGCTGCCCGGTCCCGCTCCCGCCGCGAAGACGGCGGCATCGGCCCCCTCCAGGGCGCCGGCGACCGTTCTCACGTCGGCAGATTCCAGGTCGAGAACCCGTGGTTGCCCGCCCCATGCCCGAACATCGTCCGCATGGTCGGGATTGCGAATCAGGGCGACGGCGTCATCACCACGCGCCGCGAGCAGACGGATCAGGTGCGCGGCGATCTGCCCGTGGCCACCGGCGACGACGACTTTCTGCGGCATGGTGTGTTCCTTCTCGTAAGCCCACGACCGATAACGGTGGCGGTAGTGCGGACATTCCCGCTCAGGGGACTTCTCACAAAAGATGCTTGTTAGCTGTCAACAATCTCTTGTTGGCCGGACCGTCTGATATCTCGCTACGCTCGGTCTTTGCTGGCTGACTTCTAGAGGGAGTGGACATGGTCGAGATCCCCGGGGCAATTGATCCGGTCCAACCGTATCGTCCGCAGGAATGGCCGCTGGCGGGGAAGGTGGCTGTGATCACCGGGGCGTCGGCGAACATGGGTGCGGCACTTGCCCGGACGCTGGCCCATGATGGCGCCCGGATCGTGGTGCACTACCGCAGCGATAACAAGGCGGAGCAGGCGGCCGAGGTCGTTCGGCAGATCGAGGAGGCCGGCGGCGAGGCGGTCAGCTTCCAGGCCGACCTTGCGGTTCCCGAGAACTGCACCAAGCTCGCCGACGCCACTTTCGCGGCATTCGGGCGCTGGGACATCCTGATCAACACCGCGGGCATGATCGTGCGGAAACCTTTGGCGGATATCACCGAGGACGAATACGACGGCGTGTTCAACGCCAACGCCAAGACGGTGTTCTTCATGATGCGTGAGGCAGCGCGCCGGATGGCCGACGACGGCCGGATTCTGAGCTTCGTCACCACCATGGTGGGGGCGCTGGCGCCCACCTATAGCGCCTATGCCGGATCCAAGGCCCCCGTGGAGCACTTCACCAAGGCGCTCGCCAAAGAGGTTGGCGGCCGCGGAATAACGGTCAACTGCATCGCGCCTGGGCCTCTGCAAACGAGCTTCTTCTATCCGGCGGAGTCCGATGACAACATCGCCTGGCTGGAATCGATGAGCATCAACGGCAAGATCGGTCGCGGCGACGACATTCTGCCAGTGGCCAGGCTGCTGGTTCTTCCGGAATCGGGGTGGACGACCGCCCAGACCATCTTCGTCAACGGCGGCATCATCTCCACCATCAACTAGTCGCCGGCCTTACCTACACTGGTGGCGTGCGGAGAAGTGTCGAGGACCCAGCTTGATCCCGGTCACCATCGTCTCCGGTTTCCTGGGCGCCGGTAAGACGACGCTGCTGAACAACCTGTTGCGCAACACCCTGGGTGTGCGAATCGGTGTAGTAGTCAACGACTTCGGGGCCATCAACATCGACGCCATGCTGGTCGCCGGTCAGGTTGACTCGACCATGACGATGTCCAACGGATGCCTGTGCTGCACCGCTGACGACGATGAACTCGGTGGCATGCTGACCGCTCTCGCGGGCCGCGATATCGACGCCATTGTCATCGAGGCGAGCGGCCTGGCTGAGCCGTTGCCGCTGGTGCGCATGGTGCTGGCGGCGGCGGCCGAGGACAACCGGATCGGCTACGGGGGACTGGTCACCGTCGTCGACACCGCCCAGTACGAGGACGTCGCGGAACGGCATCCGGAGATCGCCCAGCATCTGACCCTGGCGGATCTGGTGGTTCTCAACAAGATTGACCTGGCCGACGCCGCGGATCGCACCCACCTGCGCGCCGTCGTCAAGGAACGCAACCCGCGCGCGTCGATCGTGGAGACCAGCGGTGCCGATGTCGACCCCCGGCTGCTGTTCGACAAGAAGGAGCGCCCGGCGCCGATAGGTCAGCTCTCACTGGAGGACCTCATCCGCGAGGATCACAGCCACCATCAGCATGCGCATCACCACTACGAGACGGTCGAGTTCGCGACCGAGCATGCTCTGCATCCCCGGCGCCTCATCGAATTCCTGGACAGTCAGCCCGCCGGCGTGTACCGGATCAAGGGGGTGGCGCGGATCGGTGACAAGACACTCGCGGTGCACACCGTGGGCGATCACATCACCATCGACAAGGCGCCCAAGCGGACGGGGCTGCCACAGGGGGCGAATTTCGTGCTCATCGGTACGCACCTGGACGGCGACAGCATCACCGAGCGTCTGCACGCTCTCGTCGACGATCCGCCGGATCCCGACCATGAGCGATCGATGGTGGTCCTGGGAAAGTATTTGCGCTAATCAGACGCCGCGTCTAGTGTTGGTTCTCGTGCAGCGTCTTCTCGTAGTAGCAACCCGCAGCGGGGTCTGATCCAGACCGACCCCTCGCTGTGGGTCGAAGCTACTACCTGTCGGTCACTTTCCACATCAGATGAAAGACCGGCACATGCATTCCTCAACAACAATTTTCCCGCAGATCGATCCGTTCATGGACCGCTTCGGCGTCCCACTGCCGCGCGGTTTGCGCGAAGAGGCCGGTGACATGTCCTGGGCCTCGTTCTGTCAGACGTACGAGCGCGGCGGCGGTTCCCTGAGGCTGGGCCAATGGTCCGAGGCCGACGGGATCTACCGGGCCATGCTCGCGATCGGTGAGTGCATCGAATCGTCGACGGCCGCCGCGTGCGGACCCATGGCAGCGCTGACCGCCATGCTGTCCGAGCGGGGGATACGGATGGAAACGCTCAGCTTCCATCAGCTGCGCGACGGCGATCAGACGTGCACTTTTGTGCGCGGCACCAACGGCACTGGCACCGCCTGGGCGATGGGCCGTGCGCACGATGCCACGACCTCGTCGCTCAAGGCGGTCACTGCCTGCGCTAACCGTCTGGGTTGCTAACCTCGCGTGCTCAGTGCAAGGGGCGCAGGACGATGGGCATGCCGTCGATCGGCAGCGGCATGCCGGCATAGTCCCACTTGGCCTCGTAGCTGGGATGAGTCAGCTCAAACCGGTACTGCCGCAACAGTCGGTGCATGATCGCTTTGATCTCCAGCTGGCCGAACACCATGCCGATGCACTTGTGCGCACCCCCGCCGAACGGCGAGAACGCATACCGATGGCGTTTGTGCTCGTTTCGCGGTTCGGCGAAGCGGTCGGGATCGAACTTGTCCGGGTCCGTCCACAATTCGGGTAGCCGGTGGTTCATGCCGGGCCAGATGTTGATCATCGTTCCGGCCGGGATGTGGAACCCGAGCAGATCGGTATCGCGCACCGCGGAGCGGATATTGAAGGGCAGTGGCGTGACGAGGCGCAACGCCTCATTCATCACCAGATCGAGGCTCTCCAGCTTCTCGAGCGCGTCGATGTCCAGCGGGCCGTCGCCGAGACGGTCCGACTCCTCCCGAACCCGTTCTTGCCATTCGGGATTCGCGGCCAGGTAGTAGGCCATCGTCGTGGTTGTCGACGTGGTGGTGTCGTGCGCGGCCATCATCAGGAAAATCATGTGGTTGACGATGTCGGTATCGGTGAAGGCGTCGCCCTCGTCCGTCTCGGCGTGGCACAACGCCGTCAACATGTCGGCACCCGATTCCTTGCGGCGGGCAATACCCACCCGTTCGGCAAAGTACTCCTCGAGCAGCTTGCGCCCCTGTAGTCCCTGCCACCATTTGAAGGGAGGCACGCCGAAGCGGAAGATGGCTCCACCGGCACGGGTGGTCGCGACGAACGCCTTGTTGACCTTGTCGAGCCGCTCATGTTGAGCATGTGGCTCATTGCCCATGAACACCACCGAGGCCACATCCAGGGTCAGCTCCTTGATGGCCGGGTAGAACAGGAACCGGCGGTCGTTGGTGGGCCACTGGGCGACGATCTCGGTTGCCACTGAATCGATCTGCTCCACATAGCCGGCTAGGCGGCTGCGCAGGAACGCCTGCTGCATGATCAGACGGTGCTCGCGATGCTCCTGGAAGTCCAGCAGCATCAGTCCCCGGCTGAAGAAGGGGCCGATGACGGGGACCCAGCCCTGCTGCGAGAAGTCCTTGTTCGCATTGCTGAACACCGCCTGGGTGGCGTCGGGGCCCAGCGCGGCGACGATCTTGCCAATGGGGGTCTGTGACCAGCTCACCGGGCCGCGCTCCTGATACATGTTGAGCACCCAGTCGATTCCCCCGCGGAACATCTCGATCATGTGCCCGAGCATCGGCAGGCCCTGGTCACCCATCACGGGCTTCAGGCCGCTTCCGGGTGGCGGCGGCGCCAGTTCGGTCAGTGGCCAGTCGCGATTGTTGAGGTAGTTCTCGATGTATCCCATACCCGGAAGGGTGTTCATGGTGGGAAGACGTCGTTTGGCCTGGTCGATGAGGTAATCGGTGCTGCTGATCGTCGCCATTGGGCGTGGCTCCTTCGCTCGCGACTAGCACTTCGGTGTGCTCTAGATCATCTTCGCCGCAGAACTTGACGGGTGTCAAGTTCTGTTCATGCGGTGTTTCGGTGCAAACTGTGCAGGTGGTCAGTCCAGCGCGCAGTGGCACGCAGACCCGTGGTGATCGTCAGCGCGACGCGATCATGACGGCTGTTGCCGAGCTGATCGCGGAAAACCACAGTTTTGCCGAGCTGTCCGTCAGCGCGATCAGTGAGCGGGCCGGCGTCGGCCGATCAGGGTTCTACTTCTATTTCGACAGCAAGTACTCGGTGCTCGCGCAGATGGTTGGCGACGCCTTCGCGGAGCTCGACGAGCTCACGCACTACTTCGCGCCGCGTGGCGAGGAGGAGACTCCCGAACAGTTCGCCAACCGCATGGTGGGCAGTGCCGCGGCCTCCTTCGCGCATAACGACCCGTTGATGAAGGCGTGTCAGGAGGCGCGGATCACCGATCCGACAATCGCCGGTCTGCTCGACGACCTCACCGACGTTGTGATCGAGAAGATCCTCAAGATCGCCGAGATCGAAGTGAATGAACGTGGTGCCCAACCGATCTCAGACGATCTGCCAGCTTTGGTGCGGTCACTGGTGGCGTTGACCGCGTCGACGGTGTCGGGCGATAGCTCATTCGTCGGGCGTAACACCGATCCCGCTCGGGCGCTTGGGGTTATCGAGACCCTATGGCGTGTCAGCCTTTTGGGTCGATAGCTCAGTCGCCTCGGATCGGCGCTGCCGCACCACCCGGCGAACGCCGTAACCGATTCCGCCGAGGACTGCGCACACGCCGAGCCAGGGGAGTAGCAGTCCGAACAGCAACAGCACGTTGTTGCCCGCCGCGACGAGCCCATCCCAGCCACGCTCGATCTGTCCGAAGAACCCTTGGTACTTGGGCGGTGTCGGCGGCAGGCCCACTTCTTCGGCGAGGAACGTGACGGTGACCGAGCTGTAGGCGACTTGTTCTCCGAGCTGGTTGCGTTGTGCCCGCAGACTATCGAGGTCGGCTTGACGCTTGGACAACTCGGTTTCGGCCTGGATCAGGGCCTCGGTGTCCTTGGAATCGCGCATGATCCCCAGGAGTCTGTCGACGGAGGTCTGCAGCGCCGCGATTCTGGCGTCCAGATCGACCCGCTGCGCAGTCACGTCATCGCTCTTGGTGTCGGCGGACTTGACCTTGCCCAGCTCCTTGAGATCGCGAAGAACGCCGTCAAGCTTGGCGGCGGGTACTCGCAGCACGATGGCTGTGTGTGCACGGCCGGATCCAGATCCCGCATCCTCCGAGCGGCTCTCCACCCGGCCATTGGCCGATTCGGCGAACCCGGCCGCCTTGTCGGCAGCTTCGGAAGGATTGGGCACGACGATCGTCATGGTCCCGGTCTTGACGATGTCCCGTTTGGCCTCCGTCGGCGGGCCGTATTGCGGGGCCTGTTGCATCGAGTCGCGCATGGGGGCCGCCGGAGCCTGGGTGTAGGTGGAGGCGGCGGGGGCGGCGGGAGCGTCGTCTGCGCCCCGCGAAAGGCGGGACGAGGTTCCGCCCGCGCATGCCGTGGCGGCTATCAGCACTACTGCAATTGTAGTTGCCCAAGGTAACCAACCGCGGCGAGATTGCGTGCTATCAATCGTCATATTCCGAAGGTACCGTTTGCTATTGGACCGCGCAGAAATTTAAGAATGACGGCCGGTACGGTTCAGTAATGGCATACGACTTCACCGGTAAGCGATGCTTCGTCACCGGGGCCGCCAGCGGGATCGGACGGGCCACCGCGCTGCGTCTGGGGCGCGAGGGCGCCGAGCTGTTTTTGACCGATCGGGCCGCGGACGGACTCGAGTCCGTGGTCGAGGAGATCACGGCCGCCGGAGGGACGGTCAGCGCCTACCGGGCGCTCGATATCTCCGATTATGACGCCGTCGCAGCCTTCGCGGCCGACATCCTGGAGACACATCCGAGCATGGATGTTCTGCTCAATATCGCGGGGATATCCGTATGGGGATCCGTAGACAGGCTTTCCCATCAGCAGTGGCGCTCGGTGGTCGATATCAACCTGATGGGGCCCATCCACGTCATCGAGAGTCTTGTGCCCGCGATGATCAAGGCGCGTAACGGTGGTCAGATCGTGAACGTGTCGTCGGCGGCGGGCCTGGTGGCTCTGCCATGGCATGCCGCTTACAGCGCCAGCAAGTACGGGCTGCGTGGCGTCTCAGAGGTACTGCGCTTCGATCTGGCTCGTTACAAGATCGGCGTCACCGTGGTGGTGCCGGGCGCCGTCAACACTCCGCTGGTGCGCACCGTCGACATCGCCGGCGTGGACCGCGACAACCCCGATGTCAGTAAGTGGGTGAACCGGTTCGTGGGGCATGCCACCTCGCCCGAGAAGGTGGCCGACCGGATCCTGCACGGCATCCGCCACAACCGTTACCTCGTCTACACGGGGGTCGATATCCGCGCGCTCTATCTGTTCAAACGCACGCTGTGGTGGCCGTACAGCGTCGCGATGCGGCTCGTCAATCACGCCTTCACCAACGCGCTGCGTCCCGGATTTCAGAAGTCCGGGACGAATCCGCCGTCGACGGACTCTTAGCGCCACCAGCCGTCGAACGGGGTGACCGGGACGGTGCGCTTGTGCCGAGTCTGCAGGTACCAGCGTTCGATACGGTCGGCGGCCTCGACGGTGACCGCCTTGCCCTCCAGGTAATCGTCGATCTGTGCGTACGTGACGCCGAGTGCGACCTCGTCGGGGAGCGCGGGCCGGTCATCTTCCAGGTCGGCGGTGGGCACCTTGTGTGAGATGCTCTCCGGAGCGCCCAGGTGGGAAAGAAGTTGTGCACCTTGACGTTTGGTGAGTCCCGTGAGCGGGGTGACGTCGACGCCACCATCGCCGAACTTGGTGAAGAATCCCGTGACGGCCTCGGCGGCGTGGTCGGTGCCGACCACGAGCAGCCGGTGCTGACCGGCGACGGCGTATTGGACGACCATGCGTTCCCGGGCCTTGATGTTGCCGCGCACGAAGTCCGACGGTGTCTCGCCGAGTGCGTCGGCCACCGCATGCACCGCGGCATCCGAGGCGTCTTTGACGTTGATGACGATGGAGCGGTCGGGGTCGATAAACCTCAGGGCCACTTGGGCATCGTTCTCGTCGGCCTGTACACCGTAGGGCAGCCGCACCGCGATGAACTCGGCCTCCGTCCCTTCGAGTCGTGACTCCTGCGCCGCCAGCTGGCACAGCCGCCCGGCCAGGGCGCTGTCTTGTCCGCCGGAGATGCCGAGGACGAATCCCGCTGTCCCGCTGACTCTTAGGTAGTCCTTGAGGAACCCCACCCGTCGCGACACCTCGGCGGCCGGATCGATCGTGGGAGAGACGTCGAGGGCGGACCGGATCTCTTCGCGAAGGGTGCTCATTGCCCGACTGTAGAACGCTCGGTCAGCGTGCGCACACCTTGCACACCAGGTCCTCCCACGCGTCGCCGAGCCCAGTCAGTGTCTGGCCGTTGGCGTTGGTGGCGAAGTGCACGTAGCCGGGATCGATGATCGACATCAGGGCATGGGTCTGTGCGTCGAGGTCGCCGGTGCATTCGAGCTGGGCCAGCAGCATCCGGATGTGTGCGCGGACGAGCAGGGTGGGCGGTGCGTTGTGCCAGGCGTCGGCATCGGCGGTGGTGGCGCGTGCCAGGTCGAGGTGCCGTTCCAGGAAGGCGAGCCGGGCTCGTCCGAATGCGATGAGCCGGGTCAGCGGAGGTGCATCGGGACCCAGGGGCGCCGGCCCGAACATGAATGCCTGCTGCTCAATGTGTTCTTCGTGGTCGAGCAGTGCCAGCAGCAGTCCGGTGCGGCTGCCGAATCGGCGGAAGAGGGTCCCCTTGCCCACGCCTGCCGCGTTGGCGACGGCGTCCATGGACATGTTGTCCGGACCGACTTCGTCGAGAATCTGTCGTGCGGCTTCCAAGAGGCGAACGCGGTTGCGCGTGGCGACGGCACGTTCCCGGGTGGGATTCTGCGCAAGGTCGACAGAAAGCAGGGGTATTTCTTGACCAGGCATAACACCTCGATACTAGCGCCGGGGAAATATACGGACCGCAGTCCGTATTGTAGAACGTGACAGAGAAGAAGGACGTAGGCGCGACAAACGTGCCGTTCTGATGAAAGGTGTTCCCCATGGCCGAGAAAGTGGCAGAGAAGAACGTGCTGGCAATTGTCGGAAGCCTGCGTAAGGCATCGCTCAATCGGCAGCTCGCGGAGGCCGCCGTGGAAAACGCGCCGGCCGGTGTAAGCGTGAACATCTTTGAGGGTCTGGCCGAACTGCCGCACTACAACGAGGACATTGATGGCGACAACGCCCCCGCGCCGGTGGAGTCGCTGCGCGCCGCCGTCGCCGGTGCGGATGCGGTCCTGCTGGTCAGCCCCGAGAACAACGGCACTGTGTCGAGCGCATTGAAGAACGCACTCGACTGGTTGTCTCGCCCATTCGGCAGCAGCGTGTTCAAGGGCAAGCCCACCGTCGTCATTGGAACGTCGGCTGGTAGGTACGGCGGCATCTGGGCGATCGACGACACCCGCAAGGTGGCCTCCATCGCGACGGCCAACGTCCTCGATGACATCAAGCTCGCGGTCCCGGCCTCGGCGTTCGATGGCAAGCACCCACGGGAACACGCGGAGACGGTTGCCGAGCTGACCAAGGCGCTGGACGCGTTGACGTCCGCTTCGCACAGCTGATTTGTAGGGTCGAGGGACGGTCATGCCCCGCACCTGCCGGGCATGACCGTTCTCGTTACTGGCTAGTTGATCCGGCCCATGTTTCTTTCATGGCAGAGACCGAGGCGACGCTGATGGCACAAATCACCAGCAGCATCAGGCCGACGGCCCAGCTGCCCAGAGTGCTCTGCAGCGGGCCGGCGATCAATGGCGGGATGGCGCCTCCGAACACCCCGGCCACGTTGAATGCCACGCCGGTGCCGCTGTAACGGGTGCCCACCGGATAGGACTCTGGAAGGAAGCTCGCCATCGGTCCGAATGCGAGCCCGAACAGCACATAGGTGAGCACCATGGCTGCCAGGTAGGCCCAGAATGGGCCACTGGCCAACAGGGGGGTGACCAGCAGCGTCCACGGGAGTATCAGCGCCATGCTGGTCAAGATCACCCGGCGCCGGCCTAGTCGGTCACTGAGGATTCCGCCCACAGCAGCGGACACCATGAGGACCACGGCCCCGAGCACGCCGGCGGTGAGTATGGCCGCGCGGGAGAAGTGCAACTCCGATCTCGAGAATCCGGGGAAGTAGGTATTGGTCATGAAGGACAGTGTGAAGATGATCAGCATGGTCCCGCAGGTCAGCACCAGGGTGCGAGGGCTCTCCGTCATCACGTGCCGCAGCGGCGATTTCACCAGCCTGTCCTGAGCTTTCGCCTGCGCGAACTCTGGTGTCTCGGCGATGTGGAGCCGGATGTACAGCCCGACCGCCACCAGGAGCCCGCTGGCGATGAAGGGCACTCGCCATCCCCACGACAGGAATGCCGGGCTGTCTTCCCCGACCGTGATGCTGACGATGAGGAAGACCAGACTGCTGAGCAGGAGCCCGGTCGAGCTCCCGATCGGCACCGCCGTCGCGGCGCGGCCGCGGACGCGGCTTGGCGAGTACTCGGAGGAGAGCAGTGCCGCTCCGCTCCATTCGCCGCCGACCGCAATGCCTTGCACGAGTCGTAGCAAGACAATGGCCGTCGGCGCGGCCGCCCCGATCGAGGCGGCGCCGGGAACCAGGCCAACCGCCATGGTGGCGAGCCCCATGGTGATCAGCGTGACCACCAGGGTGCCCTTGCGGCTGAAGCGATCCCCGTAGTGGCCGAACAGGGCGGCGCCCACCGGCCGGGCCAGAAATGCGGTGCTGAAGGTGGCGATGGACGCGAACAGTGCCAGGGAATGGCTGAGATTCGGGAAGAAGACAGCGGGGAAGACGAGTGCGGCCGCCGTGCCATAGATATAGAAGTCGTAGAACTCGATGGCAGAACCGACCGCGCTGGCCATGAACACTCTGCGGGGGCTGACATCTCCGCCCGTCACGTGCTGCTGTGGCTCCGCGGGGGAGGACGTCATCGCGGGGCGATCTGACTCGGTTCCATGCGTGGCAGCTTAGGGCGCACTGCCGTTGTGCTGGGAACCTACGAGTCTCACGAGCGCGAGACTGTCGGTCATGCCCGGTAGCTTGCCGGGCATGACCGTTCTCGTCACTGGCGCCACCGGGAACATCGGCCGGAAGGTCGTGGATCATCTCGTTGCCTTGGGTGTCGGCGATATTCGAGCCTTGACCACCTCGCCGGAGAAGGCGGCACTGCCGGAGGGGGTGACGCCGGTCCTCGGATATCTGGGCAATCCCGAGAGTCTCGCGGGGGTGTTCGACGGCGTCGAACGGATGTACTTGGCGCCGCTGCCGTCCACGGCCGTGGCCGTGCTGGAGTTGGCGGACGCCGCCGGGGTGGGGCATGTGGTGGCGCTGGCGGGGGATGCGTCGTGGTGGGCCGAGCAGGCCGCGGCCGTCGAGAACAGCGGCGTCGGCTGGACGCAGCTCGGTCCGGGGGAGTTCATGGAGAACTATGCGATGTGGGCCGAACAGATCAACCGCACCGGCGCGGTCCACGAACCGGAGCGCCACGCGGCCCAATCGCCCATCGCCATGGATGACATCGCGCGGGTGGCCGCGGCGGTTCTTTGTTCGGGCGATGAGCACCTGGGTAAGAGGTATCCGATTACCGGTCCCGAGACGGTGACCCGTCAGCAGCTGGTGCAGACCATCGCCGATGTGGCGGGCCTGGATGTGCGCTACGTGATCAGCTCAGCCGAAGAGGCGGTACGCGAGCTGAGGCCGACGATGGGAGATCGTGCCCAGTGGTACATCGAGACCCTGACCGACCCTGATTTCGAACAGCCGGCGAACACCTTGGTGGCCGATCTGACCGGGTACCCGGGTACCACTTTCGCGCGGTGGGTGGCCGACAACGTGGGACTCTTCCGCTAGATCGGAATCTGTCCCCAGATTCGTCCACAGAACTCCACAGTTTCCACAGACTTGCCGGGCTACAAGGTTTGCCCGGTGGCGGGTGATCTGCTAGCCGGTATCGGTGCCCGGTGGTGGACACCACATGTGGTCCAGCCACTGCCCGGGGCCCGGACACGCCGCGAATACGACACGCCCACATTTCAGGGGTGAGAGGTCTCACGACCAGGGAATTTCATGAATGTTGTTCAGAACATCTTGTATAGGTTCCGATTGTCGGACACTAGGTGTAGTGTCTGGAACACCGAAAGGCCGGGAATCAATCCGGGCCGCCCGGCCCGGATTCTCGCCAGATCTTCTGGCTGATCCTGGCGCTCAGCCACCACGGGCGACACGGAATTTTCCGGGGTGCTGGACTGCTGAAAACTTTGTTGAGACGTACACGATCGATTCGCTGAGGAGCTACGCATGAGCATCACCGTCTACACCAAACCCGCCTGCGTACAGTGCAACGCGACGTACAAGGCCCTCGACAAGCAGGGCATTGAGTACAGCGTCGTGGACATCACCGAGGTTCCCGAGGCGCGCGATTACGTGATGGCGCTCGGCTACCTGCAGGCGCCCGTGGTCGTGACCGGTGACGATCACTGGTCGGGTTTCCGCCCGGACCGCATCAAGGCGCTCGCTGGCGCAGTCGCAGTCTCTGCCTAATAAGTAGTAAGTAGTACGGGAGCCGGGCATGGCCCATCTGGTCTATTTCTCCAGCGTGTCGGAGAACACCCACCGCTTCGTTCAGAAGCTGGGTGTTCCCGCTACCCGGATCCCGCTGCGTGGTGACATCGAGGTTGACGACCCCTATGTCTTGGTCGTGCCGACGTACGGCGGTGGACATCCAGTTCCCGGTCAGGCCGGGGGATACGTCCCCAAGCAGGTCGTGAAATTTCTCAACAACGAACACAACCGGTCCCTGATCCGCGGGGTCATCGCGGCCGGGAACACCAATTTCGGTGCGGAGTACTGCTACGCCGGCAAGGTCATCTCGGCCAAGTGCGACGTGCCGTATCTGTACCGCTTTGAACTCATGGGCACCGTAGAAGACGTGCAGCAGGTGCTCTCTGGACTCGACGAATTTTGGAAGGACACACCGTGGCGCCAACCGCGACAACTGCAGAACCTGTGACCTCTGCGCACGGCTCGGCTCACGGCGAGCTGGACTATCACGCCCTCAACGCCATGCTCAATCTGTATGACGCAGACGGCAAGATCCAGTTCGACATGGATGCCGCGGCGGCACGGCAGTACTTCCTGCAGCACGTCAACCAGAACACGGTCTTCTTCCACAATCAGGACGAGAAGCTCGACTACCTGATCGAGAAGGAGTACTACGAGCGCGAGGTACTTGATCAGTACTCGCGCAACTTCGTGAAGTCGCTGCTGGACCGGGCGTTCGCCAAGAAGTTCCGGTTCCCGACCTTCCTGGGCGCCTTCAAGTACTACACCTCTTACACGCTGAAGACCTTTGACGGAAAGCGCTACCTGGAGCGTTTCGAAGACCGTGTGGTCATGGTGGCGCTGACGCTGGCCTCGGGGGACACCACGCTGGCCGAGAAGCTCGTCGACGAGATCATCGACGGACGTTTCCAGCCGGCCACCCCCACCTTCCTCAACTCGGGCAAGAAGCAGCGCGGCGAGCCGGTGTCCTGCTTCCTGCTGCGCATCGAAGACAACATGGAGTCCATCGGGCGCTCCATCAACTCGGCACTGCAGCTGTCCAAGCGCGGTGGCGGTGTGGCCCTGCTGCTCACCAACATTCGCGAGCACGGCGCGCCGATCAAGAACATCGAGAACCAGAGCTCGGGTGTCATCCCGATCATGAAACTGCTGGAAGACTCGTTCTCTTACGCCAACCAGCTGGGTGCTCGTCAGGGCGCCGGGGCCGTGTACCTGCACGCGCATCACCCGGACATCTTTCGTTTCTTGGATACCAAGCGGGAGAACGCCGATGAGAAGATCCGTATCAAGACGCTGTCGCTGGGCGTGGTGATTCCGGACATCACCTTTGAGCTGGCGAAGAAGAACGAGGACATGTACCTGTTCTCGCCGTACGACGTCGAGCGCACGTACGGCGTGCCGTTCGCCGATATCAACGTCACCGAAAAGTATTACGAGATGGTCGATAACGGCCAGATCCGCAAGACGAAGATCAAGGCGCGCGAGTTCTTCCAGACCCTCGCCGAGCTGCAGTTCGAGTCGGGTTACCCGTACATCATGTACGAGGACACTGTGAACCGGGCCAACCCCATCGAGGGCAAGATCACCCATTCGAACCTGTGCTCGGAGATCCTGCAGGTGTCGACGCCCTCGCTGTTCAACGATGACTTGTCGTACGCCAAGGTGGGCAAGGACATTTCGTGCAACCTAGGCTCGCTGAACATCGCCAAGACGATGGACTCCCCGGATTTCGCGCAGACCATCGAGGTGTCGATTCGCGCGCTGACCGCGGTGTCGGATCAGACGCACATCTGGTCGGTGCCCTCGATCGAGCAGGGCAACAACGACTCTCACGCCATCGGCCTGGGGCAGATGAACCTGCACGGCTACCTGGCTCGCGAGCGGATCTACTACGGCTCCGAAGAGGGCGTGGACTTCACCAACATCTACTTCTACACGGTGCTGTACCACGCGCTGAAGGCGTCGAATCGTATTGCCATCGAGCGCGGCAAGAGCTTCGGTGGCTTCGAGAGGTCGAAGTACGCCAGCGGCGAGTTCTTCGATAAGTACACCGAGCAGGTGTGGGAACCGGCGACCGACAAGGTGCGGCAGCTCTTTGCCGATGCCGGGATTCGCATTCCGACACAGGATGATTGGCAGCGGTTGAAGGAGTCGGTGCAGCAGCACGGCATCTACAACCAGAACCTGCAGGCGGTGCCGCCGACCGGGTCGATCTCCTACATCAACCACTCGACGTCATCGATCCACCCGGTGGCCTCGAAGATCGAGATCCGCAAGGAAGGCAAGATCGGGCGCGCGTACTACCCGGCGCCGTACCTGACCAACGACAACCTGGAGTACTACCAGGATGCGTACGAGATCGGTTACGAGAAGATCATCGACACCTATGCCGCGGCGACTCAGCACGTGGATCAGGGCCTGTCGTTGACGCTGTTCTTCAAGGACACCGCCAGCACACGCGACGTGAACAAGGCGCAGATTTACGCCTGGCGCAAGGGAATCAAGACGCTGTACTACATCCGGCTACGGCAGATGGCGCTGGAAGGCACCGAGGTCGAGGGCTGCGTTTCCTGCATGCTGTAGGAGTGTTCTAGATAGGTTGCAGGCCAGGGGAAATGCTCCCTGGCCTGCTTCTTTATCTGGGCGACGGCGATCTACTTTCGCCGCTCAACCAGCTGCCTCTGGTCGCCTGCACCTAACCCTGATCAGCCGGATACGTGGCTGCCGTCGGCGGGTGTAGCCTCGACGGTCCGCAGCACGTATCCGTCGCCGATAGTGTCGGTGCGGTAGAGGCCACGCGATCGGGTGAGAGCCCGATCGAGCTCGGCGTCGAGGGATGCATCTGCACGTTTCGTGGCCCTGCTCGCTTCCCGCTATGGGTTCTCTTCAGCAAGCAGAGTGTTTGCTATCCGCATGGACAGGTGTCTCTATCGGGGCGTAGTGTCACGTCCCTGAGGGCTTTGCGGGATTCGACGGAGGCGGCGTGGCGGGGAACGATCGATCGACTGAACAGCTAACAGCGGTAACGGACTGCCGTGATCTGGCACATTCTGCTGCGGCTACACAAGAGTTGCCTGCGCGGAATCTTGAACCGCATCTCCGGGTTGAAGGTGGCTTCGGTCGTCGGCTAGCGGCTTTCGCTGCTGGAGGTGCCCTGGTGGTTGGCTCGGTGGCCGCGTTGCACCGCCTGTACCGCAGCGGTGATAGTGCCGCCGAGCTGATTGGCTGGGCCGGGCTGTTGCTGCTGGCCTTGACCGCGCTTGGTGGTGGGATCAAGCTCGCGATGTGGGGCGTCAGGCCGGTAGCGGCCGCACTGTCTGACGCGGTGAAAGGGCGCCTGTCCGAGCCGCTGCTCGCTGTCATGGCGGCCGCTGCGGTAATCGTTGGCGCGTTGGGCATGTGGTGGACGTTCCGCGGTGGGTACGCCATCTGGTGGCAGCACCTCACCAGTGAGAGCCAGTGGTCGCTGTCGCTGGGAATTGGCCAGATGCTGGTGGCGGTTCTTGCCGGCGCTGCACTGTTCACCAGCGGCAGGTATATGACCGGCCTGGCCAAGGATGCTCTCGCTGACTCGGGTCTGTTCATTGAGCGTGACCGGGCAACCGGTAAGCGCCGCGCACCGGAAGGGTTGTGGCATCCGGGCCTGGTAGCCGCACTGATCGGCGGTGGTTTGGGGTTGGTGCTGCTATCTGCTGGGGTCACTCCGCGGTTGTATGTGTGGATCACTGGCCCCGATGTGTTTCCCGCTATTGCCGCGATCGCCTTCGTGTTGTTGTGGGCGATCGGCTCGAATCTGGGGTGGTGGAAAGGTCTTGGCGGGCTTTACAAGTGGGCTACTGATGCCTCGCAGAAGGCTGGCGCGACTGCGGGTGTTGTTGCGGTGTTGATGTTTTCGGCAAGTGGTTTGGGTTTGGGGTGGTTTACGCCGGTGACGGTGCCGGTGGCGCGGGCGGCGTGCCCGCCGGATTGTGGTGGTCCGGGTGGTAGTGATGGTCCGCCTGGGGGTGGGCAGATGTTTCAGCCGCCGAGTCAGGGTGGGCCGCAGATGCCTGATTATCAGGGCGGTATTAATCAGCCGCCGATGGATCAAAACGGCTCGATATCGATCTATAACACTCAGGCACCCTCGATCAGCAACAACGGTGCTAACGGGTCTAGTGGGCAGCAGGGTTCTCAGCAGGGGTGGGATCAGCCCGCACACGGCACTCAGATCCCGGATTATCAGAACGCGACGCCGTATACCCAAGGACCGGGCAAGCCGAACCCTGACTACAACGCCGGATCCCAAGGCGGCCAGGCCAACCCGGGTACCAATGCGGGATCGCAAGGCGGTCAACCGAATCAGTCGGCGCAACAGCCGCAGCAGGCGCCCCAGAATCAGCCGCCACAGCAGAACAACACCGGGCAGGAGCCTAATCAGCAGCCGAACCAGTCGTCGGATCAGCAGAAGATCGATGATTTGACACGGCAGTTGCAGGAGAAACAGCAGCAGTCCGGTCAGGATCGTCAGCGTGCTGATGATCTGACTAAGCAGTTGCAGCAGAACAAGCAGAACCAGAAGCAACAGCAGTCGACGAAGTTCCCGTCCAAGGACAAGAAGAAGGACGACAAGGACGAGCAGGACGACCGCGATAAGCAGTCCGGTGACAATGATCTGACCGCACTGTTGATGGGTGCGGCCTCGACGCGGCGTCGTAGGCAGGACGAGCAGCAGCAGGGGCCGGATACCCAGGCGCTCGGTCAGGATGCATCCCAAGCGGTGCAAGGTCTTCCGGGTGATGTGCAGACCTATGTGCAGTCCGGCCAACAGATCGGACAGTCGTCGGGTCAGGCTGCTCAAGGCTTCGGCTCGGCTGCGCAGGCCGGTGCTTCGCTGGCGTCATCTGCGCAGTCCGGTGCGGTGAACCCGCAAGATGCCATCACCTTGGTTCAGGGTGTCTCGCAAGGTATCCAGGGGACGGCGGACGCGATCAACGCGGGCAGTCAGATCGTGAAAACCGCGCAGGGAGAAGCTGATCAAGTCGCCCAAGTGGTCGGCGATGCTAACCCACAGCTGAAACCGCAGACTGAGCAATTCACGCAACTCAATGACACCGTGTCGAAGGGCACTGAAGGTGTCGGGCAGGTCGCCAGCGGCATCTCCCAGGTATCCGGCGTGGTGAATTCGGTGAGCAGCATGGGAACTTCGGGTCCTACAGAGGTGCCGGCGGACCTTGGGCAAAAGCTGCCGTATGAGTTCCAGAACGGGCCCGCTCCCAAGGATGTGCCGGGCACGGATGACCTGACAGGCACGGCGGCGGCGACCAGCGGGGGTGACTCTGGTTCGGGTGGCCCGCCGCGGCCTGAAGGCGCGATGGCGTTGCAGGAGCTCAATCAGTGGAACGACGAGGCGCGCGCTCCGCGGTATGCGCGGGTCGAACAGGCTCAATCGGCTGTCGACCAGGCCAAGGCTAAGACTGAAGCGGCCCGGAAACGCAGCCTTGACCTGAATTTCAAGAAGGGCCACACCGAGGCCGGCGATGCTGCTCAGGAGCAGTACCACCAGGCCAGTGACACGCTGAAAGGCGCTCAATCCGAGTTGACCAAGGCGCTCGATGAGCTAGGAATGGTTCCGGACTATTCCAGCGTCGACCCGAGCAGTGTGCTATGGAAAGGCAACGGGTCGTTTGCGTTCAATTTTGTTGATCAGAACGGAAATAGCCGAGAAGTCACTGCCAGTGGCACCGGAAGTGGTCTCGCGGTACAGGACCGTGGTTTCTCCGATACGGGTCTGCTGACGTTCAGCTACAACGAGAATGGTTTTACCGGTTACAACAACGCCGACTACGGGCGCGCGATCCCCACCAACGATCTAGCTGACGTGCTCATGATGGCAACCGGCGTTGGCGGGGTGCTTCGTTCCGGGGGCGCAGGACTGATCCGCCTGTTCGGCACTCGCGCCGCCAGTGGTGTGACTGCGGAGACGGCGATGAACAGTGCTCTGGCCACCGCACGTGCCTCAGCTGCGGCGTCTGGAGCTCGGCTGTCTCAGATCCAGGCGAATCGCACCATGGGCAACGCTGCTCGCGACTGGCTGGCCAGCACGTCCTACCAAGGGGCCAAGACCGAGGTGTTCTTCGATACACCCGCAGGGGCGCGGTATGCCGACATTTTGACCGGCAACAAGATTGCGGTGGAGTCCAAGGTAGGCGCCCAGTCTCTGAGCAAGGTGTCTGACCAGCTTGCCAAAGACATCTGGCTGATGAATAACAGGGACATCAATGGTGCCGAGTGGGTCTTCATGAAGAGTGTGATCACAGGCAAGGGCGGACCGGATGCCGCACTTGCCCAGGCGTTGAGCAATGCAGGAATACCGTGGAGGATGGCGTCATGAGTTCGATCAACTGGGGTGACTACGAGATCTTCAAGCCTGCCGTCTATGGGCTGCCCGAGCAGCTGTCGCGCGCCGATGCCCGCAAGAACTATGACCAGTGGATCGCGCAGAAGCCGCAGCGCATCGAGCAGCTGCATCGGCTGCTGGAACTCAACGGGTTTCAGCTTGACACTAGCGATGAGAAGATCCAGCAGCTCAACGACTGGTTTATTGATCACGTCGAGCCCAATCCCAAGCCGAACCCTGAAATGGCAGGCGCGCTAGACGGGCTGTGGTACTCGGTCGCGTTCGACATCGCCGCCTTCCTGGGCGATGTCATGATCGAGCGTGATCCACGGCTGTACTGGCACTTATTCATCCCGCGTAATCCGAAATACGTGGGCTACCAGAACCACGTCATCCACGGCTTCACCTATGGGCTCGGCAAGATACAGCCGAACGCGTGCTACGAACTCGACGGAATTGTCACCGGCGTCGGCCAGGGCGCCGTTATGGGCGAGATAGGAAACAGCCGAACAACTTTCGTTGGCGTATTGGCCGGTGCGCGAAACAAGATGCAGAAGCAGGAGATGCCTAGTGTCTTATGACATCGAGTTCTGGCGCACCGAACCCGCCCAAGGACTGAATGATCCGAACATCTACCGCCCGTTCAAGACCTCGAGCACCCTGCGCCAGCAAGTAGTGGACCTCATGGAAGAACCCGATGTCTTGGCGCTGGCAGAAGGATACGAAATCTCCGATGCCACGACGGGTATCCAGCTCCGGTACACCCGTGATGGCGTGGTCATTCATATCAGTTACGGCCCCAAGGATGATCCCGATGCCGTGATCCGGACTGCCTACGAAATCGCCAAGATTGTCGAACACGAAACCGGGCTAACGGGCTATGACCCACAAATCGAAGAGAGAACCGCCGCTACGCAAAGGGCTGTCGAGGCATACAGCTATGGCATCGCAATGACGCAGCGGGTTGCTACTAACGACTAGTCCTCCACTGCGGATTGTCGCCAACAGCTGGCACTCGACTGTCGGAGGCTCGGGGGCGCGGTTAGCTTTCTTCCCATGTTTGTCTACCGGTAAGGGCCCGGGATTTGTATGTATCGGGCTGGTGGCATTTTCAGTGGTCTAGATCGAGGGGGTCGAGATGAGTCAGACTGATGAAGCTGACGAGTCGGTTTCGATTTGGCAGTGGCGGTTTGGATTTTATGACCAGTACGGGCACCCAGGTTCTACGCCTGAATCTCAGGCGGCATATAAGGCTCTGCCTTTCGGTGCCAGAGTAATGCTCGGCTGCAATATTCTGGCGTTCTTCTTCGGGCCCATCTACTTCTTTGTTAAAGGTATGTGGCGCAAGGGTTTAACTGTCCTGTTACTCACGTTGGCGATCGGCACTGTTCTATATGCGGTCGATGCATCCGAGACGATGTATCAGGCCGCCAGCGCAGGACTGGGAGGAGTGCTGATGATGACGGCGAACTACTCCTACTACCTTGACCTGATCAAGGGCAGCCGGTCATGGAACCCCTTTGAGGGCGTAAAGCGGCGGAAACGGCCAACGTGAGAACCGGAAGCCTTCGCCCGCGCCGATTCTGATTCCGCCACGAGGGCATGCCGTCCAATGAACCCCGACTAATCCAGCAGAGGCACCCGTGACGCACACCGAACCATCGCTGCCCGAGGCGAATCGCCAGCATGTCTCCAAGCCCCTCGGCGCGACCGATCCACGCGATCTGACTCTCCCCTTGTATGGGGCAACATTTGGCCAGGCAGTATCGCGGTTCTTCCGTAGTTACGCCCGGTTCTCTGGCCGCGCGTCTCGCAGCGAGTACTGGTGGGTGATGCTGATGCAAATGGTGGCCGCCGGCCTTCTTGTGTCGGGAGTGGCCCTCGGCATAGACAGCGCGCTCCCGCTTGCGTGCGTGACAGTGCTCATCGGATTCGTTCTGGTATGGGCGATCGGGGCCTGGGCACTGACGGTCCGCAGGCTCCACGATGCCGACTTCTCGGGGTGGATGGCCTTGCTGGCGGTCTTGCCCTACGTAGGGTCCCTGATGCCGATTATCTTCGGCTTCTTGCCCTCAAAGCCGCGTGGAGAATGCTTCGACCGTCGTTGAAGACAGCGCGTGCTGGCTGTGGCAGCGGCTTTGGCGACATCGCCGGATGCTGCCCTGCTGTATTGCATACGCACATGAGTAGTGACCAATGGTTTGACTTAGCAAGGGGATTGTTCGATGGCGACTAGGCAGCAGTGGCAGGAGTTGATCGATGCGTTTGTCGTGGAAGCACGGCGATACGCTGAGGTCAGTGAGTATTTCGAGCTGACTTTGCCTCGGCCGGGTGCATCGGAGGCCGAGTTGGCTGAAGCCGAGCATCGTCTCGGGTATCGGTTAGATCCGGACTATCGCACTCTGTTGTCGATCGCGAACGGTTGGGACGGCTTCTTCTTTGTTGACCTATTGGGCACTTCTGATCTCGGCCAAGGGGACCGGTCCGCAGATTGCCTCGAGACAGTCGAGGTCTTTGCCGACAACTGCACAGATTTCGCAGAGCGAAAGGGCGTCGGCGACGATTGGTCGGCATGTCTGCCCGTGCTCTACGACGACAACGGCTACAGCGGACAGACCTGCATGTTCATCTCCGACGGGCCCGGCCGCCAGCGAGCCGGCAGCGTCTTTTGTCTGGGTGAGGAGCCCGAGGATCTCTGGCCGGACCTGTACTCCTATCTGTCCGACGACCTGAGCGCCAAACGCAAAATGGTCGAATACGAGGTCCGCGGGCAGTGGTCCGATCCATGGGATCGCAACATCCGAACAGATCCACCGACACTGCCGAGCATCCTCGACAAGATCGATGAGCAGCTGCGAGCCACCGGGCAACCGTTGATGACACGCCACCCCGGAGCCACAGAGACCGCGCTGCAGGCCACCAACCAACATCTGACACATGCGTTGCATCCCGAGCATCGCGCTCTTCTTCACATCAGTGACGGCCTGGACCTGCCCGGCTTCGGGCACGTCCTGTCCACCACAGAACTCGCCGATTCGCGGCACTGGCAAGAATTCCTGGAGCTTGCCGTGCTCCATCAGCAAGATGCACTCGACCACCACAAGAAGTCAGGAGTGATGCTGCCTGATGAACTCTATTCCGAGCCTGTCGCTGCACGGATCGGGCGGATTCCCGCTATACCGTTCGGCTACAACATCATTCAGTATGAAGTATTCGGCTATGAAGGCGTGTCCTACAACCTCTACGGGGTAGACGTTCGTGACGGCAAGGTCCGCCACCTCATCCAGGACGCCGCACCCAGATCTCCCAACACCTACCACCCGGACAACGCCTGCACTGTGCAAAACCACCTCCTCAGATTCTGTGAAAGGTTGTGGACCAGAGTTCAAAGCATGTCAGTTCCTGGCGGCGAGACACGCTAACTACCCGAGTTCGAGCCCGATCACGCCCGCGCCCACCAACGCCGTAGCCCAAGCAGCACAACGAGCGCTCTATAGCGGCGGATGTGATGGGAGGGGCCCGTTGTCGAACCAGCCGGGCTGCCTGGGCCCAGGCGGGTAGGGGCGCTATGCCGCACTGGTCTTACTGCGAAATAGACTGCTGCACAGGTAAATTAGGAGCGCTAAGATGAAACGAACCGCAGCCGCGAGTGAAGAACCCAGGAAGAAGTTCAACCGTTGACTGCCTTCGTCGCCATTTTGTTTTTCGCCTCTTCCTTGGCGATGTGGGTCGCCCTATTAGGGAAGCGGTATGGGCTGTTCGCCCTATTCTTTGTCTTATCGGTATCGAGCTTTGTATTGCTTGTCTCGCCCAGAGCCGGGTTTTCGCTGAAATCGGTCCTGGCGTCTACGGGAGTTGTTTTCGCTTTGGTGGTGGTTGGGGGCGCAAACTACTGGATTCGCCGCCGCAGCGTGGGTTGGCTCAAGATGATCTGGGAGATGCTGCGAAGATCAGCCTCCGAGCCCAGAGACTGAACTCTCTCAGCGTCTTCGGGAAACCTGTGCGTTGATGGCGTCGACATGTGGTCATATATGTGGTGGGGAGTAAGGGCTTTTGGGCTGGCTCTGATAGAGGCCTGCGTCTGGGTGGGTATCCGATCGCTGTGTGGAGGGTCCAAGGGGGCCGATGTTCGGTATGTGCACGGATTCTGCAAGCAGTTGCGCTCGGGCATTGAGCAGCGGCGGATAGAGCCACCAGAACACACCCAGCCCTGCGAGCAGAACTGCGGTATAGAAATCGACAAAGGTGGTTGGCTGGACGAAAGCCGAATTGCCCAGCCGGAGTAAGACATTGACAATCATGATCCCGATCAGGAACCTGCGCACCAAGGGTGTGGTGATGGCGAGTTGACGTCGAGCAGCGTTCTCGGCCAGGCGTGCAGCTGTACGCCGGATCGCGGGATCGGCCCTAACAGGACAGCCTTGGATGCTTGCCGGTACTGGGCTGGTGTTAGGCCCTCGAGCAGCTGGTGCAATTGGGATGCTCTGGACCGTGCGGCCAGCGACCAAACGAACCCGCATACGAGCGCCACGACCGCGATGCCGATCCACCAACCGAGCCATTCCCCCGGCTCGTTGCGGTTAATAATCGCTACAGGTAGGCCGGCAGCGGTGAAAATCAGGGCTGAATACGTGAGCTACTGTATCCACCAGTTAGCAAGTGCAAGTCTTATCCACACCAGCATAGTGTAAGCAGATAGCAAATTTGCGGTGGGGCGGGATGGCTGGAGAGTTGGGTGGTTTACGTGGAGGGGAAGGAGACCTGAAGGCTCCTGAAGGCCAGCTACGTCTCCTCATGCTGTAGGAGACGCGGCGCCGGTGCCACGATGTTTCAAAGTCGCGATCGTGTTGCAACGAGTCTGGATTCAACGGCATTGCCGGTGCCGCGATTTGGCTATGATCACACGGCCAACGTGCGACTTTGGCTACTATATCGATATGACTCAAGGGATTTCGCGCCGGTGGCCCAGGGAATGGGCTGGGCTTGCCGTGTCTTTGATTGCGGTGACGATCGCTGCGGGAGTCGGAGGTGTGGCCGTAACGAGTGCTGCGGAAACCTATGGGCGTCTGCAACAGCCCGGTTGGGCTCCACCGGCCGCACTGTTTGGTCCCATGTGGACCGTGCTGTATGCGTCGATGGCGGTATCGGCATGGCTGGTGTGGCGGTCACATCCCTCACGAGAGAACCGGCTGCCTCTGGCGGTGTACGGGATACAGCTCGTCCTGAACATGGCGTGGACACCTCTGTTCTTTGGTCTTGGCTGGCGGGGAACGGCATTCATCGAGATCCTCGTGCTGTGGGGATTCATTGCCGCAACGGTGATGCTGTTCTGGCACAGAAGCCGTTGGGCCGCAATCTTGTTGCTTCCCTACTTAGCATGGACGACCTTCGCGGCGGTGCTGAATTTCTCGGTGTGGCAGCTGAATAGCTAGTGGTCTTGCCTGGCCCGGTAACGGTGCAGCGCGATGTTTCTTTCCTCTGCGTGATCGAGGATGGCAGTCGGATATCCGTGAAGGTGGCCGTCGGAGTGCTTCCAGGGCGTGAGGGCTGAGGCGCCGGGCAGGTGCTGTAGTTCCGGGATGTATTTGCGTATGTAATCGCCATTCGGGTCGAACTTTTGTGCCTGAGCCGTCGGATTAAAGACCCGGAAGTACGGGGCGGCATCGGTGCCCGTTCCTGCGACCCATTGCCAGCCGTGTGTATTGGATGCGCTGTCGGCATCGATGAGGTGGTTCATGAAGTGCTTGGCTCCGTGCGGCCACCAGATGTGGAGATCCTTAGTAAGGAAGCTCGCGGTGACCATCCGTACTCGGTTGTGCATCCAACCTTCGGCAAGTAGTTGCCGCATACCTGCATCAACCAATGGGTATCCGGTTTTTCCGCGCTGCCAGGCCGTAAAGCCCTCGCCGGGTTCGGTATAGGACAAATGCGCTAGGGCATCGGTTAAGTCGGCGTGCGCGGAGTGCGGCTGGTGGTAGAGCACGTCGGCGTAGAAGTCTCGCCAGGCCAGCTCCGAGGCGCACTTGGCGGCGTCTTGGCCTGCGATGGGTGCCAGGTCGGCGAGCATGGTGCGAGGATGGATGGCACCGACTTTCAGATAGGGCGAGATCCTGGATGTGGCGTCCAGATCGGCGCGGTCACGACATGCGGCATACCCGGTGAGGTCGTGTGTGAGGAAGTGTTCCCACAGGATGCTGGCCGCTACCTCGCCCGCGGGAGGCATTGTGATGCTGCATCTTTGGGCCAGTTCGGTGAGTGACGACCTGACGGGGCCTGATCGTGCGGACTGGGGAGGCTTTGTCCAGGAAGGTCTCGTTTTCAGGCGGGCGGGGCGCGGCCAGCGGTGCTCGCGCCAAGCGCGTTCGAACGCGGTGAACACCCGGTACGGGGACCCGTCGGACTTGGTGATTCGGCCCGGCGTCACTGCGTAGGGTGAGCCTGTCTCGATCCAGTCCACGCCGATCCTGGCCAGCGCGGCCGATACCGACGTATCCCGGCGCCTACCGAAGGGGGTCGTCTCCCGGGACACGTGCACCTCGGTTGCTCCGATACGTTCAGCGAGCTCTGCAAGGACCTGTTGCGGCGCACCGGAATAGAGGCAGAGCCGCCCGTCGAGTCGGTTATCAAGGTCAAGAACATTGGCGGCAAGCCACGCGTCCCGCGGGCGTGGTGCGCTGCTCAGCAACTGCGGGTCCAGGATGAACACGGCAAGTACATCGCTGCGCGCGGCCGCGGCTTGGAGGGCGGGATTGTCGGCCAACCGCAAGTCGCGGCGGGCCCACCAGATAACGGTCACGAGGGGACATGACTTCCCAAGAGATGACCCAAGGCCGGACCGATGCTGGGAGTCCGGAACACATATTGGCGGTCCAATAGTGTTGCGGGAGAGACACACTGACTTGCCATCGCGAGCTCTTCGGCTCCCTCGCGTCCCAGCAGCAGGGCGGGGCCGAAGGCAGGTACGGGTATGACCGCGGGACGGTGGACTGCCTGGGCCAGCGCGCGCGTGTAGTCGACGTTGCGGACCACGCCGGGTGCCACGGCGTTAACGGGGCCCGATAGTGAAAGGTCCCATAGGCAGCGGTGATAGATGTCCACCAGATCGTCGATGCCGATCCAGGGCAACCACTGGGTACCGGAGCCCAGGCGCCCGCCGAGGCCAGCCCGGAAAAGCGGGAGCAGAAGCTTGAGAGTTCCGCCGCGGGGTGACTGAACAATGCCGGTGCGGACAGTGACAACCCGGGTCCCAGCACTCTTGCCTGCTAACGCCGCTTGCTCCCAACGAGCGACCACGTCGGAAAGGAAGTCTGCCGTCGACGGGGGCGGGCTTGTCTCGGTGAGTGTTTCGTCGTCTCGGCTCTTTCCGTAGTACCCGACCGCCGAGGCGCTGACGAAGGTGCCGACACCTGCGGATGCGGCAGCTCGGGAAAGTAGCCGAGTGGGCTCGATTCGGCTCGAGGCAATGAGCTCTTTGTGCCGCTGGGTGAAGCGTCCGGCGATAGTGGCACCCGCCAGATGGATGACGGCATCGACGCCTTCCAGTGCGGCCGGGTCCGGATCTTCTGGTTCCCAATTCCGGTCGGTGCGGTGGATCGGCTCCCCGCGGACCAGGCGGATCACGCGGTGTCCACCCGTGCTCAGGAATGCGGCAAGTGCGGTACCCACGAGGCCGGATGCGCCGGTGATTGCCACTGTCGATGCGTTCATTCCATGGTCGGCGGCCCTGCGGTGGGCGGCCAGATCTCCGGTGAGCTGCCGGTGACGATATGCGATGAGTTCGGCGAGAAACCGCCCTGGAATGGGGGTCTCGATGATGTCGCGTACCCGAGTCCTGCTAGCGGAAATTGGCTCGAACTCATGGATATGCCGCCAGGGCAACAAACCACTGACCGCCGACCGCAGTCCCGCCGCGACCCCTTCGTCGACGAATCGTCGGCCGGGCACGAATGCGTCCTGCTCGTGCCGGGAGACCCAGCGCAGACCTCCTGGTAGGTCCAGTACGGCAGTCCCGTCGCAGAGCGAGGCCGCCTCGGAACGCAGTTCGACCGGCGCCCACGGTGCGGCCAAGCGGCTGAACGCGCCCGGCCTGGAATACCAGGCGAACACGTCCTCGACGGGCGCGTCGACAATCACCGAACCACTGACACCCATAGGTCTCCGATCATCGGGAAGCTGGTTTCGCGGCCCTCTAGGTGCCTCTTCGGAGGTCGTCGTCGACCCGTGCGTCAACCGGAACTGCGACTTCGTTGCGGCGAGCACACGAGAGTGTCCACGGCGGGTCATAGAACCAGGCTTGGGGGTCACCCGCGATCTGTATGTTGTTGTCGCGCAGGGTATTGAGCAATTCGTCGGTGCGTCTGGTGACGGTGGCCGCCGATCGGTCACCGCTGAAGCGCAGCACTGCGAGCGTCTCGGCGGGCACTTCGGTGAGTCGGATGCTGTCATCGCCGGGGGTGGGCAGGCTGGCCAGTGTCCATTTCGCCGGCATGTAGAACCGGATTATTGAACCGCCAGTAGCACTGGATAATTGGCCCACCGGGGCTGTCATGGCGATGGTGTCGTTTTGTTGCGCTACCGGTGCGGTCATGGCGATCTTGGACTGCCGGTGGTTCTTGCCGAAAATGTAACCCGCAAGGCGGCGAAAGCCCTCACTGCGTGCCCGGTCATCTTCTGCCAGGACGATCGTTTCTGCCGCAACTCGGCTGCTGTACTGCCTGATCTGCACCGAAGCGGTCAGCGGCCGTGACGAGTAGCGCGGTTCTTCGGTGCCCATACGGACCCCGAAGATATTGCCCGCCGCTTTGAATAGTTCGACACCCAGGGTCCAGGGCGGCACGATGGCGCTCACTTCTTGCTCCTTTCGGCGGTCTCTACTTCTGGAGATATGGGAGGTGCAGCTTGGGGAGGGTGAACTGTGCGACGTCGATGTAGCCGATGCGGAAGTACTTCGCACATCCGGTGAGGTACTTCATGTAACGCTCGTACACAATCTCGTCTTGGATGGCGATGGCCTGATCCTTGTGTTCCTCGAGTGCCGCCGCCCACAGGTCCAGAGTCTTGGCGTAGTGCGGCTGCAGTTGGTGTATTCGCGTGCAGGTGAAGCCCGCCCGCTCGGCATGCTCTCGCACCATGTCGATGGAGGGCACCCGCCCGCCGGGGAAGATCTCGGTGACCATGAATTTGATGAAGCGTGCCAGCTCAAAGCTCAGCGGCAGGCCCTTGGCCACGATCTCGTTGGGATGCAGCCCGGTGATGGTGTGCAGCAGCATCACGCCGTCATCGGGCAGCGCGTTGTAGGCGAACCTGAAGAAGTCGTCGTAGCGGTCGAAGCCGAAATGCTCGAACGCGCCGATCGACACGATCCGGTCGACCTTGCCGTCGAACTCCTCCCAGCCGTGCAGCTGGACGGTCTTTGACCGGGTGCTCGATGATGCCGCCAGAAGCCTCTCGACGTGAGCCTTCTGATTCTTACTCAGCGTCAGACCGATGACGTTGACGTCGTACTTCTCCAATGCGCGATTGATGGTGGCGCCCCAACCGCACCCCACATCCAGCAGCGTCATGCCGGGCTCCAGGTGCAGCTTGCCCAGTGCCAGGTCGATCTTGGCGATTTGTGCCTCTTCAAGGGTCATGTCATCGCGCTCGAAATAGGCGCAGCTATATGTCTGGGTCGAGTCGAGGAAGAGGCGGAAGAAGTCATCCGACAGGTCGTAGTGGGCCTGAACATCGTCGAAATGTGGGCGAAGCCGCGGTGATTCTGGCATCTGGACGGAACCTTTCGTGGGCGGTACGGGGAACGTCTACCTGCCGGCCCTCCTTCTGCGGGCGTACGGGAAGTGCCGCACTTCGGGGGCATGTGTGTGCGGCTCTGTTGTTATTCGGTGCCGAACGTTCTCCGGATGGGTAGGTTGCGTAAAAAGCTGAGCCGCGCCGAGACGCCGCCTGATGAGGGCAATACCCATCCGCGGGCCGGTTTACTCCGAATACTGGGTGTGAGTGCAATATCTGGCCCCGGCGCACGGTCCATCGCCGTTATCGGCAGTGGCGTGGCCGGATTGACCGCAGCGTACGTGCTTTCTGCCTACGACCGGGTCACTTTGTACGAGGCCGATGGGCGGTTCGGGGGCCACGCTCATACGCAGTTCGTCGATGCCGGCCAAGGCGGGCCGACCGCGGTCGACACCGCGTTCTTGGTGCACAACGACCGGACCTACCCCACGCTGTGCCGATTGTTCGACGAACTCGGTATCGATACTGCCGATACGGATATGTCGATGTCGGTGTGCGATGACAGCATTGGCCTGGAGTACGCCGGTGCGCGGGGCGTCCGTGGCCTCTTCGCCTCGCCCGCCGCGGTGAGTCCTCGCTATCTGTGGATGCTGGCAGAGATCAAGCGATTTCACCGTCGCGCGCGCCGGCTGCTTGCTGACCCCAACGCCGACGATAAAGCCCTAAGCCTCGGGGATTTTGTTCAGCAGTTGGGTTTTTCGCAGTTTTTCCTTGACCGCTTCCTGACACCACTGGTGGCCGCTGTGTGGTCCTGCCCGCCCGGGCGGGCCATGGCGTACCCAGCGCAGTACTTGTTCAGGTTTCTGGACCATCACGGCATGCTGTCGGTGCTCGGGTCGCCGCAGTGGAAAACGGTCACAGGGGGATCGCACACGTATGTCGATGCTGTAGTGCGCGGGCTGCACGAGGCGTTTACCGATGCCCCGGTCGCCCAGATCGAGCGGATCCCAGCGGGCGTTGCGGTCACGGTCGCAGGACACCCGCCGCGGGTGTTCGATGCCGCCGTGATTGCGACGCATCCCGATCAGGCGCTGGGCCTGCTGGCACAGTCGACCGCGGACGAGCGTGCGGTGCTGGGAGCCATGGGATACGTGAGCAATTCCGCGCAACTACATACCGATGAGTCCCTGTTGCCGCGCCATGTACATGCCCGCGCATCGTGGAATTACCTGAGCAGGGGAGACACTCAGGGTGTCGTGGTGACGTATGACGTCACCCGGTTGATGAGATTGCCTGGCCCGCGCAGGTTTCTGGTCACGCTGGGCGGTGAGCACCTGGTAGACCCCGGGGCGGTGCTTGCTGAAATGACCTACCACCACCCGGTCTATACGTCGCAATCCGTTGCCGCCCAACGCAGACTGCCAAGTCTTAACGACGGCCTCGTCGCGTTCGCCGGTGCGTACCACGGGTGGGGTTTCCATGAGGACGGCGCGGTCTCAGGCGTCCGTGCCGCACAAGCGCTGGGCCGGGACTGGCCGTCCGGAGCGCCCGGTAAACGCGAGCACCGGGTGGGAGCACGATGAGTTCGGCGACGATGGTTCCTTGCCTGTACCGCACCCGGATCCTCCATGTCCGGCGTTCGCCGGTCACGCACCGATTCACCTATCGCGGCTACTGCTGGTACGTCGACATCGACAAGCCGCCACGTCTGCCACTCGGCCTGGGTTTCTTCGCCAGTTTTCAAGCACGGGACCATTTCTGGGGCGATGACGATGACACACTGCGTCAACGCGTGGACCAATTCTTGGCCTCGCACGGGGTAAACCTGGGCGGCGGCACGGTCACCGCACTGCTACAGGCACGGGTGTTGGGGCATGTCTTCAACCCGCTGAGTCTGTACTGGTGCCACGACCATCATGGCGATCTTGTACACATAATCGCCGAGGTCCACAACACCTACGGCGGACGACACGCATATCTTCTGCCCCCCACTGCTAGTTCCACGGTGGACAAGCAGCTCTACGTCTCGCCCTTCAACGGCGTCGACGGGCGATATCAAGTTCGTGCTGCCCGTCCCGGCAAGACGTTGAACGTCAGTATCTCGCTGCAGCGCACCGGCCAGCGGCCGTTCTTCGCCGAGGTCCGCGGCGCCCGGCGCAGGGCTCGGGTGGGTGAACTGTTGTGGTTGCAGGCCGTTGCGCCGTTGGCGCCGTTGATGGGTGCGCTGGCCATCCGTAGAGAAGGGATCAGGCTGTGGCTGAAAGGGCTGCCAGTGGTGGACCGCACACCTACACACGAGAGGGAGAGGGTGGCGTGAACGGGCGCCTCGACAGTGCCGCAACCGATGTGCGCGATATTAGGTCGCACCGCGGGCCGGAGATCACACCGGTTCCCGGCGGGCCGCTGACGGCGGCACGCGGGGTGGTAGCCGAAAAGCTGCTGCGTCGTGCGGCCGCGCGGCTCCCGGTGCGGTTGATGTACCCCGATGGATCCGTTGTGGGCGCAGCAGATGCGTCCCTGCCCACCATGAGAATCCGGCAGCCGGTAGCAATGGCACGACGCCTGGGCCGCTCCGGCTTGATCGGATTCGGTGAGGCATACATGGCGGGAGACTGGGACTGCGACGACCTCGCGGGTTTTCTCACCCAATGGGCAGCATCGATGGGGGAGTTAATTCCTTCTGCGTTGCAACGCTTCCGGCATATCGCTGTGCCGCGGGTCCCGCGTGCGCAGCGCAACGAACCGCCGCAGGCCCGACGCAATGTCGCGCATCACTATGACCTGTCGAACGACTTCTTCGCCCTGTTCCTCGACGAGACGCTGACCTACTCATGTGCACTGTTCGACCACATACCGAGCGCAACAGCGATACTGGCGGATGCTCAGCGGCGCAAGATTGACCGCTTGCTGGACCACGCACGGGTAGGCCCCGGCGCCCGGATTCTCGAGATCGGCACGGGCTGGGGGCAAGTGTGCTTGTCGGCGGCCGCACGCGGAGCACACGTGCGCTCGGTGACATTGTCGACCGAGCAACAGCAGCTGGCCCAGCAGCGGGTGCAAGCTGCCGGGTTGTCCGACCGAGTGCAGATAGAGCTACGCGACTATCGAGACGTGCAGGGCCAATACGACGCCATAGTGTCGATAGAGATGATCGAAGCGGTTGGATTCGATTTCTGGACAACGTATTTCCGAACCATCGACCGATTGCTTAAGCCTGGTGGCCGGCTGGCCCTTCAAGCCATCACCATGCCCCATGAGCGGATGCTGGCCAGTCGCAATACCCACACCTGGATACAGAAGTACATCTTCCCCGGCGGTTTACTTCCCTCGGTGCGGGCAATCGACGAAACGACCACTGAGACCACGGATCTGCGGACCATCGAGACAATGTCCCTGCGACCACACTATGCCGAAACACTGCGGCTATGGACTCAGCAGTTCGCGGCGCAGCGCGAGGCCGTGTCGGCGTTGGGTTTTGGCGAGGCGTTCTACCGCATGTGGGAGTTGTACCTGGCCTACTCCGAGGCCGGGTTTCGTTCCGGGTATCTCGATGTCCACCAATGGATTTTCCAGCGAGGCCAACAATGAACTTTCTGATGGTACTGGTGTGCTCGCTGGGGGCCGTGGTGGCCGTGCACAGTGTCACTTTCCTGATCGGCCACCGCATCGGGCGCTACAACGTGGTCGACGTCGCATGGGGCCTCGGGTTCATCGCAGTGGCCGCGGTCTGCGCCGCACTGGGCGGCGGGGACCTGCAGCGGCGGGTCCTGCTGCTGGTGCTGACCGGGATATGGGGAGCCCGGCTGTCCGGGCACATGCTGGTGAAATCAGCTGGGAAAGGGGAGGATCCCCGATACCACGACTTGCTAGGCGGCGATTTCTCTGTGTCGCACGTGCTACGCAAGATCTTCGTCATCCAGGCCGCCGCCACCTGGCTGGTTTCCATACCAATCCAGCGCTCAGCCGTTGAAGGGCCTACACCGGAATCGTTGCGTTCGGTGTTGGCCGCCGGTATCGGATTATGGTTCGTCGGAATGCTTTTCGAAGCGGTGGGTGATTATCAGCTGCGCCGTTTCACGCAGGACCCAGCCAACAAGGGCAGGATCATGGACCAGGGTCTATGGGCCTGGACTCGGCACCCGAACTATTTCGGTGATGCCTGCGTGTGGTGGGGGCTGTGGTTGGTCACCATCACGGGTTGGCAATCGTTGGCAACGGCCCCTTACCCGTTGCTGATGACCTATTTCCTGGTCTATGCCACCGGAGGCCGCCGCACCGAGAAGGCAATGGCCGGGCGGCCCGGATTCGCTGACTACCAGCAGCGGGTTTCGTTTATCCTGCCTCGTCCCCCGAAGCGCGAATCGCCATGAACATTGTCCGCGATACGTTTAGGCTCACGGGCGTGACCGGCGACCTGGATACCCTTCTACGCAACGTCGCCGACCGCGATACCGCGGCATTCGCCGCTCTCTACGATCACACCCGCTCACGCGTCTACGGGCTGGTGTTGCGGGTATTACGGGACCCCGGCTACAGCGAGGAGACAACGCAAGAAATCTACCTACAGATCTGGCGTTCAGCCCAAAGCTATGACCCGACCGCCGGATCGCCCCTTGCCTGGATCATGACCTTGGCTCATCGCCGCGCCATCGACCGCGTGCGCTCTGAGCAATCTGCGGCAGACCGCGAGTCACGTTATGGCGCAGCCACTATCGAGCGAGCTGTCGACGAGGTCACTGAATCGGTGATCCGCAACGAAGAACAGCGGCAAGTAACCGAATGCCTCGAAACGCTCACGGATACCCAACGCCAATGCCTGCATCTGGCCTACTACGACGGTTTGACTTACAACCAAGTCTCGCAACGGCTTGCCGCGAATCTGGCAACCATCAAATCTCGGATGCGTGACGCCATCAAAGCGCTGCGCCGATGCCTGGGGACACCATGACCGAACCCAACGACCTCATCACCGCCGCAACCCCCTACGCACTACACGCGCTGCCCGATGACGAACGAGACCAGATTGACCGGTGGCTGTCGGCAGGTTCGACCGAACAAACGCTCTCCTTTACCCAGGAAGTGCGTGCCACACGAGAGACCATGGCGGCCTTGGCGGCCAGCACCGCGGTCGAGCCCCCGGTCCGGCTTCGCCCACGACTGCTGAAGATAGTGGCCCGGGACGCCCAAAGAGCCTCCGGAGCAACAGATATCAACCGCTGGAGAGCGCCCCTGGTAGCCGTGGCGGCCGCCACCGCTATCGGGCTGGCCGCCGCCGGGATTGGCACCATCCTGAGGCCTCCACCTCCGACCGCACAGCAGGTCTTTACCGCGACCGACGTCCGGACCGTCACCGGTGCCATTCCCACCGGTGGTACCGCGACCGTTGTCTACTCGCGGCAGAAGAACGCCGCGGTGTTGGTGATGAACAACGTCGCACCTCCACAACCCGGCACTGTTTACCAAATGTGGCTGATCGGCGACCACGATCCGCAGTCAGCGGGGACCATGGATACGCAGGCCGTTGCGCCGTCGACCACCGCCGTCATTCCCCGTCTCAACGACTCCACCGCTCTGGCATTCACTGTCGAGAACGGGCGCGGTTCGGCCGTGCCTACGGGCCCGGTTATCGCGCAGCTGCCACTGAACCGGTAGCGGGCCTGCCTGCGTTGACCTCTAACTCTCGCGAGCCTTCTCCGCATGTAGTGCCTTCAAGCGTCGCTGTTCGCTCAGCACGGCCTGGTAGCTCTCGCGTTCCGCGACCAGCCACTCGGGCTTCTGCTCAAGCAACTCGTTGATCTGCTCGGTGGTGAGCGGACCGTCGACCCCGCCGCGCGCGAGACCGGAGATCGAAACACCAAGCTTGGCTGCCACGAGGTTCTTCGGGTGCGGCCCGTCCTTGCGGAGATCCTTGAGCCACTGCGGCGGGTCCGCCTGCAGGGCCGCGAGCTCGGCGCGGGTGATCGGGTTCTCCTGGAATTCCGCGGGCGTCGCTTGCAGGTATACGTCCAGCTTCTTCGCCGCGGTAGCGGGTTTCATGGACTGCGCGTTCGGCCTGCTCATAGGACCAGCCTATCGGTAGCCTGAGGCGGTGACCTCGCACTCCCTCACCCTCGGGTACGTCCCCGGCGGGACGCCCGCGAAGTGGGCTCGGGTCTGGGCGCAGCGTCACCCCGAGGTTCCGCTTCAGCTGCGCGTCGTTGCCGCCGCAGACGCGCCTGCGGAGGTGCGGTCCGGCACCGTAGATGTGGCATTGCTTCGGCCGCCGGCCGACACCTCTGGGCTGGCCATCATCGCCCTCTATGAGGAGGTGACGGTGGTCGTGGTGCCGACCGATCACGTTCTGGGCGCCTTCGACGCGATTACCGCCGCGGACCTTGATGGCGAGCCAACGCTGCTCCCACTTGATGATGTCCTTGCCTGGTCGGGCGCTCCCGGTAATCCGGTTGATCACCGGCCCGAAACCACCGAAGATGCAATAGAACTCGTCGCCGCAGGAATCGGCGTACTCATGGTTCCGCAGTCATTGGCGCGGTTGTATCACCGCAAGGATCTCACGTATCGCCCGATCAGCGACGCACCCACCTGCCCGGTGGCGCTCGCTTTCCCGGAAGGGCCGCAGCCAGAACTGATCGAGGAGTTCGTCGGCATTGTGCGAGGACGCAGACCCGGCTCGTCGCGGGGGCAGACCGAGCCGGCGCCGAAACGCACCGCGCGGGAGAAGACCCTTGCGAAGCAGGCTGCCCGCGCCACTGCGGGCAAGGTGGCCCGCAAGCCGGGCCGGGCCGACCGCGGCCGTCGCTGACGCGGCGTCTTACCTCGAGTCTGAACCTCACGATGTTTTTCGGCCCGAAAAGTCGTGAGATTCGGAGTCGTCGGCAATCTATCGGCGCGATCGCGTCTCTGGCTCTGGCTGTAACGCCAGGCAGCCCCCCACTGCCCGAGGCCATCGCCGCCGGGCGTGATACGACTAATCCATGAGCCCCGACGAATGGCTGGAAGCGCTGCGCAAAGGGATGGCGGCGGTCGCTGCGACGCCGCCCGAGTATCTGGGGCGTGGCGCACCGTCCTGTCCGGGGTGGACAGCACGCGATGTGGTGGCCCATCTCGGCGGAGTGCATCGCTGGGCAGTGGGTGTCGTAGTCGGGGAAAAGGTTCCGTACACGGACGTCGACCCGGACGCTCCAGCGGGAGAGCCCGTTATCGGCTGGTACTCGAACCGTGCCGACAATCTCGTCGCCGCTTTGACGTCGAAGGACCTTGATGCGCCGACAAAGTCGCCCTTCGGTGAGCGACCGGTGCGATTCTGGTACCGACGGCAGGCAAACGAGGTGGCGGTACACCGCTGGGACATTGAGCACGCCTACCGCGGATGGGATGCCGAACCCATCGATGCGGTCCTGGCGGCCGACGGCATCGGCGAGTGGTCGGAGCTGTTCACGTCCCGGCGTCTCGGGCGTGACGGCGGTACCCCGGAAGACCTTCGGGGAACGCGGATCCTCTTGCAGGCCAGCGAGGCCGGTGGTTCCTGGCTGCTACGTGTGGACGCCGAAGCCATTGGCATCGTGGAGGAAGACGCCACACCGGATGCCACGATCACGGCGTCCACGTCCGACCTGCTGCTGGCCCTGTGGCATCGGGTTCCGTTGTCACGCTTGACGGTCGACGGGGATGGTGCCCGCGTGGAGCGGGTGCTGGATCTAGTCCGGATCTAAAACCGCGGGGATCGACCGCTGCACCAGCCATGCGGTGAACGTGGCGATAGCCAAGAGTGCCAGGCCGACCCATAGCGCGTCGAGCCCGATGCGGTGGTACGTCGCGGCGCCCAGTACGGCACCGACGGTCAGGCCCGCCCACAGCGTGATGTAGCGCAGCCATACCCAGCGGGGTCCACCGAAGAACGCATCGACGAGCCGCTGCCCGGCCTTCACGACAGTGCCGGTGATGTAGGTGAGGCCCACCTGGACTTCGCCGGAGCGCTGGAAAACCGAGTTCATGGAACCCATCGCGAGTGCCGTCAGGAGCAGTGCGGCGACACCCGCTCCCAATTCCTGGGTGATCGCCGCCGCGGCCACGGTGCTCGAGGCGACCGCCAGCACGGCGACCCGCTCGTGGTCGCCGCTGACGCGTGATGCGATGGCCCCGAT
This sequence comes from Mycobacterium sp. D16Q16, assembly GCF_002013745.1. Lineage (NCBI taxonomy): Bacteria > Bacillati > Actinomycetota > Actinomycetes > Mycobacteriales > Mycobacteriaceae > Mycobacterium > Mycobacterium sp. D16Q16. Next base: position 71,614 of record NZ_MAEY01000009.1, read on the forward strand.
CATCACGCCGATGAAGAACATGGCGATCAAACCGGCTGCCTTGTAGGCGGATTCCCACTGTTGGCTGGCCGTCGAGGCGGCCATCCTCGTCGTGTTACCGCTCATGAAGGACAGGAAGTACCCGCCCAGATGTACGAACCCGATTGCGTCGAGAAACCCTGCGACACATGACAGTCCGGTGGCGAGCAGCATCTCCCGCCGCCGGATGGACCACACGGCAGATCAGTGCTTGTGGCCGGGGCCCTGGGCCCGCTTGTACAAAACCTTGAGCAGGTTGTCGCGGAAGGTCGAGTTGTCCATCAGCTTGATGCCCTTGTCGCACAGCCACGGATTGCCCAGCGCGCGGTGCATGATCCGTCCGCGCTGGTACTCCCGGCCCCAGGCATCATTCATCCGCTGCTGGTAGTTGGTGAAGTCTTGCGGGCCAGCATTCTGCAACGCTGCCACCGCGCATTCGCCCGCCGCCAAGCCGGATTCGAGTGCCTTCGAGATACCGGCACCGCTGACCGGCTTGCCCGCGCCCAGCGCGTCACCGGCGAACAGCACGCCCGGGCGCCAGGGCGGCCATGCGGTGAATCCCATCGGCAGACGCCAGGCGCGCACACCCTTGTTCTTGCGCAGCTCGGCCAGATCGGGCAGCTCCCACTCCCTGGGTAGCTTCTTCATGTAGGTATCCAGCACCTGCGCGGCGTTGACGTCCTGCCACTTCTTGTAGCTGTTGACGTACCCGATGCCGATGTTGATCCGCCCGGCGCCGAGCGGGAAAACCCAGCCGTATCCGATCAGCGCGTCATTCTTGTGGTGCAACCGCAGGTCGATGTCGAGCATGTTGGAGTCTTCGCGGTTGGCTTCCATCTCGGCGCGGATCGCAATCGCGGTGTATCCCTTGACCTCCGAGTCGAGGTTCATCGCGCGTTTGATGGGGGAGTAGGCACCGTCGGCCACGATCACCGCGTCGGCCGAGATGGTCTCGCGAGATCCATTCGCGGTCTTGACCTCAATGCCCTTGACCACATTGCCGTCGCCGATCGGGCCGACCGCCTCGGTGGACTGGCGCACTTCGACGCCCGCGGACTCGGCGTGCTTGAGCAGCAGGGTGTCCAGCTCGGGCCGGCGCACCACATGCCCGTGATCGGGCATGCCGGGACGCTGGGGGAAGGTGAGCTCCCAGACACTGCCGCTGTCGACGCGCACACCATCGACGCGATGGAACTGGGAGACCTCATTGGCCAGACCCATCTTCTGCAGGTAGCTCACCGCGCGGGCGGTCAGCCCGTCGCCGCATGGCTTATCCCGCGGGAACTCGGCCTTGTCGACGAGAACCACGCTGGCGCCCGTGCGGGCGGCCTGCCAGGCCGCGGACGACCCGGCCGGGCCCCCGCCGACTACCGCAATGTCGTAGTGCTTCTCGGTCACATATCAAATAGTAAGGGCCGCGAGTGCGTCTATTCGCCCTCGGGTTTGGTCACACCCAGGCTCGAACCTGCACGGTTCTCGTACGCGCTGCGTGCTTTCGTGTCGATCTCGAGGAACACGCGGTCGGTTCCGGTCTTCTTGCTCATGAATCGGCGGACCTTGGTGGGCAGTGAATTGACGATTGTGGTCACCGCGCCGAGTGGCTTCGGGACTGTGACCTGGACGCGCGGCTTCTCGATGATCCGCACCACCGCCGCCGCGATGTCTTCGGGTTCGACGGGTTTCTGTGCGCCGGTCGAATCGGTGCCCGCGATCAACTCGGTGTTGGTGAAAGTCGGCAATACGGCGCTGACCTGGACCCCTTGCGGCTCGAACTCGTCGCTCAGCGCGCGGGACAGGCCGACAACGCCGAACTTGGACGCGTTGTACACCGCCATACCGGGTGCCGCCATGAGGCCGGCCACGGATGCGATGTTGACGATCTGACCGCCGCGGCGTGCCACCATCTCGGGAAGCGCCAGGCGACACCCATTGATGACGCCGTACAGGTTGACCTCCAGCATCGACCGGATCGCCCCGTCGCTCGTGGACAGGAACGGCCCGATCGGCATGACACCCGCATTGTTGACGAGCACATCGACCGGTCCGCCGGCGCCGGCGGCCTCCAGAAATCGCTTGAACGAGGCGGGGTCGGTCACGTCCACGGGATGGGCGTCGACGTTTCCTTCTTCCTTGAGGCCCTCGACCGCGGCTCCGAGCGCCTCGACATCACGGTCGCCGATCACCACCCGAGCGCCCCGACGCAGCAGTGCGGTGGCGGTGGCGTAGCCGATCCCGCGTGCGGCACCGGTGATGGCGATAGTTTTCCCGTAGATCTTGTCCCTGGATGAGCCCATGACCACGGACTTTACATGTGTCAAGTTTGCGTCACTAGGGATTCTCGTGATTGGGCTCGACACGCTTAACCACAACACGTTGTGTTGCGCCGCGATGTCTCACCCCAGGGGTAGTGTCTGTGGCACAGTCAGCGAATCCCGCGAATCTGTTTGACGTTCTCCAGGAGTGGTCTCGTGAGTGAAAAACTTAAGCTGGTCAGCCGCGTCTCGGCGATCAACTGGAACCGGGTTCCCGATGAGAAGGATGCCGAGGTCTGGGACAGGCTCACCGGTAACTTCTGGCTGCCCGAAAAGGTGCCGGTATCCAATGACATCCCGTCGTGGAACACCCTCACTGATCATGAAAAGCAGTTGACCATGCGGGTTTTCACGGGCCTGACGCTGCTGGACACCATCCAGGGGACCGTCGGCGCGGTCAGTTTGATCCCCGATGCGATCACTCCGCATGAGGAGGCGGTGTACACCAACATCGCGTTCATGGAGTCGGTGCATGCCAAGAGCTACAGCTCGATCTTCTCCACGCTGTGCTCCACGCGCGACATCGACGACGCGTTCCGCTGGTCGGAGGAGAACCCGAACCTGCAACGCAAGGCCGAGATCGTCATGGAGTACTACCGGGGTGATGAGCCGCTCAAGCGCAAGGTTGCCTCGACCTTGCTGGAGAGCTTCCTGTTCTACTCGGGCTTCTACCTTCCGATGTACTGGTCGAGCCGCGCCAAGCTCACCAACACCGCCGACATGATCCGGCTCATCATCCGCGACGAGGCGGTGCACGGGTACTACATCGGCTACAAGTTCCAGAAGGGGCTGGAGCGCGTCGACGAGGCCACACGCTCCGAGATCAAGGAGTACACCTACGACCTGCTCTACGAACTGTACGAGAACGAAACCGACTACACCGAAGACCTTTACGACGAGGTCGGGTTGACCGAGGACGTCAAGAAGTTCCTGCGCTACAACGCCAACAAGGCCCTGATGAACCTGGGCTATGAGGCGCTGTTCCCGCGCGAGGAGACCGACGTGAACCCGGCGATCCTGTCGGCGCTGTCACCGAACGCCGACGAGAACCATGACTTCTTCTCCGGATCGGGTTCGTCGTACGTCATCGGCAAGGCCGTGAACACCGAAGACGAGGACTGGGACTTCTAGGTTTCTCGACGTCACGAAGCAGGAAAGCCCCCGACACGCCAAGTGTTCGGGGGCTTTCCTGTCAGGTCGCAGGTGGTGGCGGATGCACAAATGAACGGCCGGTGAACTGTACTGATGTCACCTCGCGCTGTGAACCCGCTGCGGGGACACTATTACCGTGACGAGCACATCGATTATCGGTTCGATTCTTTCCTGGCTGTCCGCCGGATACCCGGAGGGGGTTCCCCCCACGGATCGATTCCCGCTGTTGGCGCTGCTGCGCCGCACGCTGACCGAAGAACAGGTCAAGGAAGTGGTCGCCAAGCTGACCGACCCCGCATCGGCTGCACAGCTGGACGGCGTGGTGAGCAAGGACGAGATCGAGAAGTTCATCTCGGATGTGACCAAGGATGAGCCGACCGCTCAAGACATTTCGCGTGTAGCTTCACGCCTGGCCGCCGGCGGGTGGCCCTTGGCCGGTGTGGACTCCACCGCACTCAACGCGTAATTAGAACGCCCAGTTGCGTTCTGGGCTCAACACAAATCCGTGCGTACCACGGGCATCGTCGACCAAACAGGCAATGGTCTTGGGTGCCGGAGTGGCACATATCAGCGTTGTCTGGCTGCCGTCGCTGTTGTGCACGGGGGCCGCTATCCGCACCTGGTGATGGTCGGGGAGCACGGGGACGCGGGATCGGTCGGGGTTGCTCTGTGATTCGCCCACCGTCGCAGGCGCGCCGTTGTTCCGCGCGTAGGTGCCCAGATCCAACTGGGCTGACCCGCTGCCCTTCGGTCCAACGCAGGTCCACTGAAAGTACGGATTCCATCCGGCGCTTTCGCACACGACGCCATCGGGTGTGGCGAAACGATAGACCTTGACGCTGAAGTACTGCCGGGAGTCGACGGTGGGGAGCTGGCTCAGGTCAGGGAAATCCGGCGGCGGTTCGGCGGAGGCGGTGCAGGCGCCCAGGGGTGTCAGGCACAGCGCGGCAACGTATGTGACCAGCAGGGCCTTGGCGCCCCGGTTTTCCATGGGCGCAATCTATCGCCCCCGGGTAGGAGCGGGCGCGGCAGACCCCGACGACGAGGGCACGGTGGACGGTCGATCGACGATTGTCGACAGCGGTCCGCCGATCCGGTACTTGGCGCCCCGGTGCTCCGTGGGCAACCGATCACCATTGCCCAGTAGCTTGTGGCGCAATGTTCCTGGGGTGTAGCCATTTTGGTATGCACCACGTTCGGTCAATACCGGGACCACATACTCGATGAAGTCCTCGAAGGTGCCCGGTGTGATCGCGTAGGCCAGGTTGAAGCCATCGACATCGGTTTCCGCCACCCACTCCTGCAGCGTGTCGGCCACCTCGGTGCCTGAGCCGATGACAAGCGGGCCCATGCCGCCGATCTCGCCCCACTCGGCGATGTCGCGCACCGTCCATTCCCGGCCGTCATCGGTGGCGGCCTGAAACGCCGCGACAGCCGACAGGATCGCGTTGGAGTCCACATTTCCGATCGGCTCGTCGAGGCCGTAGCGGGCCAGGTCGACGCCCATCCAGCCGGACATGAAGACCAGTGCGCCCTCGGCGCTGCCATAGCTCAGCAGCTCGCGGTGCTTGGCGTGCGCAGCCTCGGAATTCTCTCCGGTGACCACGGTGGTGAGGTTGAAGATTTTGGCGGAGTAGGGATCTCGTCCGGCGAGTTCCAGCTCGCGGCGGATCGTGGTGACCGTCTGGCGCAGCAGATCCTTGGTGGGGGCCGCGGTGAAGACCGCCTCGGCGTTCTCCGCGGCGAAGCGCACCCCGCGCGGCGACGATCCTGCCTGGTAGATCACCGGAGTCCGCTGCGGCGATGGCTCAACGAGATGGACACCGGGAACGGTGAAATGCGTTCCCTCATGGCCGATGTGGTGCACCTTGTCGGGATCGGTGAAGACCCCACGGGTCGCATCGCGGACGACGGCGTCGTCCTCCCAGGAGCCTTCCCACAGCTTGTAGAGCACCTCCAGGTACTCGTCGGCGTGGTCGTAGCGGGCGTCGTGTGCTGGCTGGTCGGTTTGTCCCATGTTGCGTGCCGCGGCGGGTAGGTACCCGGTGACGACGTTCCATCCGACTCGGCCTCCGGTGAGGTGATCGAGTGTGGATAGCCTGCGCGCGAACGGATATGGGTGTTCGAATCCGGTTCCAGTGGTGACCCCGAAGCCGAGATGCTCGGTGACAAGCGCCATCGCCGAGACCAACAGCAGGGGATCGGCAACCGGAATCTGCGCGGCCTGGCGGATGGCCGCCTCGTCGCTGGCGTCATAGATGTCGTAGGTGCCAAGCACATCGGCGATGAACAGTCCGTCGAAGCGGCCGCGTTCCAGGAGCTTGGCCAGATTTGTCCAGTAGGACAGATCCTTGTACCGCCAGGACTGGTCGTCGGGGTGCCGCCATAAGCCGGGGGATTGGTGCGCAACGCAATTCATGTCGAACGCGTTGAAACGGATGACGCGGGTCATCCCCTCAGCATCGGCACCCCGACGACATCAGTCACCGGTTGTACTCGGGGTGAAACTTACAAAGTGGCGGTGTCGATGACGAACCGGTACCGCACGTCGCTGGCGATCACACGCTCGTACGCCTCGTTGATGTAGTCGGCGTCGATGACCTCGATCTCGGAGCCGATGTTGTGCTCGGCGCAGAAGTCAAGCATCTCTTGGGTTTCCGGGATACCGCCGATGCCGGAACCGGACAGGCTACGGCGGCCGAACAGCAGTGGGAAGGCCGGAACTTCGATGGGGTTCTCCGGTGCGCCCAGCTCGACCAGCGTCCCGTCCACATTGAGCAGACCGAGGTACTTGCCCATGTCGAGATTGGCGGAGACCGTGTTGAGGATGAGGTCGAAGCCGTAGCGCAGGTTCTTGAAGGTGTCTGGGTCGGAGGTGGCGTAGTAGTGGCTGGCACCCAGGCTCAGTCCGTCTTCCAGCTTCTTGAGCGACTGGCTCAGCACCGTGATCTCGGCGCCCATCGCGGCACCCAGCTTGACGGCCATGTGCCCAAGTCCGCCGAGTCCGATGACCGCAACGCGCTTGCCCGGACCGGCACCCCAGTGCCGCAGTGGTGAGTAGGTGGTGATGCCCGCGCACAGCAGCGGAGCTGCCTTGTCCAACGGGAGGCTGTCGGGGATGTGCAGCACGAAATCCTCGTTGACGACGACGGCCTGGCTGTAGCCACCCTGCGTCTGGGTTCCGTCGCGGTCCTTGGCGCCATAGGTGCCGACCATGCCGCCGCCACTGCAGTACTGCTGCAGCCCGGCCAGGCACTGCGGACAGGTGCGGCACGACTCGACCATGCAGCCAACACCCGCATGATCGCCCGGCTTGAACTTGGTGACCTCCGAACCGATAGCGCTGATGACGCCGGCGATCTCGTGGCCGGGCACGATCGGGTAGTTGGCACGTCCCCATTCGTCGCGGACGGTGTGGATATCGGAGTGGCAGATGCCGGCAAACTTGATGTCGATGAAGACGTCGTGCGGACCGAGCTCACGGCGCTCGATCGTGATGGGGACCAGCGGTTCCTTACCGGATGTTGCGGCGTAGGCGGAGACGGTGACCATATATGCGTCCTTTTGCGATAGTTAACATTGCTACCGATCTCAGACTACTCGCCCCGCACATGGCGCGCGCTTAGACGGGGGACAGCGACCACCGGCCGTCGCCGAGTAGCTCTAGCTTCTGTGTGTGGTGCTGGTCGACGGTGCTGCGGTGGCTGACGCTGACTACGGTGCACTCGGGCACCTCAGTGCGGACAAGGCGGTATAGCGCGAACTCCAGGCCCTCGTCGAGTGCCGACGTCGACTCGTCCATGAAAACCACCTTGGGCTTGATGAGCAGGATGCGCGCGAAGGCGACCCGCTGCTGCTCTCCAGGGGAGAGCACCTTGATCCAGTCGGATTCCTCGTCGAGGCGATCCACGAGGTGTGCCAGGGACACCTTCTCGAGGATCTGGCTGAGTTCGTCGTCGGAGAAGGTTCCCGATTCAGCGGGGTAGGAAAGCGCATCACGCAGATTCCCCAGCGGAATATAGGGCAACTGCGATATGAACATAGTCTCGTGGTCACCGCCGGGTCGGCTCCAATGACCATCCGTATACGGCCACAACTGGGCGAGGGAGCGCAGCAGGGTCGTCTTGCCGCCGCCTGATGATCCCTTGATGACGAGTGCATCACCGGCATTCAGTTCCAGATTCACATCGTCAATGAGCACATCGCCGTTGGGTTTACGGACGTACACGTTCTCCAATGTGACACCCTCATCCTGAGTGCCGGGGTCGAGTGACGGAAGCTCGCGAGACTGTTCATTGGCCTCCAGCAGCCCGTCGAGCCGGTTGACGGTGGCGCGATACGACGCGAACGTGTCATAGGCATTGCGGAAGAAGGACAGGTTGTCGTGCACCTGTCCAAAAGCATTGCTGGACTGGCTCAGCGCACCGTAACTGATCTCACCAGCCATGAGCCGTGGACCCTGAATAACGTAGGCGAAGATCGCGGCGGCCTGGGTAACGCTGAGGTTCCATCCGGTGAAGCTGATGCCTCGGCCTACCAGGCGCCAGTAATTGGCGATAATTCCGTCGAATCGCTGTTTGAGCTGACGCGCTTCGGCGCGCTCCCCGCGATAGAAGGCGACGCTTTCCGCGGTATCACGCAGGCGGACAAGCGCATAGCGGAACATGGCGTTAAGTCGCTCGTTGAGGAAGTAGAGCCGGATGAGAGGGTGGCCGATCCAGAACGTGATGAGGGTTCCGATGATCACGTATAGGTAGGCGAGCCATACCATCGCGTAGGGCACCGTGACGCCAAATATGTTCATCGTTCCCGACAGCTGCCACAGAATGATGGTGAATGAAACTAATGAGATCACAGATTTCGCGGCGCCGAATGCTAGGTGACCACCAGATGTTTGGAGGGTTTCCGGTGACGCGTACATCGCGACAAAGTTGTTGATATCAGCCTGAATTCGTTGATCGGGGTTGTCGATGGTGCTGTCGATGAATCGTGAGCGATAGAACGCGCGACCATCGAGCCAATTGGTCGTGATTCGATCAGTGAGCCATACCCGCCATCGAATGATGAAGGCTTGCAAGATATACACGTCGAGCATCGTTCGAGCTACGTGAATGATTGCCAGGACGACGAACATTTGAATGGCGTGCCAGAAAGCGGCTCGCGCCTCGGGCATCCCCGCCTTGTCTTTGGCGAGGGACCCAGAGATCGCCTGGATTGATGCTGCGATGTCGAAATAGTAGTAAGAGAAGACAACAGTCAGACGCACACCGGCCACCACTGATAGCAATAGCACTGCTAGGTAGGTCCAGGTGACACGTGCTTCGCTGCCAGTGAAGAAGCCGCTGCTGATCCTCCAGAACTGGCGACCCCACTGGGTCAGTCGTACCAGTAAGAAGGCGACCGCCACAAAGCAGACGAAAGTGAGAGGCCACACCCAGCCGATCCACACCAGCGATCGCCATACCTCGGTGCCCCAGTCGGTCGCAGTCTTCATCGATTAATGCCTTCCGAGTCTGTCACTATCCAGTTGTCCGCGGAGTGTACGGGCACAGGCTGAGCACGTCCTGACAAGCGCTAAGAGTGGCCAGGTAGTGAAAGTTTTGTGCGGGTCGTCGGCGCGGCATCACAGTGCGGCCGGGGTGCCGTTCGGGTCCCGGTCTCGGCGTGAAGCGACCGCGATCACGATCGCGAGAATACCGAAAAGCTCTGGTGTGCTGGGAATCTGGTGCATGACGAGCACGCCGATCGCGGTCGCGGAGAGCGGAAGCAGCGCGAGGAGCACTGCGAAGTGGCTCCGCCCCGCCCGTCGCAGGATCACCTGGTCAAGGCCGTAGGGGATGACGTTGGAGAGCACGCCCATCAGGAGCCCCAGCACGAGGACATGGCCGACGGGTATCTCGCCATGAGTGCCGGCGATACCGAAAGCCAAGACCGGCGCGGTCACGATCATGGCAACGGTGAAGCCGACCGCCAGCGAGTCGGCCGGATTACCCTGTAGCGCAACATGTTTGCCGAGCACAATGTATCCGGCCCAGAACAGCGCCGCGAGCAGTGCGAATGCCATCCCCGCGGGCTCGGCGGTGAGCTGCACGTCGGCGATCAGGAGGACACCGACGAGAGCTGCCAGAACCGAGAATCCCTCGCGGAGGGATCGCGTGCCGATCGCCGCGACACTGATCGGTCCCAGGAATTCGATCGCCACCGCGGTGCCCAGCGGCAGTCGGTCGATCGCGAGATAGAACGACATATTCATCAGGGCGGTGACCAGCCCAAAGCCTCCTGCCCACCACAGTGCCCGGCCCCGCCAGGCCGCACGTCCGGGCCGGGCGATGGCGAGAAACACCAGCGCCGCACCGCATATCCGCAGCCAGGCCACGCTTACCGGGTCGAGCCACCGAAACAGGCTGACGCCAGCGGCGGCACCGATGTACAGCGAGGTACCGCTGACCAGCATGAGGGCGGGTGCCGCGAGCAGGTGGCGCTCAGGTTGAGTCACCGTGTGGCCAACAAGGTGCGGACAGCCTCTGTCAGATCTTCTTCGAGCCACCCGGGCAGGCCGGGCATGTGGCGTCGGACCGACGCGTACGGCAAGTCGACCACTGCGCGCACGAGCCGGTCGCGGCTTCGCGCGTCAGTGTGGCCATAGATGGCCCGCGTCAGATCCCGCATGGCGGCGAACAACGGTTCATTCATCGTGTCTAGTGCCCTCGCCGCGTCGGCTGCTCCGAGGACATCGGCGCTACGTAGGGAAAACAGTAGCCGGGCGTCATCGGGATAGGAGCGTGAGAACCCCGGCACTGAAAGTGCAAGCGCCACAGCAATATCAATGGGATCCACGGAGGAGTGCAGTGCGCGGAACGCGTGTTCGTGGAAGCGCTCCACCGCACGTAGCCAGGTGGCCGACATGATGGCTTCGCGGTTGCCGAAGCGATGGTTCAGGGTTCCGGCCGGAGCGCCCGAGGCGCTCGAGATAGCCGCGATGGTTGCGGCACGGGGGCCGCCGTCGAGCAATAGTGATCGCACCGCATCGAGGATGGCATCGCTGGTGTGCTTGCGTTCGGGAGCCATCTGGAATATCCATCCTAATTCTGGTAAACCTGAGATATGGAACATCCATCCTATATTGACGAGCATGCGATCCGTATCGACGCGCCGCGGGACCGGGTGTGGGCGAGCCTGCGGCACTACGTTGACGCCGTGCTGAGATCCGCTGAGCGCAGTCCGCTTGGCACCGTGCTGGGCGCCAGTCCGCGTGCGGGCTTCGCTGTGGACGGTATCGACCCCGAACAACGGCTGAGTTTGGCCGGGAAGCACCGCTTTTCGCGCTACGAGCTGGTATTCGAACTCGCCGACACCCGCGACGGTGGTACTCAGCTGCGTGCGCAGACGTATGCGGATTTTCCCGGGCTACGCGGCCGGATCTACCGTGCGCTGGTGATCGGTACGCGCGGCCACGTGGTGGTGACCAACCATCTGCTGTGTTCGGTTAAACGGCGTGCCGCTGGCGCGGGTTCGCACTGACCGGGATCGCTACGAATTCAGCTCGCGCCGTGCCGATTCCGCGGCCAGCGCGCGCTGGAAGCTGCGGACAAATCCCACCTGGGTCTTCTTGAGCTGCCGCTCCAGTAGGCCGGGCAATCGGATCTTGAGATCCAGGGAGATGTCGGCGGTAAGGCGGGATTCGGGGTCATCGGGGACGACGGTGAACCGGCTGACGTTGTGGCGCAGGGTTCTGCTTTCCAGCAGGGTGAGCCGGCAGCCGTCGGGGTACCACTCGTACTCGGTCAGGGAATCATCGGAGATTCCGAGCGTGGTACTCACCGTTCGCACCAGGCGCGGCGAGCCGTCGTCAAATGATTCGACGACAGTCATCGTGCTGGCGACCGGCGGCCACGTCGGCAGATGTGGGCGCAGCCAACTATCGACGGACTCCACATCCTTGAGCACCTCGAGGACGGTTTCGGGCCTAGCGGCGACGGCAATGTCGATGCGTTCCTGGATCACGTTCCATCCTTCCGCGGACTGCGGGGAACGTTAGCCCAATTGGAGCAAAAATGGAGACCTTTAGGGCAAACTGATTCTAAAGTCCCAGTTCAGAACTAGTACTGGAGGTACGGATACTGTCTGTAACGGATAGCTTTAGGCGGCGCGTTCCAGGATGAAAACTCTGATCTCGCGTCCGGTGCGGCCCTTGTAGGCGGAATAGACCTCGAGCATCGCCTCGAAGCGCCGGTAGTAGTCGTCGCGCTCGGCGCCCTGCGCGAGGGTCGCGACCACATCGATGGTCTGGCCGGCCAGTGTCACCTTGGCGCGCGGATCGGCGAGCAGGTTGGTGGTCCACGCCGGGTGCTTCTCCTGGCCGAAATTGCTGCCCACTAGTGCGATCCGATCGCCATCGTGGAGATACAGCAGCGGGGAGACCCGCGGCTGGCCAGACTTGCGCCCGGTCGTGGTGAGCAGCAGCGTCGACAAACCCAACGGGCCCAGCACGGTGTACCGGCTGCCAGTGCGCTCCATGACGGCCCGGTCCAGGGGGGTCAACTTGCGGATGGTCCACGACCCCGGTTTGGTGGCGGCGAACTTGGCGGCGGCCCGGGACAGCGCGCTGTCGGGATTGCCCCAGCGATTCTCTGGAAAACCCTTGTCGCTCACGGGATTATCTCGGATTTGCGTCCAGCGTTGAATCCAATTCGGGTGTACTCGGCAACCCCGGCCGTGGTGTACGGATCGGCGGTGATCAGGGCCTCGGCGTCCTGTGCGCTGATGTCGCCGGTGACCAGCACGCCGCCGGTACCTGCCTCGTTGCGGCCGCTGATCAGCAGATTGCCTGCCGCGATCTCGCCGTCGAGCCACTCCAGGTGTGCGGGGCGGACACCGTCCACGACGTCGAGCGGTTGGGTATAGGTCAGCTGCAGTACGTGGTACATGCCGGGAGCGTAGCGCCTGGGGCGATGGGTGGGTGTGGGCCGACTGGGAGATCTAGTTGATGGGTGCGTTGACCCACTGCAAGTCGTCCAGAATCCCGCGGGCCGCGACAATTCCATCCCCGGTCTGCCAGACCTCGTTGTTGACCGCGAACACCCGGTTGTCTCGTGTGGCGCCGAGCGCCCTCCAGGGCGTGGTGCCGAAAATCCGGGCAGCCCGATCCTTGGCCGACGGGCTGGTAAACGAGACGTAGACGATGTCGCCCTCGACTGCCGAGAAGTCCTCGGCGCTGATCTCGATGAACGGAGTGTCGGTAAACCGTTGGGTGGCAGGGCGATCCAGTCCCACGGTGGCGAGTACCGAGGCCGGGAAGTTGTTGGCGCCGTACACCCGCACCGTCTGATCGGTGAACTGGACTATTGAGGCCTGGAAATGTGTGGCGTCGTTCTCGCGGCCCACCTTCTTGGCGGCATCGACGAAGCCCGACCACAGCTTGTCGGTGTCGGCAGTCCGCCTGGTGGCCTTACCCACCAGCTGGACGTGCTCGGCCAGATCATGGCCGGACACGATCACGGTGGGCGCGATGGCGCTCAGGTCGAGGTAGGAATTCTGTTCGCCCACCGAGCTCAGGATGAGATCGGGTTTGGCGGCACCGATCTTGGCCAGGTCCGGAGATGCCATCGGACCGACTGACGGCAGGTCATGGACCACGGTGCCCAGGTAGGACGGGGGAGACGTCGCGCGGTCGGCCAGTGCCACTCCGACGATGCGATCCTGCAGTCCCAGTGCACACAGCGTGTCGATGGCGCCGGCGTCGAGGACCACGATGCGTTTGGCGTCCTCGGGCACCTCGGTCTCGCCCTGGGCGTGCCGCACCTCGCGCGGTGCGGCGGAGTCGACAGCCGCCGGATCCTTGGCGCAGGACTCGTCGGGCTTGCGTGCATTGCCCAACACACCCGCGCCGGCGATCTTCGTGGTGCTGGTGGCCAGGGTGCTCGGGGTCTCGTTGGTGGGTTTCTCCGTGCAGCCGGATACCGTCACCGTCACCAGTGCTGCCGACATCACGGCAGCGCCCCAGAACCTCGCTGTGTGCACCCGGTTGAACTTACCGCGCGGGGTCGCGAACACGCGGGTAGGACGCTTCGACCACGGTCGCGCGGATGGTAATCAACCCCAAGTACGACTCTCTGTAGGACCCGCTCCACGATCGGGGGTGGCGCGGGCTAGGATTCACCCCAGACATGCAGTCACTGGATCGACTGCGCGCTACAAGGAATCGGAGGAGCCGTGACCGCCGAAGCACCCCCCATTGGTGGATTGCAGGCCAGCCGCCCGTTCCCGCCCCGCACGGGCGCGCGGGGCACTCTGATCTACCGATTGATCACGACGACCGATCACAAGCTGATCGGCATCATGTATCTGGTCGTGTGCTTCGCGTTCTTCCTCATCGGTGGCTTGATGGCGCTGTTCATGCGCGCCGAGCTGGCGGTGCCGGGCCTGCAGTTCCTGTCCAACGAGCAGTTCAACCAGCTGTTCACCATGCACGGCACCGTGATGCTGCTGTTCTATGCGACGCCCATCGTGTTCGGCTTCGCGAACGTAGTGCTGCCGTTGCAGATTGGCGCGCCGGACGTCGCCTTCCCGCGTCTGAACGCCTTCTCGTTCTGGCTGTTCCTCTTCGGCGCCATGATCGGTATCGCCGGCTTTATCACCCCTGGTGGCGCCGCCGACTTCGGCTGGACCGCCTACACCCCATTGACCGACGCCATTCACTCGCCGGGTGCCGGCGCCGACCTGTGGATCATGGGTCTGGCCGTCGGTGGTCTGGGCACCATTCTTGGCGCGGTCAACATGATCACCACGGTCGTCTGTATGCGCGCCCCCGGTATGACCATGTTCCGGATGCCGATCTTCACCTGGAACATCCTGGTGACCAGCGTGCTGGTGCTGCTGGCCTTCCCGCTGCTGACCGCCGCGCTCTTCGGTCTGGCCGCTGACCGGCACCTTGGAGCCCACATCTTTGACCCCGCCAACGGCGGTGTTCTGCTGTGGCAGCACCTGTTCTGGTTCTTCGGACACCCCGAGGTCTACATCATCGCGCTGCCGTTCTTCGGCATTGTTTCGGAGATCTTCCCGGTGTTCAGCCGCAAGCCGATCTTCGGATACACCACGCTGATCTACGCGACGCTCGGTATCGCGGCGCTGTCGATCGCGGTGTGGGCGCACCACATGTACGCCACCGGGGCGGTGCTGCTGCCGTTCTTCTCCTTCATGACCTTCCTGATCGCGGTTCCGACCGGTATCAAGTTCTTCAACTGGATCGGCACCATGTGGAAGGGGCAGTTGACCTTCGAGACCCCGATGATTTTCTCGGTGGGCTTCCTGGTCACCTTCCTCTTCGGTGGTCTGACCGGCGTGCTGCTGGCCATGCCGCCGGTCGACTTCCACGTCACCGACTCGTACTTCGTCATCGCGCACTTCCACTACGTGCTCTTCGGCACCATCGTGTTCGCGACCTACGCCGGTATCTACTTCTGGTTCCCGAAGATGACGGGCCGCCTGCTCGACGAGCGTCTGGGCAAGTTCCACTTCTGGCTGACGTTCATCGGCTTCCACTCCACCTTCCTGGTGCAGCACTGGCTGGGTAACCAGGGCATGCCGCGCCGATACGCCGACTATCTGCCCACCGATGGCTTCACCTTCCCTGAACTCGTTCTCGACGGTGGGTGCCTTTATCCTGGGTGCCTCGACGCTGCCGTTCCTGTGGAACGTGTTCAAGAGCTACCGCTATGGCGAGGTTGTCACGGTGGATGATCCGTGGGGCTACGGCAACTCCCTGGAGTGGGCCACCAGCTGCCCGCCGCCGCGGCACAACTTCTCCGAGCTGCCCCGAATCCGTTCGGAGCGCCCGGCATTCGAGCTGCACTACCCGCACATGTCCGAACGCATGCGCGCCGAGGCGCACGTGGGTGGCGGCCACAAGTAACCGGTGGCCCGTAACTTCACGGTCCTTGTCACCGTCACCGGGGCCGACAAGCCTGGTGTCACCTCGGTGCTCATGGGTGTGCTATCCCGCCACGGCGTCGAGCTGCTGAATGTCGAGCAGGTCGTCATCCGCGGGAAGCTCACGCTTGGTGTCCTCGTCAAGTCGCACGGTGGTAATCAAGCCGTGGAGGCCTTGCAGGACGAGCTCGAAGAGGCCATGCACACGCTGGGGTTCAATGTTGACGTCGAACTCGGCCGGGATAGCTCAGTAATCCGGGACCCGTCGACTCACACCATCGTGGTGCTGGGCCGGCCCGTCACGGCGAGGGCCTTCGGGGCTGTAGCGCGCGCACTTGCCGAACTCGGGATCAACATCGACCTGATCCGGGGTATCGCCGACTACCCCGTGACAGGCCTGGAGCTGCGGGTCACGGTGCCGCTGGGGCTGTCCCCCGCTCGCGGGGGACAGCGACTGACCGATCTCGACCTGCACACCGCCATGGCCCAGGTGACCGTCGACGAACCGGTGGACATCGCCGTCGAGCACAGCAGCCTGGACCGGCGTGCCAAACGACTCATCGTCTTCGACGTCGACTCGACCCTGATTCAGGGCGAGGTCATCGAGATGCTCGCCGATCGTGCCGGAGCCCGGGAACAGGTCGCGGCCATCACCGAGGCGGCCATGCGGGGGGAGCTGGACTTCGCCGAGTCGCTACATCAGCGAGTGGCCACCCTGGCCGGGCTGCCCGAATCGGTGCTCGAAGAGGTGGCCGAGGAGCTGGTGCTCACCCCGGGCGCACGCACCACCATCAGAACCTTGCGCCGCCTCGGGTACTCGTGCGGTGTGGTGTCGGGTGGGTTCCGGCAGGTGATCGATCCGCTGGCCCACGACCTGGCTCTTGATTTCGTGGCCGCCAATGTCCTGGAAATCGTGGATGGCAAGCTCACTGGCCGTGTCATCGGGGAGGTCGTGGACCGCCCGGGGAAGGCCAAAGCGTTGCGGCAGTTCGCCTACGAGGCAGGGGTGCCGTTGGCGCAGACAGTGGCGGTCGGTGATGGCGCGAACGATATCGACATGTTGTCGGCGGCCGGCCTCGGCGTGGCCTTCAATGCCAAGCCCGCACTGCGGGAGGTTGCCGACGCGTCGGTGAGTCAGCCGTATCTGGATGTGGTGTTGTTCATTCTCGGGGTGACCCGCGCCGAGATCGAGGCCGCCGACGCGGTCGACGGTGGGGTGCGCCGCGTCGAGATTCTCGACGATTAAGAGGCGCGTGGGTCAGCCCACCATCGCCGAATCAGCAAGCGGTGCAGCGCCAGTCACGGTGTGCCAGGCCTGGGCGAGGAGCTCCACTCCGCGCAACAACTGATCGTCGTGCTGGGTGAAGGGCACCCGCACAAAACGTTCCAGCGAACCGCCGACCCCGAACCGTGGGCCGGCAGCAATGCGGACCCCGAGGCGCGCAGCGGCCGCAGCGAGTGCGGTACTCATCGGAGCGGGCAGTCGGGCCCAGATACACAGTCCGCCTTCGGCTTCCTGCAGCTCCCAATCGGGAAGTCGCCGGTGCAACTCGGCCACCACCAGGGCGCGCCGTGCGCGAAGGGTCTCCCGTTGCGTGGCCTCCACCTCGTCTGCGCGTTCCAGCAGCTCGGCGGCGGCCAGCTGTTCGAGGATCGGTGTGCCGGTGTCCATGGCCGAGCGCACGGCAGCGAGCCGGGCGATGGTGGTGCGGTCGGCGCGAATCCAGCCGACGCGCATGCCGCCCCAGAACGATTTCGACATCGACCCGATGGTGACTATCAGATCGGGACGCGCTACCAGCGAGGCCATCGGTGCGGGCGTGGGTGCCTGGTGCCAGGATCCCACGAGCGACTCGTCGACGACGGTCCGGGTTCTGGTCTGGGAGATGATGTCCGCCAAGGTCTTTCGCTGCGAAAGCGGCATGGTGAGGCCGGTGGGGTTGTGGTTGTCCAGCACCAGGTAGGCCAGGTTTGGGGCCGTTTGACGGATGGTGGTCTCCATGCCGGTCATATCCCAGCCCGACTCGCGTTCGTGGGTGTGCATCGGTACCGGGACAGGGCGTGCGCCACGTTGGGTGATCGCATCCAGCGCACCGTGGTAGCTCGGCTGCTCCACCAGGACTCTGTCGCCGGGCTCCACGAAGGTGCCGAGGAGTAGTGCGATGGCCTGCTGGGCACCGCACGTCACCATAATCTGGTCCTCTGCGGTGGCCAGGCCGCGTCGTGAGAAGTGTTCGGCGATACGGGGGCGCAGCTCCGGAATGCCTACCAATTCATGACCGATTCCCCGAAGGTGGGTCGGCAGTTTTGTCAGGGCCAGCTGGTACGCCTCAAGAACCGCGGCAGCCGGTGCGGCGGTGGCGGCATTTTGCAGGTCGATCATCGCGCTCGCCAATCCCGTTGTGGCCGAATGTGATCGGTCAGGGCCGGGCAGAGCGGTGGTGCTGCGCGCCCCCTGGCGGCCGCGCAGGTATCCGTTCTCGCGCAGTTCCGCGTATGCGGCGGTGACAGTGGTGCGGCTGACGTGCAGCGCGCTCGCCAACGCTCGTTCGCTGGGGATGCGGGCGCCGAGTGGCAGCCGCCCGTCGATGACGAGTAGCCGGATCGCGTCCGCCAGTGCTCCGTACGCGGGGCCGGCAGAGCCCGCGGTGCGCCATTGGCCGAGGTGGCGGGCCAGGGTGTCGGCGATGACCACGCGATCAGACATAAAAGCCAGTGTGACTCGACTGGCTATTGAAAGACAAGCCAGTTGGCCGAGAAACTCGGATGGTGACCGGGAAATGGATTGGTTGGAGTGCGCGCGGCACTGCCCTGCTGGTGGGCCTGTACCTGTACGGGTTCTCGATGGCGCTCATGGTGCGCGCGGGGCTCGGGCTGGACCCCTGGGACGTATTCCATCAGGGGCTCTCCATGCGTACCGGGATGAGCATCGGGCTGGCCTCGGCGGTGACCGGCGTCGTCGTACTACTCGCGTGGATTCCGTTGCGTAACAAGCCGGGTGTGGGGACGATCGCCAACATTGTCGTCATCGCCGTCGCTGTCGATTCCACGCTGGCCTGGCTGCCCGCGCCCTCGGCGATGGCCGTGCGGGTGGGGTTTCTGGTCGGCGGTGTGCTGCTGAATGCGATTGCCACGGTGCTGTACGTCGGTGCCGGGTTGGGGCCGGGGCCGCGTGATGGACTGACAACTGGACTGGTTCATCGCACCGGCCGATCGGTGCGGCTGATCCGGACCACCATCGAGGTCATCGTGGTGGCGACGGGTTGGCTGCTCGGCGGGAACGTGGGCGTGGGGACCCTGCTCTACGCGCTGGGGATCGGGCCCCTCATTCAGGTGGTGCTGCGGCTCACGCCCCGGCGACTACTGGCCGTCAGTGGCTGGGGTGCGGTGTTGAGCACGCAACGCGACAACTCCGCGGCCGTCGTGCCGACGGCATCGCCTCAGGATGTAGCGGCCTGATTGCGCCGGTCGAATGACTCGGCGTCGATGAGCAACTGCTCACGAAGGGCGTCCGGGAGGTCGATCAGTGCGGATGTCAGCTTGGCCACCGCTTCGTTCTGGGCCAGCTCGAGAGTGGTCAAATCCTCGTCCAGCTCGTCCGCGTAGCCACTATCGGTGAAGTAACGGACGTCGATGCGGAAAGCGTGCGCGATGCTCTCCAGCGCCTGCAGGGAGGGCCGCCCCCGCTGCCCGTTCCGCAACTGTGACAGATAAGGCGCTGAGACGACGGTACCCCCGGTCCGCATGAATACGAGAAATTCGCTGTTGGAATACGGGCCGCGGCCAGGAGTGTGCAGCACCGCGAACACCCGGTTAAGTCTGGCGACGAATTCCTCTTGCGATCGGGGATCTTTGAACGGGTAGAGGGTGCTGCGGTTGCTATCGGCAGAGGAATCAAGTTTTGATGTGCGGCTATCTTCCGCACTGTCCGATCCCTGGATTCGCCGGTTGGCATCGATCAACCGGCCCAGGGCTGTCGTGTCGCGGCGCAGCTGAGACTGGAAGGCGTCGACCCGGCGACGCCACGCCTTGAGGTCATCCCATACCCAGGAGCGATCCTCACCGTGAGCTGCACGTTGCTGGATTCGACTCGCTTCGGCATCGAGCTGTGCGATGAGTCGATGGTTAGCAAGCCCGATACTGTGCACCGTGTCCAGGTAGGGATCCGGATCAAGATCGTTTGTCATATCGTTGCCTAGAATTCCTTCCGAGCTTGCTGACGTATGGATGAGGATACGCGATGGAGGCTCGGGCGCATGGTCGGGACGGCTCGCGAGATGGCTCCCGCTCGCCGCTCGCCGGGCTCGATGCGGCACGATGGCCCCGTGGCCGAAATTGATCCGGACCTTCTGCTCGATTTCCGCGATGTCCTCTTGCGGCGCAATCGCAAGGTGTTGGTAGGCCCGGTCACCTGGTCGGTCGAGCTGGACGAGCGGTGGGTGGTTGTCGGTCCCAACGGAGCCGGCAAGACATCGTTGCTGCGGATCGCGGCTGCCATGGAGCACCCCACATCAGGTCACGCGGCCATCCTGGGTGAGCGGCTGGGGCGTGTCGACGTCACGGAACTCAAAGCGCGGATCGGTTTGAGCTCGGCCGCGCTCGCGCAGCGGATACCGGATAACGAAGTGGTCCGTGACCTGGTGGTCTCGGCCGGATACGCGGTGCTGGGGCGGTGGCGCGAGGAGTACGAGGAGATCGACACCGCTCGTGCGGTGGACATGCTCGAGACCCTCGGCGCCGAGCATCTGGCCGAACGCACCTACGGGACGCTGTCCGAGGGCGAGCGCAAACGAGTGCTCATCGCGCGTGCATTGATGACCGATCCCGAGCTGCTGCTCCTCGACGAGCCGGCCGCCGGGCTGGATCTGGGCGGGCGTGAGGAACTCGTGGCGCGGCTGGGTGAGCTTGCCGCCGACCCGGATGCGCCCGCGATGGTTTTGGTGACCCACCATGTGGAGGAGATCCCGCCTGGTTTCAGCCATGCGTTGTTGCTGTCCGAGGGCGAGGTTGTCGCTCAGGGCCTGCTGGCGGATGTGATGACCAGCGAGAACCTGTCCCGCGCGTTCGGTCAGTCGATCGTGGTTGAGATGATCGACGGGCGCTACTTCGCGCGACGTGCCCGGGCCCGGGCAGCCCACCGGGCGCATTAGCGCGCAAAGTTTAAGGAGCCCTCCTCGATGACACCGACCCCCAACGATCCAGCCCCGAACAATCCAGCGCAGCCGAAACCCGCGGCCACCGTCGTGCTCATTCGCGACGGTGTAATCGGCGTCGAGGCGTTTCTGATGCGCCGCGATAACGCCATGGCCTTTGCCGGTGGGATGACCGTGTTCCCGGGCGGTGGAGTGGACTCCCGCGACCTGCGTGCCGACCTGCCGTGGGTGGGCCCGGATGTCGACTGGTGGGCGCAGCGGTTCGGTGTGTCGCCCGAGCTGGCGTCGGCATTGGTGTGTGCCGCCGCCCGCGAGACCTTCGAGGAGTGTGGGGTGCTGTTCGCGGGCACCTCGGAGGCCGAGATCGTGCGAGACGCGGCCGCTTACCGTCAGGCCCGCCGCGACCTCTCCGACAAGACGCTGTCCTTCGGCGAGTTCCTGCAGCGTGAGGGGCTTTTTCTGCGGGCTGACCTGCTGCGGCCGTGGGCCAACTGGATCACCCCCGAGGCAGAGCCGCGTCGCTACGACACCTTCTTCTTCGTCGCGGCATTGCCGTCGGGGCAGGACGCCGACGGAGACAACACCGAGGCCGTCGCCTCGGGTTGGCAGACCCCCGACGCCGCGATATCGGCTTTTACCGAGCGACGCAGCTTTCTGCTTCCGCCCACCTGGTCGCAGCTTGACGCCGTGTCCTCGTCCGGTGCGACGGTCTCGGAGGTGCTGGCGTCGGCGCGACACATCGCTCCGATCATGCCGATCTTGACGGAGCAGGACGGCCGATGGTTCGTCCAGTTCGACGATGTGGACCGCTACGAGGCCGCCCGGCAGGGGGCCGTGGAGATCCCCGAGTCAACCGGGCCGGAGCTGGCATGACCGAACCCGAATTCGTCTCGGTACGTACCGCGCCCGAGTATCCCGGCATTGGCACCATCGCGCTGTCGCGTCCACCCACCAACGCCCTGACCCGCCAGATGTATCGCGAACTCGCCCAAGCTGCTACCGCGGCAAACGCGCGCACTGACATCCGCGTTGTCATCGTCTACGGCGGACATGAAGTTTTTTGCACTGGTGATGATTTAGCCGAGCTATCGGAGTTGACCCCTGACGAGATGTCGCGCAGCGCCGGCGACCGGCAGGCCGCGTTGACCGCGGTGGCAGAGCTGACCAAACCCACGATCGCCGCGATCACGGGATACGCGTTGGGTAGCGGCCTGGAGCTGGCGCTGGCAGCCGATTGGCGGATCGCGGGGGACAACGTCAAGGTGGGTTCGCCGGAGATTTTGGCGGGCATGATCCCGGGCGGTGGCGGGACAGTGCGGTTGGCGCGCGTGGTGGGCTTGAGCCGGGCCAAGGAAATGGTGTTCAGCGGCCGCTTGGTCGACGCCAAGGAGGCCCTGCGGATGGGGCTCCTGGATCAGATGGTGGCGCCTGATGACGTGTACACCGAGGCCGCTGTCTGGGCCCGGCGCTTCGTCGACGGACCGCCCCTGGCTCTCGCCGCCGCCAAGCAGGCAATCGATCACGGTTTCGACAGTCCGCTGGCCGGGGGACTGGACAGGGAACGCGAGCTGTTTTGCCAGGTGTTCGCGACACAGGATCGTGCGGACGGGGTGGCCGCTCAGCTGGAGATCGGCCCGGGGACGGCCCGGTTCAGGGGAGCCTAACCAGGCGTTAGGCTGACGGCCATGACGGAGATTTCCGAGCCGACGACCAAGGCCACTGCGGAGCAGGTCGCTGCCGCTTTTGAGGACAACAAACTCGCCCAGATCCTGTATCACGACTGGGAAGCGGAGACCTACGACGAGAAGTGGTCCATCTCGTACGACCAGCGCTGCATCGACTACGCGCGCGGCCGGTTCGATGCCATCGTGCCTGTCGAGGACCAGCGTGAGCTGCCCTATGACCGCGCCCTGGAGCTGGGCTGTGGCACCGGTTTCTTCCTGCTGAATCTGATGCAGTCGGGCGTCGCGCGCCGTGGTTCGGTCACCGATCTGTCGCCGGGCATGGTCAAGGTCGCCACGCGTACCGGCAAGGAGCTGGGCCTGGACGTCGACGGCCGGGTTGCCGATGCCGAGCGGATTCCGTACGACGACAACACCTTCGATTTGGTGGTCGGCCATGCCGTGCTGCACCACATTCCCGATGTCGAGCTGTCGCTGCGCGAGGTGCTGCGGGTGCTCAAGCCGGGTGGACGGTTCATCTTCGCCGGCGAGCCCACCACAGTCGGGAATCTGTACGCTCGCGCGCTCGCGAATCTGACGTGGAAGGCGACGGTCCAGGCGATGAAGCTGCCCGGACTGGAGAGCTGGCGGCGTCCGCAGGAGGAGCTCGACGAGAATTCTCGCGCCGCGGCCCTGGAATGGGTCGTTGACCTGCACACCTTTGATCCGGCAGATCTGGAGAAGATGGCCGGCAATGCCGGCGCCGTCGCGGTCCGGACCGCGAGTGAGGAATTCACCGCGGCCATGCTGGGGTGGCCGGTGCGCACCTTCGAGTCGACGGTGCCGCCCGGCAAGTTGGGCTGGGGCTGGGCGAAGTTCGCGTTCGGCGGTTGGAAGGCGCTCAGCTGGGTGGACGAGAACGTGTGGCGTCACGTGGTGCCGAAGGGCTGGTACTACAACGTGATGATTACCGGGCTCAAGCCCTCGTAATCACGCGAAAACCCGCCGGTGTTCGAGCTTCCCGACGTCGCATATCTGTCGTCGGAGGCGGGCAGTGCGGACCTGGCGTCTGCGTCCGCGTACACGTTCACGGCGGGCACCCTGGTGGCCGATACGGCGGCCCTGCGCGCCGAATTCGGCGACCGCGCCGCGGTCCTGGCGCAGACCGTGCAGTTGCGCCGTAAGGCGGTAGCCAAGCTGGGCGATGTGAAGGACTGGCTCTTCACCGACGACGCGCTGCAGCAGGCGACGCCCGCGGCGGTGGCGCGACACCGGGCCGGGCGACTGGCCGGGCGGGTGGTCCACGATGTCACCTGCTCGGTGGGGACCGAGCTCGCCGCTCTTGACGGCGTCGCCGCCACGGTCATCGGCAGCGATCTCGATCCGGTACGAACGGCAATGGCGCGCCACAACATTGGCAAACAGGTTCTGGTGTGTCGAGCGGATGCGCTGGCACCGTCTAGCCGCGCCGAGGTGGTGATTGCCGATCCGGGGCGCCGATCCGGAGGGCGCCGACGATTCGATCCGTCGGCCTATTCACCACCCCTGGACGTGGTGCTGCGGACATACGCCGATCGCGATCTGGTCGTCAAATGCGCTCCGGGACTGGACTTCACCGATCTGCGGGAACAGACCGGGTTTGCCGGCGAGGTCGAGGTTGTTTCGCTCGACGGGGGCGTCCGCGAGGCATGTCTGTGGTCGGCGGGGTTGGCTCGGGCGCGCAGGCGCGCCACCGTACTCACCACGTGCGGCGACGGATATCAGCTGACCGATGGCGACCCCGATGACTGCGTGGTCGCCGACGCGGGGGAGTGGATCATCGACCCCGACGGCGCGGTCGTGCGCGCAGGTCTGGTGCGGCAATACGCCGTGCGACATGGGCTGTGGCAGTTGGATCCCCGTATCGCCTATCTATCGGGGGATTCCGTACCCGCCGGTGTACAGGGCTATCGGGTGCTCGATTCGCTGTCGTACAGCGAGAAGCGGCTGCGCCAGGCGCTCGCCGCCCGCGATTGCGGGTCCGTGGAGATCACCGTGCGCGGAGTCGATCTCGACCCGGCAGTGCTGCGCACCAGGCTGAAGTTGCGGGGCGGCGCGGCGCTATCGGTCGTAATAACCCGGATAGGCAGTAGTGCAACAGTATTCGTTTGTGAGGCTAGGTCCCCGGGCGGAACCCGTACACCAAGCCCTCGCTGAGTGTGACGATCACCCGCTGATCCGGTCCGATCGAGATGCCGACCGGAAAGCCGGTGGCATCGGGCAACGCATAGCGGTTGATGGTCGCTCCGTCCGGTGTGTTGAACACCACCAGGGCCAGGCCTTTGTCCCCGTCCTTGACAACGGCGTAGCCCACGTTTCCGGCGGCCTGGCTTGATGTCGAGAGTGGAGTGAGATCATCGCGACGCCAGGCGATTTCACCATTGCCGCCGGCGTCCTTGATGCCCACCAGGGTGGCCTTGTCGCCGGTTCCGGCGATGATGGTCCCGTCCGGTGCTACCGAGGGCGGCGTCGTCGCGTTGAATCCCAAGGGCACCGACCATTTCTGGCTGCCGTCGAACGTGTGCATCGCGTGCAGCGAACCCTTGCGGTCGTTGATGTAGACCGTCTCGCCATCCTGGGACATCACGGGGGATCCGATGACGCCTTCATCGATGATCTTGTTGGCCCACTTGTGTTTCAGAGTGATCTTGCCGTCGGCGTCGTAGGTGATTCCCAGCAACACCGGTACCGGCTTGCCCGGCTGCCACAGCGTGGTGACAATCGTGCCGGTCTCCGGGTCGTAGGCGGGGGACGCGGATACCGGGCATTGGGGCCTTGCCGCCTCGCAATCACCCAGGCCGCGCCGTGGATCGGCGGGGTCGACCCCTTCGAGCAGATCCATTGGGGTACCGACAACCTCGCCACGCTGGGCGTCGAAAATCAGTATCTGACCGAGGTGCGTGACGACGAGAAGCCGTCCCGGCTCGACGATCTTAGGTGTGGTCGGTGCGCCGATGACGGGCTTGCGCCACCGAATCCACTGGGTGGGCGGGAACGACACCACGGCGCCGGGCTGACCCATGTAAATGTTGTTGTAGCCGTCGGAGAGCGGTCCGGACCATGGGCTTCCGGTAACCATCCGGGTGCACCAGCGCTGGCGGGCGGCCTTGTTGTTCTCCCACTCCATGAGCGTGCAACCAGATGGGGTGTCGGCGCTCACGGCGATGAAGTTGTCGATACCGATCGCTGCGGCACTGCGTATCTGGCCCTTGGTGTTCCGGCTCCACTCCAGGGTCAGCTCACGAGCGCCTTCGGTGGGCGTGTAGCTGCTGTTATGCGCGTCGGCATAGGTGGCGGACCAGCCGGGCGCCGCCTTGATGTTGATCCAGGAATCATCGCCGGAACATCCGGTGACGGTGAGGAGCGTCGCGAAAGCAATGCTCGCGAGTACTCGTGCCCGGGAAAGCACGGTGAGGCACTCCTTCCATAGGGGGCGGTCCGGCCCATCGCAGGGTAGCGTGCGCGTCCTGCCGCGTCCCGTAGGCTGTGCGGCCATGACGACGATGTGGGGCGCTCCCCTGCACAAGCGGTGGCGCGGACAGCGCCTACGCGACCCGGCACAGGCCAAATTCCTGACCAAGGCCTCCTTGCGATGGGTGATCGCGAACAAGGCGTACACGCCGTGGTACCTGGTGCGGTACTGGCGCCTGCTCAAGTTCAAGCTCTCCAACCCCCACATCGTCACGCGCGGCATGCTGTTCCTCGGCAAGAACGTCGAAATCCACTGCACACCCGAGCTGGCCCGGATGGAGATCGGCCGATGGGTGCACATCGGTGACGGAAACTCGTTGCGTGCCCATGAGGGGTCCCTACGTCTGGGCGACAAAGTGGTGTTCGGTAAGGACAACGTCGTCAACGCGTACATCGACATCGAGTTCGGTGACTCCGCCCTGATGGCCGACTGGTGCTACGTGTGCGATTTCGACCACCGCATGGAAGACATCACCTACCCGATCAAGGACCAGGGCATCGCTAAATCCCCGGTGCGCATCGGGCCCGACACCTGGATCGCCACCAAGGTGACCGTCCTTCGGGACACGATTGTCGGCCGTGGCTGCGTGCTCGGCGCCCACGCCGTAGTCAAGGGTGTGATCCCGGATTATTCGATCGCCGTCGGGGCGCCGGCCAGGGTCGTCAAGAACCGCAAGGTGGCCTGGGACGCCTCGGCCGCGCAGCGTGCGCAACTAGCCGAGGCGCTGGCCGATATCGAACGCAAGAAGGCGGCCGCTAGCTCACCGGAGTGAGGGTGAACAGCGGAAAGACCCGCGTGGTGCGCTTCGTGTACTCCGCGTAGGGAGGGAAGGCCGCCACGGCACGTTCCCACCATGCGGCACGCTCGGCCTCGTCGGTGATCTCGTCAGCGCGCACTGACTGCACGTTTTCTCCGTCGCGCAGGTCGATCACGGCGTTGGCCCGCAGGTTCGCGACCCAGGCGGGATTCTTCGGCGCACCGCCGATAGAGCCGACCGCCAGGTACACGCCCTCGTGCTCGACGCGCATGAGCGGGGCCTTGCGGATCTGTCCCGATTTCGCGCCGATGGTGTACAGCACCACGACGGGGATCCCGTCGAATGTGGTGCCTTCGGCTCCGCCGCTGGCTTCGTAGATCTCTATCTGCTCATCGACCCACTGCGGATTGGTGGCGATGTACTCGGAGGTGAAGTGGTTGCTCACCGTCGCTGCAACACAGCCGCGGGGCGCCCTATTTCAGCGCAGGTCGCGCAGCAGGTCTTCGATGCGGTTGTAACTGACCTGCATGCCGCCTTCCATGCCGGAGTTGATGTGTCCGTCGCGATGTTCCTTGGAGCTGTGCTGCACCAGGACCCGCATGGTCGTGACGCCATCGGCCTCATCCAGGGTGGTCGAGACGAGCGCCTCGCCGTCGGGCACACCTTCGAATACCTCAGTGCTGACCAGTCGATGCGGCGCGTCGATCTCGCGGTACTCGCCATGGAAGGCGACCTCCATGTCCGGCTCGGACTCACACGGTTGGCTGACCACGTACCGCCACGTGCCACCGACCCGCAGATCGATGTCGCAGATCTGCCATCGTGCGGTCTCGAATCCCCACCAGCGCTTGACAAGCTCGGGTTCGGTGAGTGTGCGAAAGATCAACGCGGCCGGTGC
The DNA here is from genome assembly GCF_002013745.1 of Mycobacterium sp. D16Q16. Lineage (NCBI taxonomy): Bacteria > Bacillati > Actinomycetota > Actinomycetes > Mycobacteriales > Mycobacteriaceae > Mycobacterium > Mycobacterium sp. D16Q16. The sequence continues at coordinate 99,004 of NZ_MAEY01000009.1, forward strand.
GTCGAACGATCGGGTAATGAGAATTGTGGTGTCCGAGGGAAGTTCGACGGTGGCGCTGCCGTAGCGATTGCTAATCGTCATTCCATTTCCTCTTTCTTGAGTTCGGTGAGTAGATCGTCGAGTCGGTCGAGGCGCTGGTTCCAGGTGCGTTCGAACGCGGCCACCCAGTCATGGACGGGCCGCAGGGCCGCACCGTTGACGCGATAGAAACGTTGCCGCCCATGTGAGCGCACCCGCACCAGATCCACGGCGCGGAGCACGCCCAGATGCTTGGACACCTGCGGCTGGCCCATCCGGGTCCGCGTCACCAGTTCGTTCACGGTGACCTCGCCGGTGCCGATGGCGCCCAGAAGGTCACGCCGGCCAGCTTCGGCGATCGCGTTGAACGCGTCAGCGGTCGTGGGGGTGCGAGCCATGGAGGAAACATATACCGATATAGGTATATGTCAAGGCCTAGGTCATCGGAATCTCGGTGAACTGCGGTACCCTGAGCGCGTTGGCGATGCCGACAGAAATCAGTCAGTGCGGGGTAGTGGGAAGCTGAGTATGGACAGGCCTATCAAGACCCGCCGTATTAAGTTTCGCTACCATCCGGGTTCGCTGGACCGTCATTTTGTGCAGGGTGACCTGGTATCGAGTCACATGATGGCGATGCTGTCGGCGGTATTTCCAGAGGGTGAGGAGTTCTTCATCCGGTCGGTCCGGCGCTACTCGGACCAGATCACCGATCCCGAACTCAAGAAGCAAGTGGCCGGGTTCATCGGCCAGGAGATGACTCACGGGCGCGAGCATCGTGAGCTCAACGAGCGCCTGCAGGAGATGGGATATCCCACGGCGTTCGTCGAGCGGCTGGCTCGCCGGATATTCAACTTCCAGACCCGGAACTACCCGCCGATCTATACGTTGGCCGTCACGGCCGCGTTGGAGCATTACACCGCGGTACTCGCGGAGACGCTGCTGACCGACCAACGCGCCCTCGACATGCTCGGCGAGGGTGAGGTGCGTTCCATGCTGCTCTGGCATGCCTTCGAAGAAGCCGAGCACCGCTGCGTCACCTTCGACGTCTACCGCGCGGTCGGCGGTAGTGAGCGGCTGCGTATCTGGGTGATGCGGCGTACCACCATCGCTTTCATCTACACCACATTCTTTGAGACGGTGATCTCGCTGCTGCGTGACAAGGCCGCATACAACCCCGTCCGGCTGGTGAAAAGCCTTGCGGCATTGCGGCACTTGCCGTTCCTGAGCCGCGAGGTGCGCCGCCGCATCGGTGAGTACAACCGTCCGGGATTCCACCCCAACGATTCCGACAACACCGAACTCATCGAGAAATGGCATACCGAGCTTTTCGGGGAGAACGGGCAGCTGGCCGGACACCTGCATTAGGGCCCGGCCCCCTGTGCGTCGGTACGCTGGTGATACTGGTGGGGAGACCGGCGGCGGGGTGAGGTGATCATGGAACGGGAAATCAAGACCAGGCGGATCAAGTTCCGTTATCCGGCCGGTTCCATGCGGCGCCACTATGTGCAGGACGACTTAGGGATGAGTCACGTGGTCTCGGTGCTCTCGGGGGCTTTCCCCGAGGGTGAGGCGTTCATGATCCGCTCGGTGCGGGCGGTCGCCGACCAGATCACCGATCCGGAGCTCAAGAAGCAGGTGGCCGGGTTCATCGGACAGGAGGCGACGCACAGCCGTGAGCATCGTGAGCTCAACGAGCGCCTGCAGGAAATGGGTTATCCGACCGCCTTCATCGATCGGGCGACTCGCAGGGGACTGGAAACGCGCACGCGCTACTCCTCGGCGAAGTACTGCCTTGCGATGACCGCGGCGCTGGAGCATTACACCGCGATTCTGGCTGAGACGCTCCTGACCGATGAACGCGCCCAACAGATGTTGGGGCAGGGCGAGGTTCGATCCATGCTGCTGTGGCACGCGCTGGAGGAATCTGAGCATCGCACGGTGGCCTTCGATGTCTACCAGGCCGTCGGTGGTACCCACCGCATGCGGGTATTTGTCATGTGGTTCACCACATTTGGGTTCTTCACGCTCGCTGCGTGCGCGTCGTTCATCTCGTTACTTCGAGACCCGGACTTCTACGACCCCAGGATCTTCCTTCGCAGTGCCATCCGATTGTTCCGTTCGCCCTTCTTCTCGCGCGAGGTATTTCGGCGACTAGCGTCGTACAGCCGCAAAGACTTTCACCCCGATGACGTGGACAACACCGAACTCATCGCGAAGTGGAATGCCGTGTTGTTCGGTGAGCAGGGGCAGATCGCCGACCACGTGCACTGATTCTCAGTTCGTCAGGTCTGAGCGAGCCGGGCTACGCCGAACCAAGACGGGGGGTGCCCCCCTGACATAAACGTACAGCCGTGTTGATGACGTCCCGCGAACTTCTGTCGTTCTGAGCCAGCTCCGTGCTCCACACCAGACAGGTTGGCAGGACGAAGTCGAGATCGTCTATAGGCAGGCACACGGTCTCTGCAGAGTGGTAGAGGTCAGAGGTCTCTCTGGCGCCTTCTGAGATGGGTGCTATCGCGAATGCTCCGCCTGTGCTGATGGCTTCAGCGGCTGAAGAATGGTCGGTGGGGTTGTGTCGTAATCGCTTGAGAAGGCTTGTGGCCCCTAGTAGTCCATCTACCTGTCGTCGGTATTCGGTGTCGCTGTCACGGCGATCGGTGACGTAGTCGAGCTTGATGAGTTCTGCGAGGGAGATTGATGTACGCGCACCGTAGTCCGCCCTCGACAGCACTGCCCCTACGCTCTCTTGCCGAACAACGACGCTGCTCAATGTGGTGTTAGTTGGTGCTGACCGCGCGAAGCCGAACACCAAGTCTTTCCTCACTATCGCACCGATGGCTTCCTGGCTCCTTCGCCGCCGCCTGATCAGCGTCAGCCGCTCGGCGTAGATCTCCTCCAGGCGCTCGAGCCTGGAGGACAGTTCTGGGTGGAGCCAGGGCGGTACGCCGTACCTAATTGTTGGACGGCTACAGGCGAGATCATGTGACACAACATCCGGCAAGGCATCGAATTGGTGGAGTATCTTCTTGGCGAGCGGGAGCAGGTTGACGCCTGAGGGAGTGAGAACCACCCGGCGCGTATCGCGAATAAATAGCGTTGTTTTGAGTGTCCCTTCCATGGCGCGGATCCGCCGGCTAAGCGGAGGAACGGACATATGAAGGTCGGCCGCAGCACGAGTGAAGTTTAGCCTCGCCGCCACTGCGACGAAGCAGCGCAAGTCGTGTATCTCGAGGCCTCTTACATCCACGTTCCCGATTATATCTAAGTAAGGGATGAACAATTTCGCGGGCTCTGGCCGCAGGTATCGATGAGGGCGCGAATCGATTGATCACGTACCCCAATATTGGAGTGTCGGGCGTGATCCGGCGACTGCTTGGCGGTATCGAGCTGACTCGTATGAAATATTGTTTGCTAAGTAACAGTCATTACTCAAAAAGCAATGGCCATTTTTTCGCGGACGTTGCTGTGTGGCGATCAGCTAAAAGATCGATGACCTGCACAAATTCGACTTATTGGCTGTCTCGGAGTAATCATGAATCGAGTTCCTATGATCCTTGTCACACGCTAGTAGTTTGCGGCCGATGTCTTCGCTATATACCGTCCTCGCCAGTTGCCTGATGGATGAACCGCGAGGTGCAAGACGGTGGTACTGCGCGCTTCAAACATGTTGTAGATGCTTCAAGGGGGGCAACGGCCATATTCTCATTTTGAGTTGCCGTCTATTTCGGTTTTGTGAAGAGTTTTCCAGTCGAGAATTTCGGAAAGGTGACGATGAATCCGCTAAAGAATTCAACTCGGCGACGGAGGTCGGCTCACAGGTCTATTCGGGCGGTCTCGGGTCTCTTCGCTGTGTTGGCGATGCTCGCCACGAGCGCTGTGACAGCGAATGCGCAGGGTCTGCCTGATTCGAATTTGCTTGATCGGACCGAAGATGGTTGGGGCATAGAAGTAAGCACACTCGATGAGGAAGTTAACCCAGTTCCGAATCTGGCTGCGACGGCATTTTCGAGGGAAGCATTCGTGCAGTTCACGGGTGTTGGAAAGATTAACGGTCAGGGACGCAACCCCGTGACCTCAGCATCGCTCACCATCGGTTACCAGATGGGATGCCAGATCGATCTAAGTCAGGGCATCACTTTGGGTGGGAGTGTAGGTGCTGGCGTGGGCGGTGGAGTCGGCGGGGTCTTCGGTGGGCCAGGGCCGTTTGGTGCGGGCTTCGGCGCAGTGGGCGCGGGCGCAGGCGTCAATGGAGGGTTGCAGTTCACATTGCGGCCCGGCGGAATTGTCGCCATTCCGATGGACAGCATGGCTCTCAGAGGCAGTGAGGCGCGGTTGCGGGTGCGGAACATGCATATCAAGATCGACGCATGCGGAGGCCCGGTTACCGTTCGGTCTTTCACGCTGCTGAGCATCACGACCGATTTCACGCACTCCTCGTTGGCAACTTACGGCGAGCCCATTCAGATCTAGTGTGGGCAAGACTTTGGTCGCCAGAAGTTCAATTCCTGTAAAGCGATTAGGAGCACTATGCACAAGCTAGTAGTGAGGTCGGCGTTCGTGGTTATGTCGGTGAGCTTGGTTGGATTAGGGGTTGGTTCGGCGCTCGCTCACGCGGACCCGATACCAGCGCCTGCACCGGGGCCAGCGCCCAATCCTTATCTCAATCCGTACAATTCCGGCGCGCCTGGGGCGGCGATTTATGGCGAGATGAGCCCATATGCGGGGGGACAGGCTCCGGGTGTTAGCTCGCCGCAGCCCGGCATCGTGCCGGGGTACGTGCCCGGTGGTTTGGGTCCGCTGGCTAGCGAAATCAGCACGGGGTCAAGCGGATATCGTCCGGGGACGAATGCAATCCTTCCGGGATACATGACAGGTCTTCCTGTCCCCGACTTCCCCGCGAATCACATTCAGGCACCGCCGCTAAAGCTCCCGGGCAACTAATATGCAGCACGTAGGCCGATTGAGTCAGATATTGGCCCACACCGTCCGTTGCATGGCGGTGTGTGTGGTTTCGCTTGCCTTAGGTGGTGTTCAGGTAGGGATTGGAGGCAACGTGGCCAAAGCGTCGTCTCCATCCCTCCGCGACGTGTCTGGCTGGTTGGCTGATCCACCGATCGATCCGCTACCGGACCCTAGTCCCGGACTGTCTCCTCCGGGAGGCTCGGCAACGCCGCGTGCCGAAGATGCTCCGGGGCAGCTACCTGCGCCTGTATCACCGGCGCCAGTTGATGATTCTGGTGCGCCACCGGCAGCAGCTGACACTCGACCCGATGACCCAGCCTCGCTGCAGGATTGCCAGATCATTCGGTCCGCGTCCGGGAGAATCGACGCATTGGCGATCAGGATCGCTCCCGTCTCGGATCCTTTTCCAACGAAGGAATCAGGGGAACTGGTTGTCGAGAGCGACCTTCGGTTGTTCAATAGCATCGTCAGCTTGGCGGTGAGCGCTAGTGCGAACCTTGAGAATGCTCGCGAGAAGAACAAGTTTGAAATGTTCAAAAACACGGTGATCGCGATGAGCACGCTGTACACCGAACGCCGCAGTCAGGACCTCACGAAGCCGGCCACCGCGGAATGGGCGGCTCGTCTGGCGCAGCTTCTGGATTCTTGGTCCAAGGCCTACGCTCTGATCTTGAACAGCTGTTATATCTGATGTGGTTGGTGGCTCTTCATCACGATGCGCCGGAGCGCCGGATGATCTGGCTAGCTCTGTGGGAATTGTGCTCCGGAAGCTAACTGGATGCAGTCTTCGGCGACCATCGCCGGATGCATCTTGTGTGGTGAACAATGGGAATGGGCACAACTTGCTAAGGGGAACAAGATGTTTCGATACCTGTTGGCGCTGAACCAGATCAAGAGAGCCGTTCTGAAGTTCTCCGTGTCGGGCGAAGGATTCACGGAACTGGTTACCGGACTTAACGAACTGCCCGATGGCATAGTGGTCGATCCCGCTCGGGAGAACATTTACTGGACGAACATGGGCGTGCCCACACTCACCGACTCCGGTGAGTCCCCGACCGAGGAGAACCTCGACTTCTACGGCAAAAACGGCTCCATCGAATGGGCCGCAATCGACGGCGGTGGGCGTTCCTACCTCCTTCCGCCGGGAAGTTTCGTTACCGGAAAACAGCTTTCGGCCGCATGGTCACTCGGGCGCCTGTATTGGTCCGATCGTGAAGGAGCCGCCATCCGCAGTGTGCAGCTGGACGGCAGCGGCCTGCGCGACGAGGTGGTTGTCGCGGCGGCCGAACAGGACCGACATACTGTTCGCAATCAGTGCGTCGGACTGACGGTTGACGAGCGCAACGGGTTTCTGTACTGGACGCAGAAGGGCCCTTCCAAGGGCGGAGATGGCCGAATTTTCCGGACTTCCTTGGAGATTCCCGACGGACAGACCCCGGAGAATCGTGATATCGAGGTGCTGTGGGCCGGGCTGCCCGAGCCGATTGACATCGAACTGGACCTTGACGGCGGAGTGATCTACTGGACCGACCGTGGAGCTCCCCCGTTGGGAAATACGTTGAACCGCGCCCAGATCCCCGCCCAGAGACAGTCAGGCGGCGACGTCACGGTCCTCGCCTCCGGCTTCGGGGAAGCGATCGGTCTGGCGGTGGACAAGGAAGCCGGGATCGCCTACGTCAGCGATATGGCAGGCGAGATTCGTGCAGTCAACCTCGACGGTAGTGGCGAGCGGACGTTGGCCAAGGTTGACGGGAACTTTACCGGAATCGTCGGAATCTGAAGCGCTCGGCGTTCAGCTGATCTTCGCGCGGACGCGTTTACAGCAACCCGTGCGCGCGTAGATCCGATATGTACTTGGAGATGAGCGCGCGGTCGATATGTGGAATGTCGGCGGTGTCGCCGTCGGTGCCGATCTTGTAGTCCTGCACTGCCTTCCGGAACATGTCGGTAGGGGTATCGGCGCCGCGCCGCGGGTGGCCCGGCGCGCGATAGGCGTCCAGGAGGGGAAGCACCGAGCTGCGCCGCAGTTCGTCCGGCAGGCCCCGTAGCGCCGTCTCGAAGCGGGACAGCCATTCGTCATAGTCGTCGATGATGTCGATGGTGTGACCGTCTTCGATAAGCCAGTCGACGAAGGTGTCTACGGATATGCCGTCGTCGTGCGGGTTCATGACGTCGTACGAGCGGAATCCCTCGGAGTTGGCCAGCCCCAGGGTGGTGATCGCCTCGGTGACGAAATCCACCGGCAGCCCTTCGTAATGCGCTCGCGGACGGTCTCCGTCGGAGCCGCCTTGGTAGAAGCTGCGCGGTGCGATTCCGGTGAGGACGAGGCTCAGCAGCATGCGGGTAAAGGCATCGGTGACGTTGAGCTGACCGCTGTACAGACGGTGGGTGAGGATCATGTCGGAGCGGAAGACGCTGGCCGGCAGGCCGCATAGATCGTGCGCCTCCCGCAGGAGCACCTCGCCGGCCCACTTGCTATTGGCATAACCGTTGGCGTAACCCGCGCCGATATGGCGAGTCGGGCTCACCGTGCGGATATCGCCGTCCTCGTCGAAATTGGGCACCGCCATGGCGACTGCCATCGTTGACAGGTAGGTCACCGGCTTCATTCGCGTCGTCAGCGCCAAGCGGATAACCTCTGCCGTGCCAAAGACATTGGGGCCGAACAGCTGGCTGTAGGGGAGCACGTGGTTCACCAGTGCGGCGGGATGGACGATCTTGTCGACGTCGCGAGCCAATTGCTCCCAGGTCACGTCATCTACCCCGAGGCGGGGCTGGGCGATATCGGCGGCGACTACCCGCAGATGTCGCCGAGCCAGCGCGCGGAATTCGTCGAGCAGTGTCTGATCGGTGTCGCCGTATGCAGCCTCAAGACGGGCGAGGGCGTCCTCGTTGTCGTCGCCACGAACCAGACAGATCAGTTGTCCATCGGACTGTGCCAACCGCTGCAGCCACTCCAGGCACAGGAATCTGCCGAGATACCCGTTGGCCCCGGTGAGGAGAACCGTGTGCACGGCGCTGGAGGGGGCGGGAAGTGTGGAGGCATTGCCGAGCGTCTCGGCGTCGATGAATTTGTCGAGAGTGAGCTCATCCGCGTTGATGACGGCCGCGTCCGGTCCGTGCACACTGGCCGCGGTGGCCACATTGCTCTCGCGGGCGGTCTCGATATAGGCGGCGAGCTTGCGCAGATCAGCTGCGGGACCGGTGATCACACCGACCGGCACGTCGACGTCGAACAAATCGCGCAGCAGGTTGGAAAAGGTCAACGCCGACAGCGAGTCTCCGCCGAGATCGATGAAATGGTGGTCGGGACGCACCGCGTCCGAGGACATGCCGAGCAGTGCCTGGGCGGCCTCGGTGACGGTCTCGATGATCGGTCGCTGCTGTGCGGTATCGCGCAGCTGCCGTAGCTCTTGGACGCGGGCCTCGGCGAGGTCGGCATATAGCTGTTCAAGCCGACCGCCGTAGTGCTCGATCATCTTGGGGCGTATCGGTTTACCCACGGCCGCGAGCATGCCGCTCTCGATCGTGAACGGGGTGGTTTCGATGATGAAGTCGGCCGGAAGTTCGTACGAGTGCAGATGGTTGGCGCGAGCGGTCCGCTGTAGCGACTCCCGGATCGAGTTCTTCATGTCGATGGGCGAATTGGTGTAACGCTGCAGTGTCTCTTCGGTGGGCACGATGACCGCCAATAGGTACGCGCGTTCGCTGTTGCCGTAGACGAAGATCTGGCGAACCAGCGGTGCGCCGACATACACCGTCTCCAGGTTCGCCACCGCGACGAACTCGCCTTGGGCGAGCTTGATGACGTTGTTGCGCCTGTCCACGTACACCAGCTCGTCGGGCGCGATCTCGGCCATGACGTCGCCAGTTCGGTAATAGCCGTCGGCGTCGAACACCTCGGCGGTGACATCGGGGCGCTTGTAGTACCCGGGTGTCGCGGTGGCGCTCTTGACCAGCAATTCGCCACGGGGATGGGGCTTATCGGTGGTGTAGTACCCCAACTCGGGGACGTCGACGAGTTTGTAGTCGAGTACCGGGGGGCGGGAGATTTTGCCATCCCGGAACACCCCGCCTACCTCGGTCAGGCCGTACAGATCGAGTAGGTGGAAGTTGAGGGAGGATTCCAGGAAGGTCTTCATCTCGGGGGACAGCGGCGCCGTGGCGAGCATGCCCGCGACCACGCGCCCTCCGAGAACCTCTTCGCGCAGTTCGGTTTTGGCCGTGCGATCGGCAGACGCTGCATCGGCTCCTTCGGCCATGAGTGCGTCGACACGGGTCTGGTAATGCTGAAAGAGCATGTCGACCACTCGCGGCACCACGCCCATATGAGTGGGGCGTGCCAGCTGCCAGTCCTCGAAGAGTGTGGATAGATCGCTCTCCGGAACGAAGTAGCACGTGCCGCCGGGAATGAAGGCGGTCAGAAGCCCCACTCGGCCCGCGAGGTGGTTGAGCGGCAGGAAGTTGACGTTGATGATCGGGGTGTCCCGGTTGGGTGCCGCACCCGAGGACCAGAAACGGGTCACCGTCCACTCGGTGAACGTCGCGCCCTTGGGTGCGCCGGTACTGCCGGAGGTGTACATGATCAGCGCCGTGCGCTGATCATCGCCGGCCGTGTACAACACGGGCTCGGGCAGCCGCCGTCCCTTCGCGATGACTTCCGCGAGCGGCTCTACGACGACCTCCATACCGGCTTCCCGTAGGCGGTCCCGTGCCGCGGCCAGCTTCTCGCGGTGATCGTCGGTCTCGGGCCGGTAGTCGAACACCACCACCCGCCGCAGATCCGTAAGCCCCAGTGCTGCCTGCACCGCGAGATCGAGGCTGTCAGCGCTCGCCGCCACCAGCCGCGGACTGGTCTCCTCCAACATCATGCGCAGCTGGGCCACTGATGCGTTGTGTTGCAGTGGAATCGATACCGACCCGTTCATGAGCGTGGCAAGGTCGAGGGTGACGTAGTCGGGGCTGGAGAAGCCGATGGTGGCAACGAAGTCGTCGGCACCGATGGCGTTGGGGCCGTGCTGCCACTCGGCGAGGATGGCCGAGATGTTCTCGCGGAGTTCTCCATAGGTGATCGTCTCGAAGGCGGGGAGCAGCCGATCGACCGTGCGGCCGGTGGCGGGGTCGACGACCGATTCGCGGGACCGGAAACCCATGACCGGCCGGTCGGCATAGCCGGTCAGTAGGGCGTGCAGTACCTGCGACAGCCGCAGTCCTGGTACCAGCAAGGAGTCCATCACCTCAGGGTCGGGGATGGCCGCCCGGAACTGGGGATCGGACTCGACCAGCTTCGCCGCGAGGGCCGCCGCATCGGTCATGGTGTCAGTCCCTTCTTTCGCCGAACAGACGTGTATTGCACAGGTATCTCAGGGTTTTGCGTGCACCAGTTGTCTGCTCGCAGAATGGAGGTTAGCGGTCCGGCAGCGGACGCTCGACGATAACGCTGCGGCCCAAAGGTTCCCGTTCGCGGCGTTTGGCAGCCAAATACACCTGAGCCGTCTCGTCGGCGACGGTGGCCCAGTCGAAGTCCGCGGTGAGCCGGGCCCGTGCCGCCACGGCCCGCTCTGCGGCAGCGGCCGGGTCATCCAGGGTGCGTTTGACCGCGTCCGCGATGCCTGCCACATCACGGGGGGCGAAGGACAATCCGGTCTCTCCGTCGATGACGGCTTCGCCCAGCCCGCCGACGGTCGAGGTCACCAGGGGAGTACCCGCGGCCGCCGCCTCCAGCGCCACGATGCCGAACGGCTCGTAATGGCTGGGCAACAAAATGGCGTCCGCGCGATGCAGCCATTGCAACAGACCCTCGTGGTCAAGGTTGCCCAGGAACTGAACGGACTTGACGACCTTGTGCTTGCGTGCCTGTTCGAGGAGCCAATCCTGCTGCGTGCCATCGCCCGCGACCGCCAACACCGTTCCCGGGTGCGAGCGGCGGATCTTGGGCAGCGCCGCGATGGCATCGTGGATGCCCTTTTCGTACTCGAGCCGTCCGACGAAAAGCAGCACCGGCGCGGATCCGTCAGAGGGTAGACGGGAAGCGAAAACCCAACGGGTGACGTCGATTCCGTTGCGGATGACATGAACCTGCGGTAGTTCCGGCCCGAACAGCTGAGTTACCTCGTCGAGCATCGAGGCCGAGCACGTGATCAGCGAGTCCGATTCGCGGGCCAGCCACCATTCCACCGAATGCACTTGCCGGCTGATCCGTCCGGATACCCAGCCGCCATGCCGGCCGGCCTCGGTGGCATGCAGCGTCGATACCAACGGTACGTCGAAGTGCTCGGCGAGGGCTATCGCCGGATGGGCCACCAGCCAGTCGTGCGCGTGGACCACGTCGGGGCGCCAATCGCCGGACCCCTTGAAGCCCAAGGCCAGTCCGGCGCGCACCATCGCATGCCCCATGGCCAGCGTCCAGGCCATCATGTCGGTGCCGAAGTCGAAATCGTGTGGATCCTCGGCGGCTGCGACCACCCGGACACCTTCGGAGATCTCGTCGGACGTCGGGTGGCTCGCCGGGTCTGTGCCTGATGGGCGACGGGTGAGCACCACCACCTCGTGTCCGGCCGCGGCCAGTTCGGTCGACAGGTGATGCACGTGCCTGCCCAGCCCGCCGATAACCACGGGTGGGTACTCCCACGAGACCATCAGGATTCTCATTGATGAGCCTCTCGGGCGAAGATCGTTTTCATCGTGGCAGCCTCCGAGCATCAAGCGCGCCGAACAGCCCGTCCGCGCGATTCCAGCCGTCCGCCAATCGGACTGCCGCATCGTGCCGACCGCCCGCCAGCGCGTCGGCGATCTCACGGGTGGCGTGTGCGTGCAGATGAGCGCGGTAACGCGCGTAATCGGCGGCCGAATCCTTACTGACCATGAACGGCCAGTCGCTGGATACCGTCAGCAGTGCCTCGCGCAAGATCTGATCGGCCACCCGATTCCGGGTGTGCGGCGCGGGTTGTTCACCCAGAGCCTTGTCCACCGCCGTGAGGGCGGTGTCGACCACCTCGTTGTTCAGCTGCACGAGGTCGGCGACCTTCTCGCCGTTCCACACATGCCAGTCCTTACCGGAACCCCATGAGCTGGCAGGCAGGTCGAACGGCTTGCCCACGTAGCCCTGTTCGCGGGCCTGCTCCAGGGTGCCCACATGGATACCGGCTTCGGGCAGGGCGCGCAGCACACGCTCGAGCCATATCGGCCCCTCGTACCACCAATGGCCGAACAGTTCGGTGTCGAACGCGGCGATGACATGCGCGGGCCGCCCGATGCGGTCGGACTCGGCGATGAGGCGCTGGCGCACGGTATCCACGAAGTCGCGGACGTGGACGTCGATCGCGGCGTCGGCACGCTCAGGGTCGTACGGCGCCTTGGCTTCCGGAGCCACGTTGCGCCCGGTGACCCGGGCGGGCTTGAGGCCGGTGTCATGGTCATAGGTGTGGAAGTCGCGGTACGCGGCATGGCCGGGGTATCCGGACTTGGGTGACCACACGCGGTAACTCACCGTCAGATCGCGTCCGAACGCAACCACATCTGAGTCGCCCACGGGACGGCCCAGTGAGGTGTCACCCTGAAGGGACGGGCCATCCACCATGAAGTGGTTGACCCCGGCCGCCGCGTAGCCCTCCTCCATGCCCGGGGCATAGGCGCATTCGGGCGCCCAGATGCCGGAAGGTGCATGACCGAAACGCTGTGCGGCATCGGCCAGCCCCTCGCGCAGCGCGAATTCGCGCAGCCGGGGGTGTAGCAGCGGCTGGAACGGATGTGCGAGCGGGCCGCCCAGCAGTTCAATGGCTTTCGCATCGATGAGGCCGCGCAGCGGGCCGCTACCTCCGTGGCGCCAGTGCCGGTCGAATTCGTCGAGGGCGTCTGTGGCGCTGCGGTATTCGCGAACGCCAAAGGCCCGCAACATCTCCGGGCTCGAAGCGGTGCCGGGCTCTGCGTCGGTGCTCGTGATGGTCGCCGCCTCGAAGGCGCGCAACTGCCAGTTGGCCAGCCAGCTGTGCAGCCCGGTCAGGCAGTGTGGGTCGTCGAGCTGCGCGGCTACGACCGGGGTGATGCCGAGGGTGATCAGGCTCTCCCGGCCCTCTGCCGCCAGCGTCCGTAACACCTTGAACAATGGCAAATACGAGGCTGACCAGGATTGGTATAGCCACTCCTCGCCGACCGGCCAGCGGCCGTGATTGGCAAGCCACGGCAGGTGCGTGTGCAGCACCATGGTGAACAGGCCCGGAATAGGCTTCTTCGACTCCGTCACGGGATCACCGGTCTATCACCGCTGTGGAAACCAAATCCAGACTCTGATCGATGTCGCGTTCCTCCGCGTCGACAATCTCGAAATCCTCGGTGGTCAAACCTGTGATGTCCGCGAGCAGATCCTGCGGCCACGGCGCGCCGGCGACCGCGCGCTCGATCTGCGCATCGATGATCGAACCGCCATACTTGGCATCGAGCTCGCGAAGTCGTGGTCCGTGAAACACGCCATTCATCGACTGCACCGAAAAGCCGTTCTCTACAAGGAGTTCGGTGAGCTCAGCGGCATTCAGCTCGCGGGTATGGAACGGATTCAGCGGGGTATCGCGCCCGGGGGAGAAGGTGATGCGATTTGGGGTGCTGATCAGCAGCGAGCCACCGGGGCTGAGCACGCGCGCGCACTCACGGATGAACTGACCCTGATCCCACAGGTGCTCGATGACCTGGAAGTTCACCACCACATCCACCGCGCCGCCGGCCAGCGGCAGGTCTGCCAGGTTTCCGGCGCGCATGTCCACGCGGGGATAGCGGGCCTTCACATGCGCGATCGCGGACTCGTCGTAGTCCAGACCGATGACGTGCTCGGCCACGGCGGCCAGCATGTTGGCGCCGTAGCCCTCACCGCTGCCTGCCTCCAGCACTCTGCGGCCCGCGCAGAGGCTGCTGAGCCGCTCGTACACCACTTCGTGGCGGCGGAACCAGTAGTTCTCCTCGGCGATCCCGGGCACGGTCCGCTCCCCGGTCAGCGCCAGGGCGTCCGGGTCATCGGCTGATGAGCCGCTTGCGCGAAGAGGGTCAGCCGGGTGCGGGTCGGTCAGGTGCGAGTTCATCGTTTGGCAGGCTATCGGGTGAACGCCGTGTCTTAATACTGGTGGCCCAGATCACAGGCCGGAAACCAGGGGTGAACCGGCTATGGTGTACGGGCGAACTCCGTATATTACCCGTGAGTAACTTTGTTCGCCGGATTAGTCACGAAACGTGACAGTGCGACCGGCGTAGTACGGGTGCGCACGGAACTACCACGCAGATAGCTAGCAGACAGCGAAGAGGAAGGACGATCGGAGACTTATGACGAACATCGCGGTCCTGATCAAGCAGGTCCCAGACACCTGGTCAGAGCGCAAGCTCACCGACGGTGACTTCACGCTCGACCGGGAAGCCGCCGACGCGGTACTCGACGAGATCAACGAGCGTGCCGTCGAGGAAGCGCTGCTCATCAAGGAGCGCGAGGGTGGCGACTCGGTCGTGACCGTCGTCTCGGCAGGTCCGGAAAAGGCCACCGAGGCCATCCGTAAGGCTCTGTCGATGGGTGCCGACAAGGCAGTTCACCTGCTCGACCCGGGCCTGCACGGGTCCGATGCCATCCAGACCGGCTGGGCCCTGGCCCGCGCGCTGGGTCAGGTTGAGGGTGTCGAGTTGGTCATCGCCGGTAACGAGGCCACCGACGGCCGTTCGGGCGCCATCCCCGCGATCATCGCCGAGTACCTGGGTCTTCCGCAGCTGACGCACCTGCGCAAGCTGACCGTCGAGGGCGGCGTCGTCAAGGGCGAGCGCGAGACCGATGAGGGCGTCTTCGAGGTCGAGGCGACTCTGCCGGCCATCGTCAGCGTCACCGAGAAGATCAACGAGCCGCGCTTCCCCTCCTTCAAGGGCATCATGGCCGCCAAGAAGAAGGAAGTTGCCGTACTGACCCTCGCCGAGATCGGCGTTGAGGCCGACGAGGTGGGTGTCGCGAACGCCGGTTCGACCGTGCTGTCCTCGACCCCCAAGGCGGCCAAGACCGCGGGCGAGAAGATCACCGACGAGGGCGAGGGTGGCACCAAGGTCGCCGAGTTCCTGGTTGCGCAAAAAATTATCTAGAGCAGATCATTCCGATAGAACCTGATTAAGAGAAGGCATACGCAATATGGCTGAAGTACTTGTGCTCGTTGAGCATTCAGAGGGTGCACTGAAGAAGGTAAGCGCCGAGCTCATCACCGCTGCTCGCGTCCTGGGTGAGCCCTCGGCCGTGGTGGCCGGTCCGGCCGGCACCGCCGCGCCGCTGATCGATGGTCTCAAGGAGGCCGGCGCCGCCAAGATCTATGTCGCCGAGTCCGACGTCGTCGACAACTACCTGGTGACCCCCAAGGTTGACCTGTTGGCGAGCCTGGCCGAGACCGCCAGCCCCGCCGGCATTCTGATCGCCGCGACCACTGAGGGTAAGGAAGTGGCCGGCCGGCTGGCCGCACGCCTGGGCTCGGGTCTGCTGACCGATGTCATCGAGGTGCGCGAGGGCGGCAAGGCCCTGCACTCGATCTTCGGTGGCGCGTTCTCCGTCGAGGCCCAGGCCAACGGCGACGCCCCGGTCATCACCGTGCGTCCGGGCGCCGTCGAGGCTGCACCGGCCGCTGGCGCGGGCGAGCAGGTCGCCGTCGAGGTGCCCGCACCCGCCGAGAACGCCACCAAGGTCACCTCGCGCCAGCCTGTGGTCGGTGGAGATCGTCCGGAGCTCACCGAGGCCAACATCGTCGTGTCCGGCGGCCGTGGTGTCGGTAGCGCCGACAAGTTCAGCGTGGTCGAGGAGCTCGCCGATTCGCTGGGCGCCGCGGTCGGTGCCTCGCGCGCCGCGGTCGACTCCGGCTACTACCCGGGCCAGTTCCAGGTGGGCCAGACCGGTAAGACCGTGTCGCCGCAGCTGTACGTCGCGCTAGGCATCTCGGGTGCCATCCAGCACCGCGCCGGGATGCAGACCTCGAAGACCATTGTCGCGGTCAACAAGGACGAGGAAGCCCCGATCTTCGAGATCGCCGACTTCGGTGTGGTGGGCGACCTGTTCAACGTCGCACCGCAGCTCACCGAGGCCGTGAAGGCTCGCAAGGGCTAATTAACCCCATGGAGCCCTGGAGCCGCCCCGCTGGCGACATCCAACCTCACGGGGCGGCTGACGGTACGCCACTGGACTATCCAGAGCCTCGACCACCGAGTCGAGCGCCCTGGGTAGTCCTTTCGGCGTTTCTGGGCACGGTGGTGCTGGGGTTGGTGATTGGCGTCGTCTCCGTCGGGTCTCAGCGCAACATCGTGGGTTTTGCGGTTATGCCTCCGGGAGAGTCTCCGATGACGCGGACGCCGGTGCCTCCCGCGCCGACGTCCGGGGTGATTCCGCCCCCCAACGGGTCCACGGGGCCACTCGGCGGCGCGACGTACGGGCCGGGTGAGAAACTCCAACCCATCTCGATGCCCTCGTACATAGCGTTCGACTTCAACCTGCCCAAGGGGTGGGGGTGTCTGCATACCGAGAACAAACCGCTGGACAAGCGCATCACGTGCATGGACGAGGCCAACGTTGGTGGCGCGGCCGGCTGGATCGGTTCCAGTCGGTGCGCCGACGGATGCGGTAAGTCGACCCAGGACAAGGTGCGCGCGAAACTACCGGTCGATGCTCAAGCCTGGAAGCCGATTGACGATGTCACGTCCTACGCCCGGATGACAGGAGCCCTCGGAAACGGCATGCGTGTGGTCCGGATCGCGATGACATGCGCCTTTGCCTCGACCTCCGGCGGATCCCGCGACACATTGGCGGTGGCCATGCTCACCGGGCCGCCCGAGACCGAGGACACCCTGCAGAAGATCGCGAACGAACTGCGGTCGCGAGTTCCGGCTTAGAGTCCGTTGCGCAGCTGCCTGCGTGAGGTGATGCCGCGCTTGGCGAAGACCTTCCGCAGATGCCATTCCACGGTGTGCGAGCTGATGAACAGCTGGGCGGCGATCTCCTGATTGGTCAGACCCTGACCGGCCATCCGGGCGATCTGTGCCTCCTGAGCCGTCAGTGTTTGGGCTGAAGCGGAAGAGGAACCGGCGGAACGTTTCCGCACTTTCGCGCCCGTCGCGAGAAGCTCGCGCTGCGCCCTCCCGGCAAAAGCCTCGGCGCCCATACTCACGAAACTCTCGTGCGCCACCGTGAGTGCCGCGCGGGCATCGGCTCGCCGCTGGCAGCGGCGTAGCCATTCTCCGTAAATGAGATGTGCCCGGGCCAGGTGGACGGAAATCCTTGTGCTGGATAGCCGTTCGATGGCCTCGCGGTAGCGGGCCTCCGCGTCATCGTCGGCGGCGAGCAGTGCCCGGGAACGTGCCACCATGCCCACGGCCCAATCGCTCTCGCCGGCCAGCGCCCGCTCTTCCAATTGATCGAGCGCCTTCGTGGCGGTGTCCTGCTCGCCGCAGCGCGCGGCCGCCTCGATCAGCTCGATGAGGCACCAGCTGTACAACCCGAGATCCTCATGCTCACAAGCCCTTCGCGCCGCGTGAAACGCGAGCTCGTAGCGGCCGAGGCCGTTGTTGAGTACGCCTGCCGCGTAACCCATCGCACCGAGCAGCCTGCCCTCGCCCCTGGCCGCGCCATCGCGCATGGCGGCATCGATCAGTGGCATCGCCTCGGGTTCCGTACCCCGCCAGGCCGCCAAGATCAACGAGTGATACCTGATCGGTGCGTGGCCTGTCGCCGCGGAGATGGCGTCGGCCTCCTGAACAAGCTCTGCGGCCGCGTCGAGCTCGCCGGCATGCACGTGCACTCCGGCGCGGTAGATCAGTGCCGACGGGAGAACCGACAACGCACCGACATCACGGGCGATTTGCACCGCACGGGTTGCCAGGTGATGCCACATCTGGTCGTCCCACACCTCATGTGTGGCAGATTCGAGGGCAATGGGGAACGCCTGCCACATCCAGCTCGTATTGCCCGGACGGTCGGCTTCACGGCTGATCAGAGAAAGGGCATCCCGCAGTGTCTGGGCGCTTGCCGCCGCGCCATGGGTAATCCGCATCGCCAGGCCATCGAGCAGAAGATCGGACGGCCGTGGGGGCCGCGACCCGGCCGGCGCCAGCCGCGCGGGTTCAGCCACCTCCACCGCGCCACCGCGCGGACAGAGCCTGCCGCCGTACATGGCCGCCCCCACCGCGTCCAAGTAGGTCTCCCGGGCCAGGTCGTCGTCCAGATTCTCCAAGTCCTTGGCGGCATCCAGTAGGCCGATCGCGGCGTCGGACACCGCCGTGGAGCCGTCCGTGCCCACTCGGCTTTCCGCGAAGGTGATCTTCGCGCGCAGCCGCGCCGCTCGTGCCCGCGCCAGCGGATCCAGCGGAGCCATGTCCGCGATGGCAAGCAGCTCGCGGGCGGCGTCGTAGGCTGCCGCATCGTGTTTTGACTGGGCCGCAGCCAGCGCCCGCAACCCGCGCAGTGCCGGATCTGAGGTGAGCTCGGTGGCCCGTTGCAAGAAGGCGGCAGCCGCCAGGATACCGCCCCTGGCCTGGGCGCGGTCGGCTGACTGCTCAAGTTCGGCGGCGGTTGTCTCATCGGTGCCCGCCGCGGCGTGCGCACGATGCCACGCTCGGCGATCCGGATCGGTGAGCGGATCTGTGGCCTCCGCCAGCGCACCATGAATTCTTCTGCGTGCCAACGGTTGTGCGCTTCTGTAGATCGCGGACCGCACCAATGGATGGCGAAAGCGGACCCGGGTGCCCAACTCGATCAGATCGGCGCCCTCGGCGGGTGCCAGCGCATCCATCGAGATTCCGAGCCGTTCGGATGCGCGTGCCAGGAGCGCCGCATCGCCCAGCGGATCGGTCGCGGCGGTGAGGAGCAACGTCTGTGTCTCGGCAGGCAGCTGCTGGACCCGTCGCAGGAACGCTTGCTCGATATGTCCGGCCAGGCGCCCGCCGTCGGGCCACCCGAAACCCCCCGCGAGTTCCTCGGCGGTCAGGTCCCGGGGAAGTTCCAACAGGGCCAGCGGATTGCCCTGCGTCTCGGCCACGATGCGATCGCGCACCCGATCGTCGAGCAGCCCCGGAATCGCGGAGCTCAGGAGCGCACCGGCGTCGGCCGCCCGCAGGCCGCCCACGGTGAGCTGAGGCAGCCCGGTGAGCTCCTCCTCGGCACCTCCGCGCACCCCGAAGAGCATCGCCACCGGCTCACTTGCCAATCGCCGGGTGACGAAGGCGAGTGTCTGCAACGAGACTCGGTCGAGCCATTGGGCGTCATCGACCACACACAGCATGGGCTGATGCTCGGCCGCCGCGGCCAGCAGGCTCAGCACGGCCAGCCCGATCAGAAATCGGTCGGGCGCCGGTCCGCTGCTCATCCCGAATGCGATATCGAGCGCCTCGCGTTGTGGGTTGGGCAGCGCGTCAAGGTGGCTCGACAGCGGCCCGCAGAAATGTTGTAAACCGGCGAACGCAAGTTCCATCTCGGATTCAACGCCCGCGGTGCGAATGACGCGGAATCCCTGCGCTTGTTCGATGGCATACCCAAGGAGCGCGGTCTTGCCGATTCCGGCTTCACCCCGTAGGACGAGCACCTGACTGGGGCCCGACCGTGCGGCCGCGATGAGGCGCCCGAGTGCCGCGCACTCGGGCGCTCGACCGCGCAAACGCGATCCTGGGTAACTGTTGACCACGTGCTCCGCCGAATCTGATGAATATGCTGGAAGTTTACCGAGCTGCCGATTCCGCCCAACGACTACGTACTTTCCAGGGTTCGAATCCGGCGCCGAGCTGCGAACGTTGCATGCGAGACGAGAAAGGTAATCGCACAATGAAAATCACAGTTGTTGGTGCCACCGGCCAAATCGGTTCCCGGGTGGTCTCTTTGCTCACCGCCGACGGCCATGATGTGGTGGCGGCATCGTTGTCCTCTGGCGCGAATGTGTTGACCGGGGACGGGTTGGTGAACGCACTCACCGGATCGAATGTGGTTATCGACGTTGTCAATTCTCCGTCGTTCGAGGACGGCCCGGTGATGGATTTCTTCACCGCCGCGGCGCGCAATCTCGTTGACGCGGCGAACCAGACCGGCGTCGGTCACTACGTCGCGCTCTCCATCGTCGGCGCCGATGGTCTGCCGGACAGCGGATACATGAGGGCGAAAGTGGCGCAGGAGAACATCATTACCGAATCCGGATTGCCGTACACGATCGTACGAGCCACCCAATTCCAGGAATTCGCCGAGGCCATCACCGACACCCTCGTTGTCGGAGACGAGGTCCGCGTACCCGATGCCAGGATTCAGCTGATCTCCGTGGACGACGTGTCCGCGCAGGTGGCTCACGCCGCGGAGGCCAAGCCGCGCAACGGCGTCATCAACATCGGTGGGCCAGAGAAGTTTTCGTTCGCCCAGATGGCACAGGCCGTGCTCGACGCGCGCGGTGACGACAAGCCGGTGGTGGTCGACTCCACCGCTACCTACTTCGGGACACCCGTGGACGACTTCAGCCTGGTTACCGGTGATGACGGCGTGCTGGCGGAAACGCGATTCGCCGATTGGATGGCCCCCCGATGATGGCGAACGACGATCTGATGAGTGCGCTCACGGTGCTGCAGACCGTGACGCCTCCGGTGATCCCGTCCGACGCCCATGTGATGACGGTGGAGATCGAGTGGCCTGCCGGTAGTCCCGGCACGCCACCGCATCGCCATCCGGGCGGCCCGGCGTTCGGGTATGTGGTCGAGGGAGAGATGCTCTTCGAACTCGAAGGCCAGGCGCCACGCGTGGTCAAGGCCGGTGAAGCGTTCTGGGAGCCCGGTGGTGACGTCATCCACTACTCGGACGCCAACAACCGCGCGGACTCGGCGCTGCGCTTCGTGGTCACCATGATGTGTACACCCGGTGCGCCGATGTTGGTGCTGGTCGACGAGGAGGAACTCCGGCAGCGTGCCGACGCGCGAGTGTCGGCGTAGCATCCGTTAGCTCCGCGTTTGCCTGGGGGATTCACTGACGCAAGCACGCATTTGGTGTACTGAACGCCGCAATTAACGGACCGTGCATGGACACGACACGCTTCCGATGCCGTTCCGCCGCATAACTCCGCGAATCTCGCAGTCATGAGTACAGCTTCAGTTCTCATCGCCGCAGATCAATCCATCTCAGACGTTGCGGGGGAGGCCGGGGAAGCTCCACTGGGTCCTCGGTACACCCTGCTGCTGTCGAACGATCCCGCCGATATCGATGCCGTGCAACGGCTTCGATACGACGTGTTCAGCAGCGAGCCGGGATTCCAGCTCGCGAGCACCCCGGCCGCGTTCGAGGGACGCGACGCCGACCGCTTCGATGAGCACTGCGATCACTTGCTGGTACGCGAGGACACCTCGGGTGATGTGGTGGGCTGCTACCGGATGCTGCCTCCGCCCGGTGCTATTGCCGCTGGCGGGCTGTACAGCGCAACGGAATTCGACATCAGTGGACTCGACTCGCTGCGTCCACAGCTGGTGGAGATGGGGCGCGCGGTGGTGCGGGGCGATCACCGCAATGGTGCGGTAGTGCTGCTGATGTGGGCCGGAATTCTGGCCTACCTGGACCGCTGCGACTACACCTACGTCACCGGATGCGTATCGGTTCCCATGCAGGACAACCCGGAACAGGCGCCCGGCAGTCAGGTGCGTGCCGTGCGCGACTTCGTCATGAAGCGGCATGCCGCGGCGCCCGAGTACACGGTGCGCCCCTACAACCCGGTCGTTGTCGACGGGATGGGGCTCGATGACATCGCCCCGCCTGCCAAGGTGCAGGTGCCCGCACTGATGCGTGGATATCTGCGGCTGGGCGCGAAGGTTCTCGGCGAACCCGCGCACGATCCCGACTTCGGCGTGGCCGACTTCATGGCACTGCTCAACAAGGACGAAGCCGATGTGCGCTACCTCAAACGGCTGAGGTCCGTGGGGGCGGCGTCGGAAATCGGCGCGGCGGCGGCCGGCCAGGAATAGCGATGGCACCCGAATTCGCTCACGCCTGGCTGCCGAAGGCAACCTGTGACGACAGCTGCATGCGGGCAACACACATCGACGAGCCAGGGCGGCTGACGCGCACCCTGCGGACCACGACACGGATCGCCATGGCGATCACGTTGTTGACCCTTGCACCGCTGCTGGGGATACCGATTCCCGGACGGGTGCGCTGGCAGCGTGGCTACTGCAGGCTGATGCTGCGATGCCTCGGCGTACGCATTTCCGTCTCCGGTGGCCCGATCCGCGATATCCGGGGTTCCCTCGTGGTGGCGGGCCATGTGTCCTGGGTCGACGTCTTCGCCATCGGGGCGGTGCTTCCGGGGTCGTTCGTCGCCCGGGCAGACCTGATCGATTGGCCCGGTCTGGGCATCATCGCCCGGATGATGCGGGTCATCCCGATCGAGCGGGGGAACCTGCGCACCCTGCCGCGGGTGGTCGACACCGTCGCGGCGCGGCTCCAGGCCGGTCAGACAGTGGTGGCGTTCCCGGAGGGCACCACCTGGTGCGGTCGTGCGTACGGGTCATTCCGCCCCGCGATGTTCCAGGCCGCGATCGACGCGCAGCGGCCGGTACAGCCGCTGCGGCTGACGTACCACCACCGGGGCGGCGAGCTGTCGACGGTTCCGGCCTACGTCGGCGAGGACACCCTGATGGCCTCTATCCGCCGGATCACCGCGACGCGGATGACCGTGGCGCATATCCAGGTGGCGGGGCTGCAATTGCCCGGAGAGAGCCGCCGTGATCTGGCCAACCGCTGTGAGGCCGCCGTTCGGGCCGGTGAACGAACCCCACAGATCCACAGCCACCCGGAGCACCCGGAACCGATCGCTGCCTGACGCGATTGGACGAGCCCACCTGGGTGGGACCTATCCTGGATGCGTTATGTCTGCTGCTCGAACCCCAGCTCGCCCGGATGGCTCATCCGCGGTGTACCTGGACCACGCCGCCACCACCCCGATGCGCCCTGCTGCCATCGAGGCGATGGCAGCCGTCATGGCACGGACCGGGAACGCCGCTTCGTTGCACGGATCCGGGCGCGATGCGCGGCGACGGGTGGAGGAATCGCGGGAGTCGATCGCCGCGGCCCTGGGCGCCCGACCGTCGGAGGTGATCTTCACCGCCGGTGGCACCGAGAGCGACAACCTCGCCATCAAGGGTATCTACTGGGCCCGCAGAGACGCGGACGTGCGGCGGACACGCGTCATCGCCAGCGCCGTCGAGCACCATGCCGTACTTGATGCGGTGCAGTGGCTCGCCGACCACGAGGGGGCCGAGGTGACGTGGCTACCGGTGGACGACGCCGGCACCGTCACTCCCGCGGCACTGCGCGCGGCTCTCGTCGACCACGACGATGTAGCGCTCATTACGGTGATGTGGGCCAACAATGAGGTCGGCACCATCAACCCCATCTGTGAATTGGCTTCCATCGCCGCTGAATTCGACATCCCCATGCATAGCGATGCCATTGGGGCGGTTGGCCAGCTCGATGTCGATTTCGCCGTCAGTGGTCTGTCGGCGGTGAGCGTGGCCGCGCACAAATTCGGCGGCCCCATGGGTGTCGGAGCACTACTACTGCGACGTGAAACAGTTTGTGTCCCATTGCTTCATGGCGGCGGCCACGAACGCGATATTCGTTCGGGCACCCCAGACACCGCCGCCATCGTGGCGATGTCGACCGCACTCGTCGAAGCCGTCGCAGAGCGGTGCGAGGGTGCGGCCACACTGAAAACATTGCGGGACGGGCTGATCGATCAGGTCTTGACCAGCATCGAGGGCTCCGTGCTCAACGGTGCGGTCGGCAGCGGCAGATTGCCCGGAAACGCGCATTTCACCTTCGCCGGGTGCGAGGGCGACTCCCTATTGATGTTGTTGGACGCCAACGGCATCGAATGCTCCACCGGGTCCGCGTGCACGGCAGGCGTCGCGCGTCCCTCGCATGTGCTCATCGAAATGGGCATTGACCCCGAGGTGGCGCGCGGATCGTTGCGCTTCACCTTCGGCCACACTTCCGTTCCCTCGGATGTGGCGCGTGCGGTCGAGGCCTTGCAGGTCGCCGTTCCGCGTGCGCGTGCTGCCGCCCTCGCCAGTGCTGGGAGCCGGTCATGAGAGTGCTTGCCGCCATGAGTGGGGGAGTGGACTCCTCGGTCGCGGCCGCGCGCATGGTGGACGCCGGACACGATGTGGTCGGTGTGCACCTGGCACTGTCCGCGGCACCCGGCACACTGCGTACGGGCTCCCGCGGGTGCTGTTCGAAAGAAGATGCCGCCGACGCCCGTCGTGTTGCCGACATGCTCGGAATCCCCTTCTATGTCTGGGATTTTGCCGATCGATTCAAGGAAGACGTCATCGACGACTTCGTCGAGGCGTACGCCGAGGGGCGCACACCTAATCCCTGCGTGAAGTGCAACGAGAAGATCAAGTTCGCGGCGCTGGCCGATCGTGCCATCGCGTTGGGCTTCGATGCGGTCGCCACCGGGCACTACGCGCGGCTGCGCGACGGCAGGTTGCGCCGCGCGGTCGACGAGGACAAGGACCAGTCCTATGTGCTGGGGGTACTGACACCGCAGCAGCTGAGTCGTGCGCTGTTCCCGATCGGCGACAGTTCCAAGCCCGATATCCGGGCCGAGGCCGAGCAGCGCGGTCTGCTCGTCGCGAATAAGCCCGACAGCCACGACATCTGCTTCATCCCTTCCGGAGACACCCAGGCGTTCCTGGGTGCACGCATCGGCGTGCGCCGCGGAAACGTCGTGGACTCCGACGGCAGCGTACTGGCCACCCATGCGGGGGTGCACGAGTTCACCATCGGTCAGCGCAAGGGGCTCGGGCTGGTCGGTCCTGCAGCGGACGGCCGTCCCCGCTACGTCACCTCGATCGACGCCGAGACCTCCACCGTTCGGGTGGGAACCGTTGAGGACCTTGAGATTTGGGAGTTCGGGGGCGAGCCCGTGGTGTGGACCTCCGGTCAGGTTCCGGATGGGCCTGTTGAGTGCCAGGTGCAGGTCCGCGCGCATGGATCGGTCGTGGACGCGGTTGTCGACCCGGCGACCGAGCGGATTCAGGTCCGGCTGCGCACCGCCCTGCGGGGTGTGGCACCTGGGCAGACGGTGGTGCTGTACCGGCCCGATGCCGAGGGCGACGAGGTGCTCGGCAGCGCCATCATCACGCGCGACTAGGTCCCCTGGACCCCCGCGGAGCGCATCGCGATGGCTACGCGCTCGGCGACGTACTGCCGTCCCGGTGCGGTCGGATGCATCGGGATTCCCTCATCGCCGGCGCCGGTACCCGTCATCGACACGTAGCGCTGAAAATCGGACGCGCACACGCTGTGGTCGCTGCTGGTCGCCGGGATGACGGGGGTGAACCCGGCCTTTGACGATTCGGTGATGATCGTGTCGTTCAGCTGACGCTGCAGACCATTGAGGAAGGTGATGGTCTCTTGGGTGTTGATCAGCCCGACCAAGCACCCCTTGGCATCCGGGGGCAGGATCGGCAGGTAGCCCACCGTGAAGACGCGTGCGTTCGGAGCGGCTTGACGTATAGCGGCGTACGCGCCCGTGAGTTTCGGGCCCACCGAGGCCACGTTGGCACTGAATTGCGCCTTCTTTTCCGGCGGGCAGCTCAACGCGAATAGGCAGTCGGTGGCGATCTGCTCAAAGCCGGCGTCGTTGCCACCGATGGATACGATCGCCACCTTGGTGGCGGGGGACAGCCCCGTGTTCTGCGGGCCGCGCGTGGAGGGCGTGTAGACGTCGGTAGAAAGTGCGCCCACGCAGGAGTAGTCGGCGAATGTCATCTGAGGGAAAGACGTGGCCACCAGGTGTGCGACATTGTCGGTCGCCTGGTTACAGGCGGTGCCGACGGGGCCGGTGATACCTGCGGCGTTTGAGCCCGCCGCCATGAACGAGTCTCCGATCGCCACCAGCTGGGCGCCCGCGAGAGGTTCGGCCGACGCGATCGAGGGGCCGGCCACTGTCGCCGCCACCACTGTGGCGATGCCGATCACCGTCGAGAGCGTCCTGAACGCGCGCATGTGTCCCTCTCCTCCCGGCTGGCCGGCAGGCGGCCCCGATCAATGGTACTGAACGGCATATCGCCGTTTGCCCACGTCGGCGTTGCGGAAGGGCTACACCTTGGCGGCCTTGCGCTCGGCACGCTTGGCCTGGCGTTCCAGGTACTTGGCTTTGACTTCCTCGAAGTCGCTGGCGGTCTTTCTGAGGTCGGTGATGAGACGGTCGAGGTCTTCGCGGTACCACTCGCCTTCGCCGGTGATGTCATCGCGCTCGAAGATGCGCCACTTGCGCAGCACCGGCAGGACAACTTCGGCGAGGTGCGACTGCGGGTCGTAGACGCCGCCGGTGGCGATGGTCACGGCGTTGCGGCGAAATCCCGGGATCGTGTAGCCGGGCATGGTGAAGTTGTCGAGAACCTTGTGGATGGACTTCACGGCCTGGTTGGGAGCGATCTGGAGACCGGCCTCGACCATGTTGCGGTAGAAGATCATGTGCAGGTTCTCGTCATTGGAGATGTGTTTGAGGAGTTCCTGGGCGATGGGTTCGGCACACGCGACGCCGGTATTGCGGTGTGAGACACGGGTGGCCAGCTCCTGGAAGGACACGTACACCACCGAGTCGAACAGGCTGTCGGCGAACATGTGATCCCCGCCCTGACGGTTCTGGCCGGGGGAGAAGCCGCGGGTCATCTGCTCCATGCGCAGCTTCTCGAGCTCCACCGGGTCGACCGCGCGGGTGACGACGAGGTAATCGCGGATCGCGATGCTGTGGCGGTTCTCCTCGGCGGTCCACCGGTTTACCCAGGTGCCCCAGGGCCCGTCCATGGTGAAGTTCATCGCGATCTCACGGTGATAGGCGGGCAGATTGTCCTCGGTGAGCAGATTCGTGATCATCGCGACCTTGGCCAGTTCGGAGAGCTTGCACTGCTCTGGATCCCAATCCTGACCGCCCAGGGCCTTGTAGTTCTTGCCCTCGGACCACGGGATGTAGTCGTGTGGGCTCCACTCTTTGAACACGCCGAGGTGGCGATGAGTGTTCTCCTCGACCACGGGTTCGAGTTCGTGGAGGAGCTCGAGGTCGGTGAATTCCTTCTGCGGCATGAATGCGGTCCTCGGGACTAGTTATCTGTGTCTAAAAGTGACACTTACATTTGACCGGGTGGCCGCACTCGCCTCTAGTGACAAAGGTCATCTATCTGGGGTGGAAAGTCCCTCGCCCGTGAGCGTTCCGATGGGCGGCCGGGAACCGGGGCCTGTACTTTCAACGCCTATGAATGGCCTCCTGGACCGGTACTTCCGGATCTCCGAGCGGCAGTCGACGTTAGGGCGGGAGGTCCGCGGCGGGGTCGTCACCTTCTTCGCGATGGCCTACATCGTGGTGCTCAACCCGCTCATCATCGGTGGCGAGCCCGGACGCGCGCATAACGCCGACGTGCTGGGCCATGTGCTGCCAGTGGGGCAGGTAGCGGCGGTCACGGCGCTGGCTGCCGGAGTGATGTCGATCCTGTTCGGATTTATCGCCAATTACCCGTTCGCGCTTGCGGCCGGGCTGGGCATCAACAGTCTGCTCGCGGTGTCGTTCGCATCGCAGATGAGCTGGCCCGAGGCCATGGGATTGGTCATCGTTGACGGCCTCGTCATTGTGGCGCTGGGCATCTCCGGTTTTCGCACCGCGGTGTTTCATGCCATTCCCGACGAGCTGAAGGCGGCGATCGCTGCGGGAATCGGCTGCTTCATCGCGTTCATCGGGTTTGTCGACGCGGGTTTCGTGCGGCGGATCCCCGACGCTGCCAACAGCACGGTGCCGGTTGGTTTAGGAATCGACAACTCGGTGGCCACCGTCCCGACCCTGATCTTCGCCGCGGGTGTGCTGCTGATGGGAATCCTGGTGGTGCGCAAGGTTCGTGGCGGACTGCTCATCGGAATCGTCGTGATGACGGGGATTTCCATGATCGCGCAGGCGTTGACCGAACGCGGCGCGCAGCCCGTCGACACCAAGGGATGGAATCTCACGGTGCCCGACTGGCCCGCCTCCGCGGGCGGCATCCCGGATCTGAGTCTGCTCGGTCAGGTCGACATGTTCGGTGCGTTCACTCGGGTGGGCGTGCTGTCGGCCACGGTCCTGGTGTTCGCGCTGGTGCTCTCGAACTTCTTCGACGCGATGGGAACCATGACCGGTTTGGGTAAGGAGGCCGGATTGACCGATGAACACGGCACCCTGCCCGGTATCGGACGGGCGCTGTCCGTAGAGGGTGTCGGTGCCGTCGTTGGTGGTGTCTCGTCCTCGTCCTCCAACACCGTGTTCGTGGAGTCCGCGTCGGGCGTCGCCGAGGGTGCACGGACCGGGCTGGCCAATGTGGTCACCGGGCTGCTGTTCCTGGCGGCGATGTTCTTCACCCCGCTGTATTCGGTTGTACCGCTGGAAGCCGCGGCACCGGCGCTGGTGGTGGTGGGTGCCATGATGATCGGCCAGCTTCGCAGCATTGACTTCACCCGGTTCGACCACGCGCTGCCCTGCTTTTTGACCGTGGTGACGATGCCCTTTACCTACTCGATCGCCAACGGCATCGGCGTTGGATTCATCAGCTGGGTGGTGCTCGCCGTCGTGTCAGCGGAGCGCGGGGCTCGACGCCGTGCCGTGCATCCGCTGCTGTATGTGGTGGCCGGATTGTTTGTCGTCTATTTCGCCAAGGGTCCGATCGAGTCGCTCATCACCTAACGTTCTGCATGTGAATGTATGGGCGAAGGGAACTGGCGTCGGCTCGTGGCCGGGTCAAGAGGCGCGTGCCGCGACCGAGATCGTGGTGGCCGAACTGCCGCTGCCCCATATCGTGGAGCTGCCTGCGCGCGGAATCGGTGCCGATCTGATCGGACGGGCCGCGGCCCTGCTGGTTGATATCGCCGTCGATGTGGTGCCCACCGGCTACCGCACCACTGCCCGGCCCGGGGCGGTGGTGCGACGGGCCCGCGGATTCCTTGACGAGGACATGGATGCGCTTGAGGAGGAGTGGGAGCGTGGCGGGCATCGGGGTAGCGATCGCGCGGTGAAGGTGCAGGGCCCCGGGCCGGTAACGCTGGCAGCACAATTGGAGCTTCCCAACGGCCACCGCGCGATCACCGATCCCGGTGCGGTGCGGGACCTGGCGGCTTCTCTGGCAGAGGGGTTGGCGCTGCACCAAGCCACGCTGTCCCGACGGCTCGGTGTTCCCGTGGTGGTGCAGCTCGATGAACCGTCCCTGTCCGCCGCGCTGGAGGGCAGGCTGTCCGGAACCAGCATGTTCTCGCCGGTACATCCGGTCGACGTACCGACAGCGATTTCGCTGTTGGACCAGTGCGCCGCCGCGGTCGGCGGTGAACTAGTGGTGCACTGCTGCGCCACAGATCCTCCCTGGGAGCTGTTGCGCGGGACCAATATTCGCGGGATCGCGGTGGATGCCGCATACCTGACGGATGCGCAGGCGCTCGACGGACTGGCCTCGGTGCTGGACACCGGGAAGGTCGCGCTGCTCGGCGTGATTCCCGGCTCGCCACCGCCGGTGCCGATATCGTCCGACGTGCTCGCAACGCGTACCGCGGCGCTCGCGGACAAACTGGGCTTCGGACGTGCCGTGCTGCGCGATCGGATCGGCATCAGCGCCGGATGTGGTCTGGCCGGCGCAGACCTTCCATGGGCACGTACCGCAACCGAATTGACCCGCAAGGTCAGCGATCTGATCGCTGCCGACCCGGATGCGCTGTGATGGACGTCTATCAGGCCATTGCCACCCGCCGGGACGTGCGTGCCGAGTTCACCGGACAGGTTGTCGACGACGCGACGTTGATGAAGCTGCTTCAGGCCGCGCATCGCGCGCCCAGCGTCGGGAACAGCCAGCCGTGGGATTTCGTGGTGATGCGCGAATCGCAGACGCTGGAGAAGTTCGCAGCGCACGTGACGGAGCAGCGCCAGAGATTCGCCGACAGCCTTCCGGAGGAACGGCGAACCACCTTTGACCCCATCAAGATTGAAGGCATCTGTGAAAGCGGCACCGGCGTGGTGGTCACCTACGACCACGGCCGTGGTGGCCCGCACGTTCTGGGCAGGCACACCATCGCCGACGCGGGCCTGTTCTCGGCCGTGCTCGCCATCCAGAACCTCTGGCTCGCCGCGGTCACCGAAGGGATCGGCGTCGGCTGGGTGTCCTTCTACGAGGAACAGTTCCTGGCCGAGTTAATAGACGCACCAACGCATATCAGGCCGATCGCCTGGTTGTGTGTTGGGCCGGTGCATGAGTTCGCCGAGCGCCCCGACTTGGAGCGCTTCGGCTGGCGCAGCGGGCGCCCCCTGGAGGATGCCGTGCACTGGGGCCGCTACCGGGAGATTTAGCGTCCCTTGAAGTCGGGATCACGCTTCTCGAAGACCGCGCCGATGGCTTCCTGCAGGTCCTCCGACGGCAGGAACGCGGCATTCCACGTCGAGACGTACTTGAGGCCGTCGGCGACGACACTCTCGCGCTCGCGGCCCAGCACGTCCTTGACGCCCTGCACCACCAGGGGCGGATTGGCGGCGATTTCGGCGGCGGTCGCGTGGGCGGCGGCCAGCGTTGCCTCCGCAGTGTCGAACACGTCATTGACGAGTCCGATCTTCTCGGCCCGCGCGGCGTCGATGTCCTTGCCGGTGAACGCCAGTTCACGCAGGTGACCGTCGCCGATGATCGGTGGAAGACGGTGCAGTGAGCCAATATCGGCCACAATCGCGACCTTGGCCTCGCGCACACTGAACTTCGCGTCGGCACTCGCGTACCGGATGTCGGTGGCTGCGATGAGGTCGACGCCACCGCCGATGCACCAGCCCTGCACCGCGGCGATCACCGGCTTGCGGCAGTCGGCGACGGCGGTCACCGAGGCCTGCAGGCGGCGTATCTCGTCGAGGAAGTCGGTGCGCGGTTTCGCCAATGCCTTCTCGGCCATCAACGGCATGAAGGTGCCTGCCATCGCGGGCAGGTCCAATCCGTAGCTGAAATTGGTGCCGTCGGCGGCGAGAACAATCGCCCGTACCTCCGGGTCCGCGTCCAGTTCGGTGAAGATCAGCGGCAGTTCCCGCCAGAAATCGGGTCCCATCGCATTGCCCTTGCCAGGCCCGATGAGGGTGACTTGGGCGATGTGCCCGGTGGTCTCAACGGTGAAGGCTTTCCAGTCGCTCGCCGATGAGCCGCTTGTGCGAAGAGAATCAGACATGGGCGTGAGCCTACGGGCTCAGCCGGGCAGTAGACCCTTGCGGTCCTCGCGGAGTTGCTTGACCACCGACGGCCAGGACATCGCCCACG
The DNA here is from genome assembly GCF_002013745.1 of Mycobacterium sp. D16Q16. Lineage (NCBI taxonomy): Bacteria > Bacillati > Actinomycetota > Actinomycetes > Mycobacteriales > Mycobacteriaceae > Mycobacterium > Mycobacterium sp. D16Q16. The sequence continues at coordinate 130,279 of NZ_MAEY01000009.1, forward strand.
ACTGCACGTCATCGCCGGACTGGCTGGTCATGAAACCGCGAATGATGCCGACGAGCACGGTGCGGTCGCCGACATGGGTGTACACCGGGCCTCCAGAATCGCCTTTGGCGATCACCGGGCCGTTAAACCTGAACCAGCCGTTGCCAAGTCGGGTCACCGATCCGCACGCATCGCCCGTGGTGAAGCCGGTGCGGCAGACAGGCATTCCCACGTCGGGAGTGACCGTGTCATCGCGTTCGAGCCGTTGACCATTGGCCATGACGTCGTTGACGGGCAATCCGTCATCGATCGAGATGGCCTCGTAGTCGATGGTGTACTCGTCCTCGTACACCGGGCCCTCGGGCGGGCGGTTGTCGTGCGCCAGGATCTTGTGTCCCACCGCCGCGAAGTCTCCATTGCGAACGATGCCGTCACCGTTGAAGCAATGCCCAGCCGTGATGCCCACGCGAAGCGCCGGATCGACATAGCCGAGCGTGCAGCTCAGCGAGCCCTGATAGATGAGCATGCCGGGGTACACCAGCGGCGGGTCCGCATGTGCAGGTGCGGGGTTCGCGGCGGGAAGCGCGCACAGCACAGCGACGATGGTCGTTATCCACAAGAACGGGCGCATGACGGCTAGGGGACAACCATTCTCGCGGGACCAGACGGGCGGTCATCGGAGGGCGCCGGAGGCAGGACCATCGGCGGCGCCTGCGGATTGATGGCCACGGGGCTCGCGGCCTCGGGGCGACGCGCGGCCGCCGCGATGTCGTCTCGGATCTGCTGTTGCACCGTCGGCCAGGACAGCGCCACGGTGGACTCCCGGCGGGTCTGATTGGCCGTGAATCGCGCGCTCACGATGCCGACGATGGCGGCATTGCCGGGCGAGGTCACGGTGTACACGGCGCTACCGGAGTCGCCGTGGTCGGCGGGCAGGCCGTCCACGAGGAACCAGCCGTTGCCGAATCCGGCGATGGCGCCGCACGCCTCACCCGTGGTGATCCCGATTCGGCACACCGCCAGACCGTCCCGGGGAACGACGGCGGGGTCGACTCCGAGTCGTAGTCCGTTGGGCAGCACGTTGTTGATCGGCACGCCCTCGTCGAAGGCGATGCCCTCGTAGTCGATTCGGTAGTCGTCGCGGGCCAGCGGCCCTTCGGGCTTGATATTGGACTGGGCCACCGCGAGCTGTCCGATACGCACGCCGTCGTTGGTGAACACCGGCCCGTTCCCGCCACAGTGACCTGCGGTGACGCCGACGCGCGCGGTGGGATCAACGAACCCGAGGGTGCAACTCAGCGATTCCTTACCGGGTGGGCGTTGGATGATCTCCATACCCGGGTAAATCAGCGGATCCGCATGTGCCGCAGCCGGGTTCGCGAGACCAAGACCGCTCAGCACGGCCAGGGCCGCCACCCAGACTGTCCACCGTCCCCACGGGTCGGTCCGTCGACCGTTCTCGCCGACACTGGTCACGCGATAGCTCTCTGTCTGCCACGTTCACCGTCAACAAAGCCCGACCAGTGTGAGGAGAGCACGCGGCACGACTCTCCGTGTCGCTACGAGCCTATGCGAATTGGGTGTCTTGTGGTGCAGGAAGTGCCGTCGGGGTTGGTGAATCCCCAGGTGGCGGGGGAGCGGTGGGTGGTTTTTCGAGGTCTTCCCGCAGTTGATTGAGGACGGTTGACCAGGAAATCGCGGTGGTTTGCACCACGCCGGTGTCCACGCTGCGCGTGGTTCCGCGGGCGATGCCGACGATGGACCCGTGCCCGGGTGAGGTGATCGAGTACACCGGGCTGCCCGAGTCGCCATGGTCGGCGGGTAGTCCGTCGATTTCGAACCAGCCGTTGTTGACCGTGGTGACGGTGCCGCAGGCCTCACCGGTAGTGACGCCATTCCGGCAGACCGGCAGCCCGGTGTGCGGCTGGATCCCGCTGCCGCGCTCAAGCCGAATCCCGTTGGGCAGTACGTCGTTGATCGCGACGTCATCGC
>NZ_MAEY01000010.1:0-104564 GCF_002013745.1 Mycobacterium sp. D16Q16
CGGTATCCATGGCGCAATGGCCCGCAGTGAGGCCGAAACGTACATCGGGATCGACGAAGCCCAGCGTGCAACTCTGCGTTCCCTGGATGATCTCCATCCCGGGAAACACGAGGGGCCCATCGGCCAGGGCCGGGGGCGCCATGGCGACTGCGGTCAGCGCGGCTGCGCCGAGAGCACCGCACAATCTGCTAGCAACAGACAATTTGCATCCCAGCCTGTCTCTCTGAGTGGTAGGCAAAGCGTGAAACTGAGTGTAGGGATTGTCCGGGGATCAGTCGCGCTGATCGAGCAGCTTGATCAGCCTCTTGGTGGCGATCAATCGATAGGACGCATCGAGAAGCTCGGCAACCTCGTCCCAGTCCACGTCGGTGGTGCTGACATCCAGGCCGAGCCAGCCAAAGGGCCCCATGTAGGCCGGGTAATAGAAGCGTTCGTCCTGCAAGAGAGCGGGGCGCTCCGAATCGTCCACCTTGACCAGCACCGAGTAGGGGTAGGCGGTCATCTCGCCCCGGGTTGTGCCCTTGGCGTTCCCGCCGAACATCGCGAAGATCTTTCCGGCCTTGAAGACGGGTCTGCCCCAGGAGATCTGTTCGGTGGCCTCGGGCAGTGCGAGAGCCAGCTCGCGTAGTTCGGCCAGACCCGGATCGTCCTCGGTGAACATAATCGGGTGTGTGCCCATGGGCACATCGTAGGGTTCCGGTGCTGTCGGGCGGGTCCGTTAGCCTGCCGGTATGGATCCCGACATCCAGCGCCAATGGGGTGAGCTGGCCGAAGAGGTGCGCGGTCACCAGTTCCGCTACTACGTCAAGGACGCCCCCGTCATTTCCGATGGCCAGTTCGACGAGCTGCTGACGAGGCTGACGGCGCTGGAAGAGCAGTACCCGGAGCTGCGCACTCCGGATTCGCCGACGCAGCTGGTAGGTGGAGCCGGTTTCGTCACCGAGTTCAGATCGGTCGATCACGTGGAGCGAATGCTGAGCCTGGACAACGCATTCAGCTCCGAGGAGCTGGTGGCCTGGGACGCGCGGGTGCGCGGCGATATCGGTGAAGAACCCGAGTACCTGTGTGAGCTGAAGATCGACGGTGTGGCACTCGCGCTGGTCTACGAGAACGGCGTGTTGGTGCGCGGGGCCACCCGCGGGGACGGACGTAGCGGTGAGGACGTCACCCTGAATGCCCGGACCATTGAGGATGTGCCGGAAAGGCTCACGGGGTCAAAGGAATACCCGATACCCGCGCTCTTGGAGGTGCGTGGCGAGGTGTTTTTCCGGCTGGAGGACTTCGAGGTGCTCAATGCCTCGCTGGTGGAGGAGGGCAAGCCGCCGTTCGCCAATCCGCGCAACAGCGCCGCGGGCAGCTTGCGGCAGAAGAACCCGGCCATCACCGCCAGACGCCGGCTGCGGATGATCTGTCACGGACTTGGCCGTGCCGAGGGCTTCGCGCCCGAAAGCCTGCATGACGCCTATTTGGCGTTGGGGCAGTGGGGGTTACCCGTATCTACTCACACCACCAAGGTGCGCGGTATCGCGAAGGTCCAGGAGCGCGTCAACTACTGGGCCGAGCATCGTCACGATGTGGAACACGAGATCGACGGCCTTGTCGTGAAGGTAGATACGGTATCGCTGCAGCGTCGCCTCGGTAGCACCTCGCGGGCGCCGCGCTGGGCCATCGCGTACAAATATCCGCCCGAGGAAGCCACGACCGAACTACTCGACATCCGGGTGAGCGTGGGCCGTACCGGCCGGGTCACGCCCTTCGCGTACATGACCCCGGTCAAGGTGGCCGGGTCCACGGTGTCCCTGGCCACCCTGCACAACGCCTCCGAGGTCACGCGCAAGGGAGTGCTGATCGGTGACACCGTGGTGATCCGCAAGGCCGGGGACGTCATCCCGGAGGTGCTGGGGCCGGTCGCCGATCTACGCAACGGATCCGAACGCGAATTCGTCATGCCTACAACATGTCCGGAATGCGGGACCACGTTGGCCCACGAGAAGGAGGGCGACGCCGATATTCGCTGCCCCAACTCACGCAGCTGCCCGGCGCAGCTGCGTGAGCGGGTTTTCCATGTGGCGGGGCGTGGCGCCTTCGATATCGAGGCGCTCGGTTATGAGGCGGCGATCGCGCTGCTCTCGGCCGGGGTCATCGAGGACGAGGGCGACCTGTTCAGCCTCACCGCCGATGATCTGCTGCGCACCGATCTGTTCACGACCAAGAACGGATCGTTGTCCGCCAACGGAAGCCGATTGCTGGACAACCTGGATAAGGCGAAACAACAGCAGCTGTGGCGTGTATTGGTGGCGCTGTCGATCCGCCACGTGGGCCCGACCGCGGCACGCGCCCTGGCCACCGAGTTCGGTGAACTGGAAGCCATCGAGGGCGCCTCCGTCGAACAACTGGCCGCCGTCGAGGGTGTGGGAACCACGATCGCCGCGGCCGTGGTGGATTGGTTCAGCGTTGACTGGCATCGCGCCATCGTCGACAAGTGGCGCGCCGCGGGCGTGCGGATGGCCGATGAGCGCGACGAGTCCATACCGCGCAATCTGGAAGGCCTGTCGATCGTCGTTACCGGTTCACTCCCAGGGTTTTCGCGTGATGAGGCCAAGGAGGCCATCATCGCGCGGGGTGGCAAGTCTGCGAGCTCGGTGTCCAAGAAGACGGCATTTGTCGTCGTCGGCGACGCGCCGGGGTCCAAGTACGACAAGGCCGTTGAGCTGGGGGTGACGATCCTCGACGAGGACGGCTTCCGGGCACTGCTGGCCGACGGGCCGCCCGCCTAGCGCCGACAAGTCCGATGCCGAGTGTGAAGCTGTGGCGAGAAATCGCCCGGAATCTCGCCACAGCTTCACACTCGGCGTTTCTAGGGTTTCGGCGGCACCGACAGGTCGAACACCCGAAGATCTCCGTAATCCTTTGAGGAGAAGTGGGTTTCGACCCACTTCTGGACCTCGTCGGTCACCCGCTTGGTGTCGCCGTCCTTCTGCGGCTGCTCCTCTTGCTTGTCTTTGTCCTTGACGGACTCGGCATAGAACTCGACGGTGCCATCCTGCGTGTAGTCGATGAACTGCTGCAGGGTGATGGGGTTGTCGCGTCCGGAGAACCCGCCGATCGCCATCACGGGCGCGTTGGTCTCCAGCTGAATGGGAGCGGCCGTGCGGGTATTGGTGGTCGCCACCGGCCACCGGGCATCGGAATCCCTGATCAGCGCCGCCAGTGCGGGATCGAGCGGCTTGGGCTCCCGCCCACCGAACTTGTCGTCGTCGGGCATCACCGGGCCGGAGGTGGACAGCCCACCGACCTTGGGCGTGGTGACGTTCGCGATGGTGAAGGCGATCGACCCGCCCAGCGAAACCGCAAGGGCCAGTGTGGCAATGGCGTAGCGCAGCCGGGCGTTGCGCTCGAGCGCGCCAAGTGTCAGGGCAATGGCCGCGGCGATGCCGCCGATCAGCAGGACCCAGCGCAGCCACGGCAGCCAGGCCGGTATGCGCCGGAGCAGGACGAACGCCATGATGGTGGCGCTGAGCGTGAGCGCACTGAGCCCCAGCTTGCCGATTCGCTCGGATCGATGCCGCCATAACAGGACCGTGCCGATGGCCAGGGAACCGGCGATAGCGGGGGCCATGGCCGAGGTGTAGTAGGGATGGAACTGCTTGGCCATGTAGCTCAGGATCACGTAATTGGACACCATCCAGGTGCCCCACAGAATGAGCCCTGCCCCAGCGGGATTGGTGGTGATCGCACGCAGGCGGCCCAGCCAGCCCTCGGTCTGCGGGGTCCTGCTGACGATGGCGAGTCCGAGGATCAGTGCGATGAGCGCGGTGGGCAACAGCCACGCGATGTGGTCGGCCTGGGTGTCCTGGAACAGGCGGAAGATGCCTGGGGTACCAGAGAACGAGGGTCCGCTGCCGCGGCCGCCTTCGCCCATTCCATTCGAATCGTCGCCGAGCAGGCGGTCCAGTCCGTTGTAGCCGACTGCCAGGGTCCATTCGCTGTTGTCGGTGGAGTTGTCGACGTACGGACGGCTGGCCGCCGGGGTCAGTGCGACCGCGGCCATCCACCATCCCGACGAGACCAGCAGCGCCGCGCCGGCGCCGAGCAGATGCACGAGCGTTGTTTTCCAGGGCCATTTCGCGCACACCAGATAGGCGAGGAGCAGCGCGGGAGCCACCAGTAGCCCTTCCAGCGTTTTGCACAGGAATGCGAAACCGATACCCACGCCGGCCAGCGCCAGCCACCCGGCCGCGTTGCGAGAGCGCTCGGAGTCGATTGCGCGCGTGGTGAAGTACGCGGCCACCACCATGCCGAACACCATCGGTGCGTCGGGGTTGGAGTGCCGGAACATCACCGAGACGACGGGGATCAGCGCGAACAGGGCCGCCGCGAGCAGGCCTGCGCTCGGACCGGCCTGGCGCCGGACCGTGGCGCGAATCAGGGCGGCGCTGACGATCGCCAGTACGGCCTGCGGAATCAGCATGCTGGCGCTGGAGAAGCCGAAGATTCTGGCGGACAACCCCATCAGCCAGAGACCACCGGCGGGCTTGTCCACCGTCACGTAGTTCTGCGGATCGAAGCTGCCGAAGAACCAGGCCTTCCAGCTCTCGCTGCCCGATTGGACGGCCGCCGCGTAGAAGGCGTTGGACCAGCCGTTATGGCTGATGTCCCAGAGATACACCACGGTGATCGTCAGCAGAATGGCGGCGAAGATGAGTCGTTCACGAGTCCTGCTCATGGACGCGTCGATATCAGTCACGCCAGTGAGTGTGCCGGGCGATTCCGGGAGACGGCTGTACCGTTCCTGTGAAGCGGCCGCTACCGCACCAAGGTTGCGACGATGCCCGCCAGGTAGCCCAGACGGGCGACCTCCGAGGGCCGAAACTCCGGGCCGCCGGGACGACCCAGCACGACGGCGGTGTCACCCGAGCCCAGCGGTGCGGCCGCCAAGGTGGTGTCCATGTCTTTCCACAGCTGCGGCACCCAGTCGGCGGCGGTGTCGAGGACCTGCGCTCCGTCCAGCGGTAACCACGGGGCTGAGGTCGCCTGGGTCTCCGGAGCGCCGGAACTCCCGGCCACTCGAATGAAGCCGCTGCCGTCCTGCCGCACCACGGTGCACCAATTGGCGCGCAGCACATGGGGGGCTTCCTGGGCGAGTACCTCCAGACGGGCGGATGCCGCGGCGGCGGCCACCCTGTCGATGAGTTCCAGCTCGCGATGCGCCTCCAACAGGCCCGTGTGCGGGCGGATGGAATGCACATGCACCCCGTTCAGCGCCTCCGCGGCAGTGAGCAACGAATCGGGCATGGCCCCCGGCGGCAGGTCGATGACCAGATCGTCGATGGCATAGCCCGGGCCGCGCTCGACGACGTCGAGGGACAGGATGTCTGCGCCCACCGTGCCGAGCGCGACGGCGACCGATCCGAGACTGCCGGGACGGTCGGCGAGCTGCAGGCGCAGCAGATAAGACGGCACGTCCAACACTGTGGCACAGGTCAGGCACTGCCGCCCTCTAGGCTATCTAGCCGTGAGCGCCATATCCCGTGACGAGGTCGCGCACCTGGCCAGACTGGCCAGGCTTGCGCTGACGGACGCTGAGCTGGACGGATACGCCGGGCAACTCGACGCGATCCTCGGCCACGTCAGCCAGATCAGTGCTGTTTCCACCGATGAGCTCGACGAGGTGGACGCGACGAGCTCTCCGCTCGATGCGGTCAATGTCACACGGCCCGATGTGATTGCCGACTGCCTGACCCCCGATCAGGCGCTGGCGCAGGCTCCGCGGGTGGCGGAGGGGCGCTTCGCGGTGCCGCAGATTCTGGGGGAAGAAGAGTGACCGATCTGATCAGGCAAGACGCCGCCTCTCTGGCCGCGCTGATTCATGCGGGCGAGGTGTCATCCGTCGAGGTGACGCGCGCGCATCTGGATCAGATCGCCAGTACCGACGAGACCTATCGAGCCTTCCTGCATGTGGCGGGAGAGCAGGCACTCGCCGCTGCCAAGGACGCCGACGACGCGATATCGGCCGGATCGGTAGCGTCACCGCTTGCCGGCGTTCCGCTGGCGCTCAAGGACGTCTTCACCACCAGCGATATGCCGACCACCTGCGGGTCCAAGATCCTGGAGAACTGGGTTCCGCCCTATGACGCGACGGTCACCGCGCGGCTGCGCGCGGCCGGGATCCCGATCTTGGGCAAGACGAACATGGACGAGTTCGCGATGGGTTCCTCCACCGAGAACTCCGCGTACGGACCCACCCGTAACCCGTGGGACATCGAGCGGGTGCCGGGCGGTTCGGGCGGCGGTAGCGCGGCCGCTCTGGCCGCGTTCCAGGCGCCCCTGGCCATCGGCACCGACACCGGCGGCTCGATCCGTCAGCCCGCGGCACTTACCGCGACCGTCGGGGTCAAGCCCACCTACGGAACGGTGTCGCGTTATGGCCTGGTGGCCTGCGCGTCATCCCTGGACCAGGGCGGGCCCTGCGCGCGCACGGTGCTGGATACCGCGCTGTTGCACCAGGTGATCGCGGGGCATGATCCGCGCGACTCCACCTCCGTCGATGAGCCGGTGCCCGATGTCGTGGCCGCCGCTCGTGCCGGTGCCGCTGGCGACCTCAAAGGCGTTCGCGTCGGGGTGGTCTCGCAGTTGCGTGGCGATGGGTATCAGCCGGGCGTGATGGCATCGTTCGACGCGGCCGTCGAACAGCTGACCGCGCTGGGCGCCGATGTGGTTGAGGTGTCCTGTCCCCACTTCGAATACGCACTTCCGGCGTACTACTTGATTCTGCCGTCCGAGGTGTCCTCCAATCTGGCTCGGTTCGATGCCATGCGGTACGGCATGCGCGTGGGCGACGACGGAACACACAGCGCCGAGGAGGTCATGGCGCTCACCCGGGCCGCGGGCTTTGGCCCAGAGGTGAAGCGGCGCATCATGATCGGCACGTATGCGTTATCGGCGGGGTACTACGACGCCTACTACGGCCGGGCGCAGAAGGTGCGCACCCTGATCAAACGCGATCTGGAGCAGGCCTATGAGCAGGTGGACGTGTTGGTGACCCCGGCGACGCCCACCACCGCATTCCGGTTGGGGGAGAAGGTCGATGACCCGCTGGCCATGTACCAGTTCGATTTGTGCACGCTGCCGCTGAATCTGGCCGGGCACTGCGGAATGTCGGTGCCGTCCGGACTGTCTGCCGATGACGGGCTTCCGGTGGGTCTGCAGATCATGGCTCCCGCACTTGCCGACGACCGGCTGTATCGGGTGGGGGCGGCCTACGAAACAGCCCGCGGCCCGCTGCCCTCGGCGCTTTAGAGATTCACAGGTAACTATCAGCGTTCTGTACGGGCGCTAGCCGTAAGAGCTGTCATATTTGCATATATGCATATGAGAGTTCGGTGTGGCGGTACGGTGATCGCCGCCGGTGTGGTGGCGGCGATACCGGGTGTTGTGGCGGTGTCACAGGCCGTCCCGGCAACGCAGCAGGTGCCGGTCCGATGTTCAGTACAGACGGACACCACCTGCGATTACTCCGGCGATCCACACCTGACCGCGCGACCGAACCCGGGCAATATGGTGCCGCGGGCGACCGTCCCGCAGACAAAAACACGCCCCAGTACCGTCTTGCCGCGACCGTGACGCGCATCCATAGAGCGTCGAGAGGTCTGCTTGGCGCGGTCAGTGTGTGTGCGATGGTTTTCGCCGGTGCGGTGTGGACGAGCCACACCGAGGCTCCCGAGGCGGCAGTCCAGGTGAAACCCGTGGATTGCGGGGGACCGGTGGACCGTGACTGTCTTCCTGCCGGTGACCGTCACCTGTCGTCGACGCCCGACCCCGGGAATGCTCCACCGTCTGCCACCATCGTGACGACCAGGCCGGGCCCCACGACGGTGCGCCCCGGGCGATGACGACGCGCCCCGGGGGCTAGGTTGGCATCCGTGGCAGCGGCGCCGAAGCGGGTAAGAGTCAACAGTGGCGTCGTCGAAGGCTTTGTCCGGCGCGGAATGCGCCGTTTCCGCGGGATTCCCTACGCCGAACCGCCGGTGGGGCCGCTGCGACTGCGGGCGCCGCGTCCCGTACAGCCCTGGGAGGGCGTCCGGCGCTGCACAAGATTTGGCGCGGTGCCGTACCAGCCCAAGGTGTTCACGCCACAGAAGCGGCGCAGCGAGGACTGCCTCTCGCTCAATGTGGTGACGCCGGAAGAGTTACCGGATGGTCCGCTGCCGGTCATGTTCTACATCTACGGCGGCGGATACTTTCTCGGCGCCAGCGCCTCGCCGCCTTATGAGGGGTCGATATTGGCGCGCCGTGGATGCGTCTACGTGTCGGCGAACTATCGCGTGGGTGCACTGGGCGCCTTCGATCTGTCCGCGCTGTCCGACGACGAGCATGTCATCGAAAGCAACGTGTACCTGCGTGATCTCGTGCTGGCTCTGCAGTGGGTCCGTGACAACATTCGCGCCTTCGGGGGCGATCCGGACAATGTGACCATCTTCGGGGAGAGCGCGGGCGGCAGTGCTGTCGAGACTCTGATGGCCACCCCGGCCGCCGCGGGGCTGTTCCATCGCGCGATTATCCAGAGCACCGCCAGCGGCCTGGCCGCCAACGCCGACGCGATCGCGCATGACGCCCGGCGTTTCGCTGAACTGCTCGGCGCCGCACCCGATAACGCCGCGGCGACTGTCATGAATGCCTCGCCACGGCGGCTGCTGCGCGCACAGCGCACGTTGATCGCGGAGGGCAGCTTCCCGTTCGGTCCTTCGGTCGACGGCGACTATCTGCCGAAGCCTCCCGTAGAAGCGATGGAACACGGTGAAGCGCAACGTGTTCCGCTGATCGTTGGCAGTAACGCCGATGAGGCCAGGCTCTTCACGAAGGTGATCAAGGCGATGCCGTTGTCCGAGCCCGAGCAGCGGGAAATTCTCGCGGGCGGGGGCTCCGGTTATCGGGAACGAATCCTCGCGGCCTATCCGGGATATCCGTCGAAGGAAGCGCGGTTGCGGCTCGCGGGGGACATGTTCTTCACGTCCTCGGTGTGGCGGATTGCCGGAGCGCATCAACAGTTCGCGCCGGTGTACGTCTACCGATTCGACTATGCGCCCTGGACTGTGCGGGCGGCTGGTTTGAAAGGGTCGCACGCTACCGAGCTGCTGGCGGTCTTCGGCAGTTATCGCGGTCCTGCCGGGCCGCTGTTGGCCGGCAGCCTTACGCATCGCGATGCCTCACGTGTGGTTGACGACATGCAACAACGCTGGGTAGCTTTCGCGCGCAACGGTGTTCCCAGTGAGGACTGGCCGTTGTACCGCGGTCCGGAATGGCCTGTAATGGTCTTCGACAGTGCGACACGTGTCGAGCAGAACCTGGGCGCCGACCGTCGTGAGGTGTGGGCCGGGTTCAGGCTGAGCGTTCCGAGTCGCCTCCCGAAGGCTCCGTAGCGCTGCCGTCTCACCCGCTGCCGGGCATGATGGGGCTATGCGTATCGGAGTGCTTACCGGTGGAGGAGACTGCCCAGGGCTCAACGCGGTCATCCGCGCGGTGGTTCGAACCTGCGCCAACCGCTACGACTCCCAGGTGGTCGGATTTCAGGATGGCTGGCGCGGGCTGCTGGAGAATCGGCGCATTCAGCTGGCCAATGACGATCGCAACGACCGGCTGCTGACCAAGGGCGGCACGGTGCTCGGCACCGCGCGCACCAACCCCGACAAGCTGCGTGCCGGGCTGGACCAGATCAAGCAGACCCTCGATGACAACGGGATCGATGTACTCATCCCGATCGGTGGGGAGGGCACGCTGACGGCGGCCAGCTGGCTCGCCGACGAGAACGTGCCCGTGGTGGGGGTGCCCAAGACAATCGATAACGATATCGATTGCACCGATGTCACTTTCGGGTTCGATACGGCGCTGACCATCGCCACCGACGCCATCGACCGGCTGCACAGCACGGCCGAATCGCACCAGCGCGTCATGCTGGTGGAGGTGATGGGCAGGCATGCGGGGTGGATCGCGCTACACGCCGGGCTGGCCTCCGGCGCCCATATGACACTGATCCCCGAAGTACCGTATGACGTGGAAGAGGTGTGCCGCCTGATCAAAGGCCGCTTCCAGCGCGGGGATTCGCATTTCATCTGCGTGGTGGCCGAGGGTGCCAAGCCAGCGGAGGGCTCAATGGAGTTACGCGACGGGGGAATTGACGAGTTCGGGCATCAGCGGTTCACCGGTGTGGCTCAGCAGCTGGGCGTCGAAATCGAGAAGCGCATCAACAAGGAGGTCCGCACCACGGTGCTGGGCCATGTGCAGCGCGGCGGCACCCCGACACCGTTCGACAGGGTGCTCGCTACCCGGTTCGGTGTGAATGCCGCGGACGCCGCCCATGCCGGCGAGTACGGGGTGATGGTGTCGCTGCGGGGCCAGGACATTGGGAGAGTGCCGTTGTCAGAGGCGACCCGCCATCTCAAGCTGGTCCCGAAGAATCGTTACGAGGACGCGGCCGCCTTCTTCGGCTGAGGAACGTCGCCCGTGTAGTCGCCGAGCGCATACCCGGTGTCGATGATTCTTGCGATGCACCGGCGTGCGGTATGCGCTCGAAGGATTGGCCTGCTGGGCACGGCCAGCTCAGCCTGGGGCAGGCGCTACCTGCGTTTTCTCCGCAACACGCGTCTGCTTGGCCGGCAATGCCGACCCATTAGGATCGCAGCATGACAGAACTGCTGGACTACGACGACGTGCTGACCCGATACGAGCCGGTGCTCGGTATGGAAGTCCACGTCGAACTGTCCACGGCCACCAAGATGTTCTGCGGCTGCCCGACGGTGTTCGGCGCGGAGCCAAACACGCAGATCTGCCCGGTCTGCCTCGGCCTGCCAGGCTCGCTGCCGGTTGTCAATGAGAAGGCCGTCGAATCGGCCATCCGTATCGGACTGGCGCTGAACTGTGAGATCGCCCCGTGGGGCCGGTTCGCCCGCAAGAACTACTTCTACCCGGACCAGCCGAAGAATTACCAGATCTCCCAGTACGACGAGCCGATCGCGTTCAACGGTTACCTCGACGTTCCATTGGACGACGGCACCACCTGGCGGGTGCAGATCGAGCGCGCCCACATGGAAGAGGACACCGGCAAGCTGACGCATATCGGCGGCGAGACCGGTCGCATCTCCGGGGCAACCGAATCCCTGCTCGATTACAACCGTGCCGGCGTGCCGCTGGTCGAGATCGTGACCAAGCCCATCGAGGGCACCGGGGAACGGGCCCCGGAGATCGCTCGTGCCTACGTGACGGCGCTGCGGGATCTGTTGCGCGCCTTGGATGTTTCCGATGTGCGCATGGATCACGGGTCTATGCGCTGCGATGCGAATGTGTCGCTGATGCCGACCGGTGCCGGCGAGTTCGGCACCCGTACCGAGACCAAGAACGTCAACTCACTCAAGAGCGTCGAGGTAGCGGTCCGCTATGAGATGCGCCGTCAGGCAGCTGTTCTGGATGCGGGCGAGGAAGTTATTCAGGAGACGCGGCACTTCCTGGAGCAGGACGGCTCCACCAGTGCGGGGCGCCGTAAGGAGACCGCCGAGGACTATCGGTACTTCCCGGAGCCGGACCTGGAGCCCGTCGCGCCGAGCGTCGAGCTGATCGAGGGGCTGCGCGGCACCCTTCCCGAGCTGCCCTGGCTGCGGCTGGGGCGCATTCAGCAGGAGTGGGGCGTCTCCGATGAGGTAATGCGCGACCTGGTGAACAACGGTGCGGTCGAACTCGTACAAGCCACCGTCGCCGAGGGAGCCAGCAGCGAAGAAGCACGCTCGTGGTGGGGGAACTACCTGGTGCAGCAGGCCAATTCACGGGAGGTCGAGCTGTCCGAGCTTCCGATCACGCCGACTCAGGTGGCCGCCGTTGTCACGTTGATCAACGACGGCAAGCTGTCCAACAAGCTGGCCCGACAGGTGATCGACGGGGTGCTCGCCGGTGAGGGTGAACCCGAGCAGGTGATGACCGCTCGTGGGTTGGTGGTGATGCGCGACGATTCGCTGATCCAGGCCGCCGTCGATGAGGCACTGGCTGCCAATCCAGATGTCGCGCAGAAGATCCGCGACGGCAAGGTGGCAGCCGCGGGTGCCATCGTGGGCGCGGTGATGAAGGCGACCAAGGGCCAGGCCGACGCCGCGCAGGTCAAGGACCTGGTGCTCAAGGCCTGCGGCCAGGGCTAGTTAGTCCAGGTCGTCGTTGGCCCGGGGGAACCCGCCGCCCTTCGGGAACAGTGGGAACACCACGTCCTCGGTGGGAGTGGCGGTGCCGAAGTCCTTGTTGATGGAACCGCCCCAGACGTTTCCGTCGGCCGAGAGCTTCAGCGCCCGCACATGACCGTGCTGCTCCTTCTGGCGGAGCACCTCGGGATCGCCGGTGACCGCACCGGTTTCGGGGTTCTGGCGCACCACCACGGTGGTCTGGTTGAACACCAAATTGACCATCACCGAGCTGTCCAATGCGGCGCAACCGGCCACCCCGGGCTTGTCCGGCCACGTCCAGACCGTTGAGATCTTGCCGTCCTTGGTGAGCTTCTGCAGCCGATCGCCCGCGGGTGCGCGGTCGGTGACATATAGCGCGCCGTTGGCGGCATCCACACACATGGCACCGCCGTCACCGAGGCCGCTGATCGCGGTCGTCGGCGCGGCCTGGTCGATGGTGGTGGGCTGCTCGATGCGGATCACCTTGCCGGCCAGAGAGTTCGGATCATTGGCTGCTGCCGCGTTGCCACCGGTGCCGGTCTGTACCACCAGTGTGGTGGGGCTGATGAACGCCAGCGATCCCGCATTGCCATTGGGTCCCTTGGGGATACCGGTGAGGATGTCCTTGGGTACGTCGCCGTCGGCGACACGTATCACCCGGTTGTCGGTAGGGGTGCTGATGTAGGCGTACATCAGCCGGTCCTGCTGGTAAGAGGGGGAGAGCACGATATCGGACAGTCCGCCGTCCCCGGACGGGTCGACGGGGATGGTCGTCTTCACCTTCGGTTCGGCGCTCGTCGCGATCTCTTTGATGACACCCGTCGCGCGCTCGGCGACCAATGCGGTCTTTCCGTCGCTGCCCATGATGAGTCCGCTGGTGGCCTCCAGGCATCCCTGCATCACACCGTCGGCGGGGCACTGCTTGGGGAACGGTTTACCCGGCAATGGCGGCGGCGGGGTGGTCGTGGTCTGGGCAACCCCGCGCCGGGGAACCTCGGTAAACGGCTGATCCTGGGTCGGATCGAACCGCACACATCCCGATAACAGCGTCACCGTTCCGGCCAACGCCGCCATCGAACCGACAAGCAGTCTTTTCCCCGATGGCTCATTGATCGGTCCCGTCGAGGGGCTGGAGCGAATGAGCATGCCCGCAAGATTACGGACCTTACGGCGTTGCTCGCCACATTCGGGGCTCCAATGGACTTACGCTGAGCCCGTGACCGGTCATTCGGACGATCCGCAGGCGTGGCGTAAGCCGCCCGAGCTGGTCGACCCTGAAGACGATGTGCCGTCGGCCACCTATGGCGGCGATTTCGAGACCACGGCAATCCCGCATTACCAGGCGGAGAAGCTGACGAGCTCCCACGATGTGAAAGAGGTTGGACCGTTGTACGATCCAGCGCCGCTGCCCTATGCCGAGCCTGCCACCACGCAAATATCCTCCGAGGCGGTGCAGGCGCGACATGCCGCGCCGTGGGGTACCCAGGACCCGACGGGCGATCGTCGTGGCACTCAAGATCTCGGACTGTTGTTGCTGCGTGTCGGGGTGGGCGCGGTGCTCATCGCGCACGGGCTGCGCAAGGTTTTCGGCTGGTGGGGCGGGACCGGACTCAACGGATTCGAAGCAACCCTGAGTGACCGGGGCTTCAAATACGCCGACATCCTTACGTATATCGGCGTGACGGCGGAGCTCGGCGCCGGGGTGCTGCTGGTTCTCGGCCTGCTCACGCCACTGGCCGGTGCGGCCGCGCTGGCCTTCATGGCCAATGTGCTGCTGTCCGACATGGTGTCCGACAAGGCGAACCGCTACGCGATCTTCTGGCCCGATGGGCACGAGTTCGAGCTGTTGATGATCGTCGCGATCATCGCCGTGATCCTCGTCGGCCCTGGCCGGTACGGGTTCGACGCCGGACGGGGCTGGGCCCGCAGGCCGTTTGTGGGGTCCTTCGCCGCAGTGCTGCTGGGTCTGGGTGCCGCGGCCGCCATCTGGGTGTTCCTCAACGGAACAAATCCACTGGCTTAGTCCGCACCTCTCCCGCGCCGACACGCCGCATTGTGCGTCGGCGACTCGAGAAATGCGTCGTAAACCGTAGTTTCGCTGCCGGTTCGGTACACCGACACGACGGCGG
Source organism: Mycobacterium sp. D16Q16 (assembly GCF_002013745.1). Taxonomy (NCBI): domain Bacteria; kingdom Bacillati; phylum Actinomycetota; class Actinomycetes; order Mycobacteriales; family Mycobacteriaceae; genus Mycobacterium; species Mycobacterium sp. D16Q16. The sequence continues at coordinate 14,327 of NZ_MAEY01000010.1, forward strand.
CCTCGTTGCTGAATCCGGGGTCTGAGGGTGTTATTCCAACGAATTCCGCTCATGTTGGGCGAAATCTCAACGGAAACCGTATTCTGCTCGCATTCCGCCGAGCAGGGAGATGCCGATGAGCGCAGACAGTGCAGTGGAGAGCAAGGGGCTCAAGGGCGGCGCGATGGGGCTGCTGTCCAGCGTCGTCGTTGGGCTCGCCTCGACGGCACCGGCCTACAGCCTGGCTGCCACCCTGGGTTTGATCGTCGCCAGCGGCGGTGCCCTGCTCGCCGGGGTCAAGGCGCCCGCCATCGTGCTGATCTCGTTCATCCCGATTTATCTGATCGCGGTGGCCTATCAGGAGCTGAACAAGGCCGAGCCGGACTGCGGCACCACCTTCACCTGGGCGTCCCGTACCTTCGGGCCGATTGTCGGATGGCTCGGCGGCTGGGGGATCATCGCCGCCGACGTCATCGTGATGGCCAACCTGGCCCAGATCGCGGGCGCCTATTCGTTCACCTTCGTCGGTGATCTGGGGTGGACCGCGGCGGCGAGTCTGGCCGACAGCACGCTGTGGTCGACAGTGGCGGGCGTTCTTTGGATCGTGATCATGACCTACATCTGTTACCGCGGTATCGAAGTCTCGGTGCGCCTGCAGTACGGGCTCTTACTGGTCGAGATGGTGGTCCTGGTCGCCGTGTCGATCATCGCGTTGATCAAGGTCTATACCCATAACGCCGAGGCCTACTCCCTGCTGCCCTCGTTGTCCTGGTTCTGGCCCGGAGGTATGGATTTCGGCACCGTCATCGCGCCCGCCGTGCTGACGACGATCTTCATCTACTGGGGTTGGGATACCGCGGTGGCCTGTAACGAGGAGTCGGATGACCCGGGACGCACGCCCGGACGCGCCGCGGTGCTGTCCACGTTCCTGCTGCTGGCCACCTATGCGCTGGTCAGCGTGGCAGCCGTGGCGTTCGCGGGCGTCGGCACCGAGGGGATAGGCCTGGGCAATCAGGAGAATGCCGCCGACGTGTTCGCGGCCATCGGTCCCGAACTGTTCGGCGATAGCTTCCTTGGGCATGTGGGGATGCTGCTGTTGTCGGCCTCCATCCTCACGTCGGCCTCGGCCTGCACCCAGACCACGATCCTGCCCACGGCCCGCACCACGCTGTCGATGGGTGTCTACAAGGCGCTGCCGGATTCGTTCGCGTCGATCCACCGCACGTATCTGACGCCCACCACCTCCACCGTGGCGATGGGTGCGGTCTCGATCGCGTGCTACGTGCTCTTTACGATCATCAGCACCAACCTGCTGACGGCGCTGATCGGATCGGTCGGCCTGATGATCGCCTTCTACTACGGGCTCACCGGTTTCGCGTGTGTGTGGTTTTACCGCCGGACACTCACGCAGAGCCTGCGCAATTTCATGATGCGTGGTGCGATCCCCTTGCTCGGCGGAGTCGCGCTGACGGTCATCTTCGCTTACGGGCTGATTCAGTACGCCAAACCCAACTGGCTCATCGATGACGCCGGTAACAACGTCACCGTCTTCGGATTCGGTGCGGTGGCGGTGGTCGGTATCGGCGCGCTGGTGCTCGGCGTCGTGCTGATGCTGCTGTGGCGGGTGGCGGCGCCGCCGTTCTTCCAGGGGGCGACGCTGCCACGGCGCAGTGCCGACCTGGTGCTTGCTCCTGCCGGGGCCACCGCGCATTTCGGACTGCCCGATGCGGTGGAGGCGCAGCAGACCGTGATCGCCGGCGATCTGTCCAATCTTCCGGAAGGGGAGGTCGCGGTGAATCCGCAGACGGGTGAGGAATTCAGCAGGGATTAGAGCGAGGCAAGCGCCGTGCCAGCCGCAGTTGCAGCGTCGTAATCGGGAATCCAGTTGCCGGTGAGGATTTCGATGAGCTGTGCCGCTTGCTGCTGTGCAGTCAGGTCAACAGAGCGATAGACGTGCCCTGACTGGCGGGCATTCTGTTGAACTCGGGTGGTGCGATCACGCCGCAGCGACTCGTACAAGGCCAGCCGCCGGGGGACGTCAGCGGCCGAGGCGCCTGCCAACACGGTGGCCAGCACGACGGCGTCCTCGATCGACATGTTCGCGCCCTGGCCGAGGTGCGGAGTCATCGGATGCGCGGCGTCACCCAGCAGTGCGATGCGATCGGTGGTCCACCGGCTCAATGGCTTTCGGTCGTATAGGCCCCAGCGGAAGGTCTCCGTCATCGCTTCCACCACACGCTGCACCGGCCGATCCCACCCCGCGAACTCGGCGGCCAGTTCCGTGACGTCGCCGGGGGCGGTCCAGGATTCCTCGGCGTCGAGATTGCTCGGGGTGAAGGCCACCACGTTGAGCAGCCGGCGTTGAGAGACCGGGTAGATCAGGAAGCTGCGCCCGGGGCCGAGCCACATCTGCATGCTGTCCAGATCGATCGCGCCACCGAGGCGTTCCACCGGGATCAGGCCGCGATAGGCCATGATGCCCTCACTGGACAGCTCAGCCGGGTTGGTCACTACGCGCTGCACCACCGAGTGGATACCGTCGGCTCCCACCGCGATATCGGCGCGCTCCTCGGAGCCGTCGGCGAAAAGGATGCGCACCTCGTCGGCCGTCTCGACGATGTCGCGGCAGGGGCGTTCGAGGTGAACGGTTCCTACGGGCAGTGCACTCAACAACGCTTGCTGCAGTTCGCCGCGGTGCGTGGGGAGGGAGGTCACCGGGCGATCTGGGCTCACCGATGGCCAGGCCGGGGGCACCGGCACGCTTTCTCCCTGCCACGTGTGCCAGCGCGTGCGTTCGATCGGGGTGCCCACGGCGCGTACCCGCTCGCCCAGGCCTACTGCGTCGAGTGCGCGCAGACCGTTGCTCGCGACGACCACACCCGCGCCCACCTCGCGCAGCTCGTGTGCCTTCTCATAGACGGCGACGTCGATATCGTTGGCGCGCAATGCAGCTGCTGCCGTCAGCCCGCCAATTCCGGCGCCGATGATCGCTACCCGCATGAGTTCGTCCTTTCCTTGGCCCTCGTCAATAAAGTTAGCATGCTAACTATTGCCATGCTAACCCTTAGACTGTCGGGGTGCCAGGACAACCGAGTGGAAACAGTGCGCGCGAGATCGAAGAGCTTGTCGCGGCCACGGATGCGCTGTACTTCGCGATGCGCCGGGGGCGAACGTCGCCCTCGGGTACTCAGGCGGGTATGAGTCGCTCGCAGCTTGAGCTGATGGCGCCGCTGCTCGATCGGGATTCGATGTCCGTGAGTCAGCTCGCCGGGACGGCAGGAGTGGCAGTGCCGACGGCCACCCGGGCGCTCAAGCAGCTGGAGGAGCGAGGGGTGATCGAGCGCGCTCGATCGTCATCGGATGACCGCCTGGTCCTGGTGGGCCTGACCTCCACCGGGCGCTCGCAGGTCATTAAGGCACAAGCGGCCTTTCGGGCGCGACAGCACGGGGTCTTCGCGGAACTGACCAGTGCCGATCGCCGTACCATGACCGCCAGCCTCACCCGGCTCGCGGCGCTCATCAACGACAATGTGGACGCGCGGGCCTAGCGTTTCGCGAAAATAATTCGGTGCCAGTCTTTTTCGGCGGTTCCGGTAATGTCGCTCATGACGTGTTTGATGGTCAGGTACTCCTCAAGGGAGTAGTCGGACATATCCTTGCCGAATCCGGATGCGCCGAATCCGCCGTGCGGCATCTCGCTGACGATGGGGATGTGATCGTTGATCCATACGCAACCCGCCTTGATTTCCCGCGATGCCCGCTGCGCGCGATAGACATCGCGTGTCCACGCCGAGGCGGCGAGACCGTAGGCGGTGTCATTGGCCTGCCGCAGAGCGTCGTCGTCATCGGTGAATGAGCGCACGGTGAGCACCGGGCCGAAGATCTCGTCGCGGTAGACCTCGGAGGCCTCCGCGACATCGGCGATCAGCGTGGGCCGGTAGAAGCATCCCGGTAGGTCGGGGGAGCTTGCGCCGGTGACGATTCGGCCGCCCTGGGCGGGGGAGCGGTCCACGATGCTCGATACCTTGGCGCGGTGCGCGGCCGAGATCAGCGGTCCGATATCGGTGGTGGGGTCCATCGGGTCGCCGACGACGACCCTGCTCATCACCTCACCGACCCCGGCGACGAAGTCGTCATACAGATCGCGGGCGACGATGGCCCGCGTCGCGGCCGTGCAGTCTTGGCCGGAGTTGATGAGCGCTCCGGCAACCGCGCCCTGGATCGCCGCATCCAAGTCGGCATCGTCGAACACTACAAAGGGGGCCTTGCCGCCGAGCTCCAATTGTGTTCGGTGGCCATGAACCGCCGCTGCCGCCATCACCTTTCGGCCGATGGCGGTGGACCCGGTGAAGGTGACCAAATCTACGTCCGGATGGCCGGCGAGTGCACCACCGGCGGCATCGCCGCGCCCGGTGACGACGTTGAGCACGCCAGGAGGCAGTCCGGCCTCGACGGCCAGGCGTGCCAGGGTGAGCGTGGTCAGTGGTGTCAGTTCGCTCGGTTTGATCACCACCGTGCATCCGGCCGCCAGCGCCGGCAACACTTTCCACACCGCCATCTGCAGTGGGTAGTTCCAGGGAGTGATGGTGGCGACCACCCCGGCAGCCTGCCGGCGGATGCTGGAGGTGTGGTCGGCCGAGTATTCGGCCGTCGCCTTGCCCTCCAGATGTCTTGCAGCACCGGCGAAAAACTCGACATTGTCGATGCTGCCGGGTACATCGAACTCGGAGGCCAGCCGCACGGGTTTACCGGTCTGGGCGACCTCTTCGGCCACCAGCGTGTCGGCATTGGCAGCCATCACGGCCGCGAGTTTGGCCAGGACATTCGCGCGGTCGACGGGTGTCGCGGACGCCCAGGCGGGCCCCGCGGCCTTGGCCGCCAACACTGCCGCATCCACATCGGCAGGGGTGGCGAGGCTCAACTCTGCGACGGTCGTACCGGTCGCCGGGTTGATGACGCGGTGCGCTTCGCCGTTGGTCGTGACGGGGCGGCCATTGATCCAGCTGCTGGGAACGATCACCTGGCCACGGTATCGAAAATCGGTGCCTGTATCCACGGATTCCATCGTCAATAGTCCACTCTTCGCGGTAATTCGTCGTAAAACATTGCAAGAACCGATGGAATCCGTGCACAATCGAGCTCGTGGCCAACACGAAACGACGTTTGTTGCGGGTCGCTGATCCGGGTAACGGCTCCGCGGCATTCCAGCTCGATGATGCGTCCAAGGCGATCGTCGAGGAGCTTCAGCAGGACGGGCGGCGCCCGTACGCGACCATCGGCAAGTCGGTCGGGCTCTCGGAGGCGGCAGTTCGGCAGCGTGTGCAACGCATGATCGACGCCGGTGTCATGCAGATCGTGGCGGTGACCGACCCCATGCAGCTGGGGTTCGCGCGCCAAGCCATGATCGGCATCAAATGCTCCGGTGACACCACCGAAGTGGCCGATCGTCTGGCGGAACTGGACGCAGTCGACTACGTGGTACTGACCGCCGGAACCTTCGACGCGATCGTCGAAGTGGTCTGTGAGGACGATGACGACCTGCTGGATCTGCTGAACAAGCAGATTCGTGCGGTGCCAGGGGTGACCTCCACCGAAACCCTGGTCTATCTGAAATTAGTGAAACAGCAATATAATTGGGGTACTCGGTGACAACCGTCGATGTAGCACACGATATTTCCGGCGACCTGCAGCAGAAGGCTTCCCGTCATCTGTGGGGTCACTTCGCCCGGCACGGTGAGGGCATCTCTGTGCCCATCATCACGCGCGGTGAGGGGGTAAGGATCTGGGATGACCGCGGTAAGAGTTACCTCGACGGCCTCTCCGGACTGTTCGTCGTACAGGCCGGGCACGGTCGCGCCGAGTTGGCGCAAGCGGCGGCCCGGCAAGCTGAGAAACTTGCCTTCTTCCCGCTGTGGTCGTACGCCACCCCGACTGCGATCGAGCTGGCCGATCGCATCGCCGGATACGCCCCGGGCGACCTGAACCGTGTCTTCTTCACCACCGGTGGGGGCGAAGCGGTGGAGAGCGCGTGGAAGCTGGCCAAGCAGTTCTTCAAGCTGACCGGGAAACCCGGTAAGCACAAGGTTGTTTCGCGGGCCATCGCGTATCACGGAACCCCGCAGGGCGCATTGGCCATCACCGGGCTGCCCGCGTTCAAGGCGCCCTTCGAACCCCTGACCCCGGGCGGGTTCCGCGCACCGAACACCAACTTCTATCGGGCGCCGGAGCCATACGCGCATGATCCCAAGACATTCGGGCGTTACTGCGCCGACCGGATTGCCGAGGCGATCGAGTTCGAGGGACCCGACACCGTCGCGGCGGTGTTCCTCGAACCCGTCCAGAACGCGGGCGGTTGTTTCCCTCCGCCGCCGGGCTACTTCGAACGGGTACGCGAAATCTGCGACGAGTACGACGTGCTGCTGGTGTCCGATGAGGTGATCTGCGCCTTCGGTCGCATCGGATCGATGTTCGCCTGCGAGGATTTCGGGTATCAGCCGGACATCATCACCTGTGCCAAGGGCATGACATCCGGGTATTCGCCGATCGGGGCGATGATCGCCACGGATCGCCTGTTCGAGCCGTTCAACGACGGCAAGACCACCTTTCCGCACGGATATACCTTTGGTGGACACCCTGTCTCGGCGGCGGTGGCACTTGCTAATCTCGACATCTTCGAACGTGAGGGACTCAACGACAGGGTGCGGGAGAACGCGCCGGTGTTCCGGGCCACCCTGGAGAAACTGCACGACCTGCCGATCGTCGGTGATGTGCGCGGCGAGGGGTACTTCTACGGGATCGAGTTGGTCAAAGACAAAGCGACCAAGGAGACGTTCAGCGGCGAGGAGAGCGAGCGGCTGCTCCGCGGCTTCCTGTCCACGGCGTTGTGGGACGCGGGTCTGTACTGCCGCGCCGACGACCGTGGTGACCCGGTGATTCAGCTTGCGCCACCGCTGATTTCCGGGAAACCGGAGTTCGACGCGATCGAGGACATTCTGCGCGGTGTGCTCACCGAGGCCTGGGCCCGGTTATAGGTATGAGAGTCCTCATCGTGGGTGCCGGGGGAGTGGGCAGCGCGGCCGCGTTCATCGCGGCCCGTCGAGAGTTCTTCGAGGCGCTGGTGATCGCGGACTACGACATGGCGCGGGCGCAGGCGGTGGTGGACCGTCTCGGCGATCCACGGTTCACGGCGGCCCGCATCGATGCCTCCTCGGCCGAGGATGTCGCGGCGCTGTGCCGCGAGCATCGAATCACCCATGCGCTCAACGCGGTTGATCCTCGATTCGTCATGAGCGTCTTCGGGGGATGTTTCGCGGCGGGGGTCACCTACCTCGATATGGCGATGAGCCTGTCGCATCGCCATCCGGACAAGCCCTACGAGCTGCCCGGGGTGATGCTCGGTGACGAACAGTTCGCCATGTCCGAAAAGTGGGAGTCCGAGGGGCTGTTGGCGCTGGTGGGCATCGGCGTGGAGCCGGGCCTCAGTGATGTGTTCGCGCGGTATGCCGCCGACCATCTGTTCTCCGAGATCGACGAGCTGGGCACCCGGGACGGCTCCAACCTGGAGGTCCAGGGGCACCGGTTCGCTCCGTCGTTCTCCATCTGGACGACCATCGAGGAGTGCCTCAATCCCCCCTTGATCTGGGAACGCCATAGAGGGTTCTTCACTACCGAGCCCTTCAGCGAACCCGAGGTCTTCGACTTCCCGGGAGGCATCGGCCCCGTCGAATGCGTCAACGTCGAGCACGAGGAAGTGGTGCTCATGCCGCGCTGGGTAAATGCCCGGCGGGTGACGTTCAAGTACGGCCTCGGTGCCGAGTTCATCAATGTGCTGCGCACGCTGCGTCTGGTCGGGCTGGACAGCACCGACCCGGTGAGCGTGCACGCGCAGGGCGGCGATGCTGCCGTTAGCCCTCGCGACGTGGTGGCGGCGTGCCTACCGGATCCGGCCGGGCTGGGGCACCTGATGCGTGGGGCCACGTGTGCGGGGCTGTGGGTGACCGGTACCGGCAAGGACGGCAAGCCACGCGAGGTCTATCTGCACCACGTCGTCGACAACGAATGGACGATGGCCCGCGACGGCGCGCAATGTGTGGTGTGGCAGACGGCCGTGAACCCGGTCGTGGCCCTGGAGCTGCTCGCCGAGGGTGCGTGGAGCGGCACGGGTGTGCTGGGGCCGGAGGCCTTCGACAGCCTGCCGTTCCTGGATCGGCTCAATACCTTCGGCGCGCCGTGGGGCATGCAGGAGCGCGCGGTCGCCTAGCCCCGCTCGAGCCCCTGGTAGGGATTCGGCACCCGGCCGTTACTGGCCGCGGACAGGATGGGCAGCGTCGAGAAGGTGACTGCCGGCAGGCGCAGGGCGGTGCCGTCGACCAGCTCGGCCCGTGCCCAGGCGTGCTTGTCGAATCCGATCCCCTTGACCTGCGTCCAGGGGAGCTTGCGAGTAGCCGTCAGTGTTCGTACCTGCACCGACTGGGTGTCGACCGCGGTCTGGTACCGAAAGACCGCATAGGAGAAGGCGGCGGGGATGACCAGCAGGGGCGCGAGGACCGGGAGATATAGGACGAATGTCAGGATGCCGAGCGCCAGAAACCCGGACATGAAATGCGCCATCGGCGACGTCCTGATCACTGTGCGTTTCTCCTCGGTCATCTACCCATTGTCGCCGACAGCTACGTCATGGCGAGAATTCGGGCCTCGAACTCGCGGTGGCTTCACGCTCGGCGAAGCCGCTCCTAGCAGGGATTTGACTCGGACCTCCAGAAACGACTACCGTACGCGGTGTGAACAACCCCGCCTTGCTCGTAGTAATCGGTATGCGCGTCGACGCGTAGCCCGAGTCCAAGGCAACTCGCGCACACTCGACGCGCAACCCTCGTACAGCAGACAGCTGGCGGGGGTTTTTTGTTGCCATAGGTTTTCAGTACGGACACAACAAGAGGACAGACCACCATGAGCGCACCTGCAAAGCCCAAGCCGGCTTCGGCCCCGGGGCCGGCTCCGGAATCGAACACCGTCGCACCCCAGCGCGTCACCGGCGCGCAGTCGGTAGTGCGGTCGCTTGAGGAGCTTGGCGTCGAGGTCATCTTCGGCATTCCCGGTGGTGCGGTGCTGCCCGTGTACGACCCGCTGTACGACTCGGTCAAGGTCCGGCATGTCCTGGTGCGGCACGAGCAGGGTGGCGGGCACGCCGCCAGTGGGTACGCACATGCCAGCGGCAAGGTCGGCGTCATGATGGCCACCTCCGGCCCGGGTGCCACCAACTTGGTCACCCCGTTGGCCGATGCGCAGATGGACTCGATCCCCGTGGTCGCGATCACCGGGCAGGTGGGACGGGGCCTCATCGGCACCGACGCCTTCCAGGAAGCCGATATCTCCGGCATCACCATGCCGATCACCAAGCACAACTTCCTGGTGAACAACGCCGAGGACATCCCACGGATCATCGCCGAGGCCTTCTACATCGCCCAGAGCGGTCGACCCGGTGCGGTCCTGGTGGATATCCCCAAGGACGTCCTGCAGGCGCAGACGACCTTCAGCTGGCCGCCGCAGATCTACCTGCCCGGCTACAAGCCCGTCACCAAGCCGCATGGCAAGCAGGTCCGTGAGGCGGTCCGGCTCATCGCCGCCGCCAAGCGTCCGGTGCTGTACGTCGGTGGCGGTGTCATCCGCGCGGACGCGGCACCGGAACTCAAGGAATTGGCCGAACTGACCGGCATCCCCGTCGTCACCACCCTTATGGCGCGCGGTGCATTCCCCGACAGCCACGAGCTGCACATGGGTATGCCCGGGATGCACGGCACCGTCGGCGCGGTGGCAGCACTGCAGCGCAGTGATCTGCTGATCACCCTGGGCGCGCGTTTCGATGACCGCGTCACCGGGCAGCTGGACTCGTTCGCTCCGGATGCCAAGGTGATTCACGCCGATATCGACCCCGCCGAGATCGGTAAGAACCGCCACGCCGATGTGCCGATTGTCGGGGACGTGAAGAACGTCATCGCCGAGCTGACCGAGGCCATCCGGAATGATCACGCGACCGGTGCGACCACCGATCTGTCCGAGTGGTGGGAGTACCTGTCGGGTATCCGCGCGACCTACCCGCTGGGCTACGACGCACAACACGACGGCAGCCTGGGCCCGGAGTTCGTCATCGAAACCCTGGGCAAGATCGCCGGACCCGACGCGGTCTACGTGGCGGGCGTTGGGCAGCACCAGATGTGGGCCGCACAGTTCATCAAGTACGAGAACCCGCGCACCTGGCTCAACTCCGGTGGCCTGGGCACGATGGGCTTCGCCGTGCCCGCGGCCATGGGCGCCAAGATGGCGCGGCCCGAGGCCGAGGTGTGGGCGATCGATGGTGACGGCTGCTTCCAGATGACCAACCAGGAGTTGGCCACCTGTGCCATCGAGGGTGTGCCCATCAAGGTGGCGCTCATCAACAACGGCAACCTGGGCATGGTGCGTCAGTGGCAGACCCTGTTCTACGACCAGCGCTACTCGCAGACCGACCTGGCGACACACTCGCGTCGCATCCCCGACTTCGTGAAGCTGGCCGAGGCGCTCGGTTGCGTCGGATTGCGTTGCGAGCGTGAAGAGGACGTGGCCAAGGTGATCGAAGAGGCGCGGGCCATCAACGATCGCCCGGTGGTCATCGACTTCATCGTCGGTGCCGACGCCCAGGTGTGGCCGATGGTCGCGGCCGGCACCAGTAATGACGAGATCCAGGCGGCCCGGGGCATCCGGCCGCTGTTCGATGATGATGAAACTGCGGAGCAGGAAGGGTCACGATGACCAGCACCCACACCCTGAGCGTTCTGGTCGAGGACCGTCCCGGTGTGCTCGCCCGTGTTTCGGCGTTGTTCTCGCGGCGCGGATTCAACATCGCGTCGCTGGCGGTGGGCCCGACCGAACTCAAAGGTATTTCGCGTATGACAATCGTCGTCACCGTCGACGATTTTCCGCTCGAGCAGGTCACCAAGCAGCTCAACAAGCTCATCAACGTGATCAAGATCGTCGAACAGGACGAGGAGAATTCGGTCGCCCGCGAGCTGATGCTCGTCAAGGTGCGGGCCGATGCGACGGTGCGCGCGCAGGTCATCGAGGTGGTGAACCTGTTCCGCGCCAAGGTCGTGGATGTGTCGCCGGAGTCGGTGACCATCGAGGCGACGGGCACCCAGTCCAAGCTGGATGCTCTGCTGCGGATGCTCGACCCGTACGGTATTCGGGAGATCGTGCAATCCGGCGTGGTCGCGCTGTCCCGTGGCCCGCGGTCCATCGCCGCCGCGAAGTAGCAGTCATAAAGACGTCAGAAGAAGAAGTAAGAAGGGAAAAGCACTGTGGCAGTTGAGATGTTCTACGACGATGATGCGGACCTCACCCTGATTCAGGGCCGCAAGGTCGGCGTCATCGGGTACGGCAGCCAGGGACACGCGCACTCGCTGAGCCTGCGCGACTCCGGCGTCCAGGTGAAGGTCGGTCTGCGCGAGGACTCCAAGTCGCGCGAGAAGGTCACCGAGCAGGGCCTCGAGGTCGATACCCCCGAAGCCGTCGCCAAGTGGGCCGACGTCATCATGATCCTGGCGCCCGACACCGCGCAGGCCCAGATCTTCACGAATGAGATTGAGCCGCACCTCAAGGACGGCGACGCGCTGTTCTTCGGTCACGGCCTGAACATCCACTTCGGTCTGATCAAGCCCCCGGCCAACGTCACCGTTGCCATGGTCGCCCCGAAGGGCCCCGGCCACCTGGTGCGTCGTCAGTTCGTCGATGGCAAGGGTGTTCCCGCGCTTATCGCCGTGCACCAGGACCCCAAGGGTGAGGGCCAGGCCCTCGCGCTGTCGTATGCCAAGGGCATCGGCGGCACCCGCGCCGGCGTCATCAAGACCGACTTCAAGGAAGAGACCGAGACCGACCTGTTCGGTGAGCAGGCCGTGCTCTGCGGTGGCACCGAGGAATTGGTCAAGACTGGATTTGACGTCATGGTCGAGGCCGGATACGCCCCCGAAATGGCGTACTTCGAGGTGCTGCACGAGCTCAAGCTGATCGTCGACCTCATGTACGAGGGCGGCATCGCGCGCATGAATTACTCGGTGTCCGACACCGCGGAGTTCGGTGGCTACCTGTCGGGTCCGCGCGTTATCGACGCGGGCACCAAGCAGCGGATGAAGGACATCCTCAAGGACATCCAGGACGGCACCTTCGTCAAGCGCCTCGTCGCCAACGTCGAGGGCGGCAACAAGGAACTCGAGGGCCTGCGCAAGGAGAACGCCGAGCACCCGATCGAGGTCACCGGCAAGAAGCTGCGCGACCTCATGAGCTGGGTCGATCGGCCGATCACCGAAACCGCCTAGTCTCTGTTTATCTGCACGCAAGGCCCCCGCGCTCTTCGGAGTGTCGGGGGCCTTTGCGTTTTCCGCGGTCGACGTTCAATGGGAATGGTGAGAATCGACTAGTCCTCCGTTTCGAAGGCGACCCCCTCGGAGGCATCCCGAGGGACATCCACGAACGTGGGCGGACCGACAACACGGACCACCTTATGAATTTCCTTCCGTATCAGGCCGTTGCTTATTTCAAACGATTCTCTTGAGCGGGTCTCGATCTCCCATGGGATGTTTGGATAACGCTTTCGTGCAGTTGTAGCCGGATCTGATTCACCACGAGAGCGCTCGCTATCACGAAGCGACTCTAGTGACTTCCTATTGCGTTCGTCTTGAAGATGGGCACCACTTGCTTCCGCCTGCAGTGCCGCTTGCCTGGCTCGAAGCCTTGCAGGAAAGCTGAGAAACTCAATCGCGTTTTTAGCCCCATCTTTCAGAAGTTCTTTGCCTACCCATGCGAGCGAACCCGCGACTGCCGCAGTTACAACAGGATCTCCGCCCAATACCAGGTCCAGCGGGGAGCCGTAGTTCAGGGTGGTGATTCGTAGCTCATCGTCCGGAATGAGCCGCGAATGAACGCGCGGCGCAACCCGATTGGTAATCGGATACAACTCATATCCGGGCAGTATGTCGATCGCCGAGAACTCGTAAACGTTATTGATACCGTCCATCACGGTTCGAAATTCGGACAGGGTTAGAGCGCCCCGCGCTAACCCGAATATCACCCTGTTCGATTCAGGCCTCGTTCCAGGCACCCCGGACCACCCTCCGTCGACTCGTGGTCAGGACTTGACGCCTGGCCTCCCAGAACCACCTTCTCACTAGCTCTCTCGCTGGTGACCAACACCCGTGGAATCCCTGGTATCGAACATTTATTCGATACCAGGGGAGTCTGGCCGTCGCCGCCCACACCGTAGTTATGCAGAACGTACGAAGTAGTGCGTTTGTCCTGGTAGCCGTCACTTGCACCAACAAGGCTGCAGGTGGAGGTCGTGCTCTCTGCTTGTGGATAACTCTGAGCCTGTGGACTTCACTCACATAAACATTCCACCGTAAGCGCAGTTCAGAGAAATTTTCAACGCTTTTCGCAGGTCAGAGACGTGTCCAGCTCAAGTCCTTTGATGAGTACATGGGCATTTCACTACTTCTCGGATGCATCGCACTGGTTGCCGTGGTCGGTGTGCTGTGCGTGCTGATGGGGGTCGTGGTGAGGTGGCTCGACCTGGACTTGGCCAATATCTCTGTGGGGCAGAAGGGCTTGAGTATCCACATGGAGCGGAGCGCCAAGGGGTGATCAACTGGTAATGCGCGGGGATCGGCAACTAGCTCCCGACACCCCCGTGGGAGTCAAAAACAGATTTTGCAGGCGCGACAACGAAGCTATCCTCCAATAATGCGAGATGCAGCAAACGCTAAGGTGGCAAGTTACATCGATAACGTTAGGGGATTGTCGAACCTTGTCGCTCTTATCGCGGTTTCTGTCGCTTACCCACCAGGAGGCCTCTATCGCGAACCTGGGCAATCGATTACGGATATCGACGATCGGTTGGGGTCGGAAGAGGACGTGGACGACCCGTTGTTGACCGCCCACAGGAGCGCCAAGTTCTACTTGATTTCAGCTGGCGACTGTGTCCACTCGATGTCGACGTTGTTGTCGACCGATCACCCCAACTTCGTTGGCGCTGCAGCGCTGGCGAGATCAGCCGCTGAGCATGCGTCGCGGTCCATGTATCTCTCCGATCCGAGCATCTCGTATCAGGCCAGGATGCTCAGGATCAATCTTCTGATTACTGATTCGTTGCGCGAGTACAAGTCCTCACCGGTGGCTCGTGTAACTGGCTTGATCAACCAATGGAAGGTTTGGAGAACCCGAATGGGTTCCGAGTTTCATTCAGAATTCAAGGACGTGCCGAAGCAGAAGTTTGGGAACGCAACCCAACTGATCGAGAAGTACTTCCCTGGCGAGGGAGCTATCAGCTACGAAGAGCTGAGCAGACCAACACACGGCAACGCCGCCTGGCTGGCCATCACGGTTATTTCGGAGCAGAAGCAGACCGTGGTCGCTCGAATTATGTTGATGAGAAACGTGATGTTCGCTACCCGGTACATTCTCGCTGCAACGGAGAGCGTTGCGAATCTCTGGCAGCTGGATCTGGACGCTGCCCTGCGGAGATTCATTGGACAAGATGGAGAAAGCCCGTCGTTCTCGTGGGCGGAACTTGTGAGCGAGGTGCAATCCCTGTCTGCGACCGTTGACTCTTTCGATGAGAGGCAATTTCTCGATGCAACGGACGACCCGCAACCGAGGCGGTAGGGATCTGAGGTTGTGAAGTCGACGGCCGATTATGCGACTGTAGTCATGCCGAGGTTCGGTGGATACTGGAACCCGATGACCACCTCCAGTCCGTCCACCGTCGCTTCCCGTCTCGCCGCCCCGCCGTAGTGGCGGGCGTGACGGCGGCGGGATGCGCGGCAATCTGGTTCGGTGACCCGACAACGCCGGGGGGAGTGCTCCCGGTGTGCCCTTTCAAGGCACTGACCGGTCTCGACTGTCCCGCGTGTGGCGGTTTGCGGATGGTCTATTCGGTGATGCACGGCGATGTACTCGGTGCGTTGCACTACAACGCGGTTGCGCTGGTGGCCCTGGGATTCCTCACGGTGTGCTTTGTCGCATGGACGCGTAGCCGCTGGCGAGGAGACTCCGGCTGGAATCCGCCATGGCTGCGCGGATGGGTGCCGGCGATCGTCGTGGTGGTGTTCGTGGCCTGGTTCGCCATCAGGCTGATTCCGATCGCACCATTCACCGCACTGCGAGTGTGACGCCCTAGGCGGACTGTTCCATAAGCTCGCGGGCGTTCTCTCCCAACGTAATGCCGTCATCACCGATGAAGAGTCTCGAGATCTCGCGCGCCAGCGGCTCGAGTGTGAAGGGCACAAAGGCAGGCTGCGCAAGTCGCAGGAGCATCGCCAGTACCGGGTCCGCGATCCGGGGAATTCCCAAATGGCGCCGCACCTTTGGCGGCACCACGGCAACAGAAGGCACGGCGGTGACGAGGGTAATCGCGGCCACCGCCGCCGCAGTCAGTCCGCCGAAGCCGCGCGCGTTTCTGATCACCGACAGGGCGAATCGCATGCCACCGGGCACAAATCCTTTCACCATCCGGTACTCGGATTCGATGGAGTCGTAGTAGGCCTCCACCTCCTCGGAGGTAACCGGCACGGTGTCCGGGTCGGCCCCCATGAGCTCGGCGAACGTCTTAACCTCTGAAAAGAATTGGTCGCGTTCGGCTTTGGGGAGGCGCCGGGGGATAAGACGCCCCGGTGCGGGTGTGTTCTCGTAGATACGTAGCGCCGCATGCATGATCGTCACGTGCGCGAAGAGCACCAGTGCCGGCCCCTGCGCGTCGTAGGGCCGGTCGGTGCCGGGAATGACACCCTTCATGTTGCGGTGGTAGTGACGCAGGTGCGCGGCCAGGGCATCGGCGCTTGCGGTGTCGCCGAAGATGATCGGTATCGGCACTCCGGCCGTGCGCTGAATGCGTTTGACGGTGTCATCGAAGTCGACCTGGTTGCGCTTGCTCTTGGTGAACACCGGATCGTGGTTGATCTCGACGGCCTGCAATCCCTCATGACTGCCCTCCAGGAGCGCCGTCACCAGGACGATCATCGGTGCCACGGAGGGATGCAGAAAGACCTTCCAGGTCACTGAGCCGGGGCCGAAGTAACCGTAGTCCGGGTGTCCGTCGGGTCCGGTGCGTTGACCGGCGGGCGTTGGCCCGTCACCGCGCCGCCAAATCCGGGCTTTGGCATCACCTCGAGGCGGCATACCCGCCGAGGATGGTGTCGTGGCGTGTGTAGCTGTGCTTGGCATCGTTGCCTCCCAGGGAGCGGTTCGCTTCCTCCTATTGGAGACGTTAACAACGTCAGTTGTCAACAGTGTTGGGCGCAACTGTTATGGAAGTGGCTGCTGCATTGCAATCTCCGCCGGTGGCGCCAGCTACGGGCGGTTCGCCCCGATCAGGTCCAGGCCCAAAGCGGTGGCCCAGTGAATGACCGCTTTGCCATCGCGGCGGCTGTGTACCAACCGTGCCTGCCGCAATGCCGATGTGTGCTCGGAGGCTGACGCCGGGCTGATACCGAGATCGCGGGCGATGTCACCGGTGGTGTGCTCCTGACTCAGCACGCGCAATACTGCCGCGCGGGTTGCCCCGAGTATCGTTGCGAGCGAGTCAGATTCGGTGCCGATACCCATGGTGAGATCGATTGGTGCTGGGTATGCCAGGACCACCGGGCGGTCGCCAAGCTCACCGACTAGCGGCGGCCCCGCCCAGAAGACGCTTGGTGTCAGCACGAGTCCACGGCCGCGTAGGGCGATGGTGTGGCGCTGTGGACTGTCGATCTCGAGGCAATCGCCATTCCATCGTGCGCCGGGGATGACCTTGCTGAGCGTGGCCCGCACGCCCTGGCGCGCCATCATGCGCCCCTGCCTGACTAGTTCAATCTGATGATTCGCCTGGATATTGGGCCAGTAGGGTTCCAGCACCGCCCTGTAGGCGCTTCTTGTCGTGCGCCCCAACGCCACGTTGGCCTCGCGATTGCCTGCGATGGCGTGCCGGAGATAGTGCGGCGCACCGGTGCCTTCGGTGGGGCCTCGCCCGAAGACAGCCAATTCCGCATGCGCTTGTTGCCGAGTCAATTCCTGGACAGACTGCATGCCCTCATCGAAATTGTCGCCCAGCACCGTGGGGGACAATGACCACGAAAAGTGGCTCACCAGTGCCCGTCCCGGTGCCGCCGATATGGGGAATGCCGCCAGCGCGTGACAACGCCACCGCTCGCCCCACGGTGTACGAATACCGTGCCGCAGCGCTCGTGCCGCGAACTTCATCTCTAACAAAGGGGCGGGCATCGGCAAAAACCGCGTCAAAGCAAGGTCATTCGAGGTGAACATGAGTTGCAGCACGCTGGCCTACAACCCGCTGCGGACCGCTTTGACGAGCATTTCACCACAATATGCCCATACCTTTCGGTACACCCGCGAAATATCGCGCTGCGGTGCTTAGATATGGAACCGCATGGGAATGCTGAGTGGTCCGCGGATGGCGGGTGTATCTCGCCAGCTGACAGGACCGATGATCACCGGCCGGCGTGCCAGGATCTCGCGAATGGCCACCGCGGCCTCCAGCCTGGCCAGCGCTGAGCCCAAGCAGTGATGCGCCCCGTATCCGAAGGCCAGCGGTGGGGTGTTCTTGCGGTCTAGCCGGAATTCGGCGGGATTGGTGAACACCTGCGGATCGCGGTTTGCGGCCGCGATCGCGATGAGTACGGTCTGGCCCTCCAGGATCGTGTTCCCGGCGAGGCTATGGTCCCGGATCGCTACGCGCGCGGTGCCCTGTACCGGGCCGTCGAGTCGCAGTAGTTCAGTGATGACTGCGGGGTCATCGGGGTCGACGTGATCGGCAAGCCGGGTTCCGTCGGCGCGCGCGGTGAGCAGCCGAAGCATGCTTGCCCCCAAGAGATTAGCCGTCGTCTCATGACCCGCAATCGCGATCATGAATGTCATGGTGACGACGTCTTCCAAAGACAGGTCGGTATCGGATGCGATCAGGCTGAGTAGGTCGTCACCGGGGTGTGCGCGCCGATCCGCGGCCAGGGGTAGCAGCTCGGTAGCGAGGGTGGCCCCGGCCGCCGTGCCGGCCATGACGGTCTCGACGTCGGCGAAGGCGCCCAGCATCTGAATGATGATCGGAGATTCCTCGCGAAGGACGGCGGACGATGAGTCATCCAGGCCAAGCCATTCACCGATGATGGCGATCGGCAGCGGCAAGGCGATATCGGTCATGAAATCGAAAGATTCTCCTGCCAAGTGGTACTCGATGACATGAGCGGTGATGGACTCCACGCCGTCGCGTAGGCCGGCAATGAATCCAGGGGTAAACACGTCGCGGACCGCACCCCGGAGCTCGGTGTGGTCTGGTTCATCGGCGAAGAGCATGTTTCTGCCGAAGCTCGACAGATCGAGGTACTCGGGGGCTGCCGCGCGCATCTGGGGGCTGGCGAGTGGATCACTCGACCAGTCGGTGCCGCCCAGCACCTCGCGGGCCGGGTGATAGCCGAGAACCACCCAGGTGCCGGCGTTTTCGTCCCAGACCACGTCGCCACGGGCCCGGAGACTCTCGTAGTAGAGGTAGGGATCCCTTGAATCCCAGGGGATCCGCGGCGCGATGGGCTTAGCAGTGGTCATGGTGATCCAATCCGAAGGGCAGGCCGCGGTCACGGACCCATGCGACATGCTGTTTACCTAGTGGGGAAACGGGTTCGGCGACACCGTCGAGGTCGTCGAGTAGCGCGCGGGTGTGCGCAGTCCCGTTCAGCGTTGCCGACAGGGCGCTGATGTTCAGATTGATCCGGGCCAGGAAAATCAGGTCGCTGGGGATCGACATCTGATGCAGCGTTTGGAAATTGAGCAGGGATCGGGTGCCACTGTTGGACACTTCACGCGTGAATGTCACGGGTTGAGCGGCGCGGATGTCTTGCACGGTCGCCCCGAGCCATTCGAAGATGTCCTGTTCGGACAGCGGCGAATCGATCGCGAAGTAGCCGGCGTCGACCATGAGCTGACGCAAATCTCCCCGACGTTCCTCGGCGGCCGCGCGAATCATCTGCACGAGCCGATAGCGCAAGATCTCGGGCACCACCTTGATGCAGCCGAAATCGACGAAACCGACCGACCCGTCCATGCCGAATCGATAGTTGCCCGGATGTGGATCGGCATGAAACAGATTGGCATGCCGAAATGACCCAGCGCTGAAGCGCCAGATCGTCTCCACCCAAACATTTTTGAGGTCCTGATCGGCCAGCTGGGCCGCCGTCCAGTCCAATCCGTCCAGGTACGTCATGGTGAGTATCCGATTGCCGGAAGCTTCCGGGATCACCTCGGGTATCCGGATGAACGGATGGTCCCGGTATAGCTCCGCGAAGGTCTGAATGTTGGTGGCCTCGTGCCGATAGTCCAACTCCTCGGAAATACGCGCGGCCACCTCGTCGGCCATTAGGCGATGGTCTAGCTGTGGCCGCGGTCCGGCGATCCCCGTCGCGAAGCGCAGAAAGGTGGCCATCAGTTCCGCGTTCGATAGGTCGTGTCTGATGGCATGTGCCACACCCGGATACTGGATCTTGACCGCAACCGGACGGCCGTCGTGAAGGGTCGCGCGATGCACCTGGCCGATCGATGCCGCCGCCATCGGTTCGTCGCTGAATTCGGAGAACAGTTCCTCGATCGATCGCCCGAGATCCTCTTCGAGGGCCTGGCGCGCCAACAACGGATGCATGGGCGGTGCGTCGGCCTGTAGCCGGGTCAGCGCGTTCTGATACGGCGAGAGCTGGCTGTACCCGTGCGACGCGATATCGGCGACCGAGAAGATTTGGCCGGCTTTCATGAGGACGCCTTTGGAGTGTCCGAGCAGTTCTGTGTAGCGCTCGGCGGTGCGTTCGTGGAAGCGGTCGATGGCTCCGGTGTCTCCGGCTTTTTCGCGGAGGCCTGCGACGAGTCGTCCGCCTGCGGCGCGGGCGGTGAAGCCGGCCAGGGGCATGGTGCGCCGGATTCGTCCGTGGGGGATCGGGCTGGATGTCGGCGGCTTCGCGGCTCCGGGGTTGTCGCTCATAGCTGGGCACCGACCTTTGGTTGTTCTCGCGGGTCTAGTCCGAAGGGCAGTCCACGTTCACGGACCCAGGCCACATGCCGAACACCCAGGGGGGTTTCGGGTTCCGCGATTCCGATCATGTCTGCGGCAGCGGATCGCGAGCTGACGGTGGCGCGGAGCTTCGACATCGCGGAGCGGACTCCAAGGGGAAACCGAACAAGGTAGATAAGGTCCGGGGGAAGGGAAATCCGGCGCGATAAGGGGCTGTCGAGCGCCGTGAGATTGCGGTCTATCAATTGAGGTGTGTAGCTGACCGGCTGCGGCAGTGTTGCGTCAGTGTTGATCTCATTCATCCACCGCAGAGCTTCCTCCGCGGTCATGGTGGATTTAGCGGATAGGAAACCGGCTTCCTTCATCGTGGCGTGGAGATCGGTCGGGCGCTGCTCGATGCTTGCGGCGACCATCCGAATCCAGGCGAGACGGTTTTTCTCCGGAAGGGTCTTAACCGAACCGAAGTCGACGATCCCGAGACTGCCGTCCATCCCGAACCGGTAGTTCCCGGGATGTAGATCCGTGTAGAAGGCAGAGGCGTGTTGCAGTGGTGCGAGACTGAATCGCCAAAGTGCCTCCGCCCAGGTATTTCTAAGTTCTTGGTCGGCGTGCTGAGCTTGGGCCCAGTCGATTCCGTCGATATACGTCATCGTGATGGCGCGCCCCGTGGACAGCTCGGGTACGGCTTCGGGCACTCGGATGAATGGATGCCCACGGAATAGTTGGTGAAACGCGGATATGTTCGCCGCTTCCTGGTTGTAGTCGAGCTCTTCCCTGATTTGATCTGAGATGTCGCGTGCGGTTGCGGAGAGATCGATCGCGTATCTACGGTCCATGAGTGCGAAGGTGACGCGCAGGAATGTAGTGACAAGTTCGGTATTGGCCAGATCGTCCTGGATTGCTTGTGCCACACCGGGATACTGGATCTTGACGACGACATCACGGCCGTCATGTAGCGTCGCGCGGTGAACCTGCCCGATTGATGCTGCGGAGATCGGTTCGTCTGTGAACGTGGCGTATGCCTCGCTCACGGGCATGCCGAGCTCTGTTTCGAGGACGCTACGTGCCAGCGCGGGTTCCATAGGCGGGGATTGGGTCTGAAGTCGAGTCAATGCCAGCTCGTATGGCGAAATTCGGCTGTCGCCGGAACCCCCCATGTCGATACTCGAGAAGATCTGGCCGGCCTTCATGAGCACGCCCTTGGAGTGTCCAAGGAGCTCGGCGTAGCGCTCGGCGGTCTTCTCGTGGAAGCGGTCGACTGCTCCGGTGTCTCCGGCCTTTTCACGGAGTCCTGCGACGAGTCGTCCGCCTGCGGCGCGGGCGGTGAAGCCCGCCAGCGGCATGGTGCGCCGGACCCTGCCTCTAGGCACTAGCTCTTCGGCCATGGCTGCCTCCTACCGGTGACCCATCCCAGCTGTTAAAGTGCTCACTGAGTGAGACTAAGTGATTACTTTGGAGGCGTCAATGGGTGAGATTTCCACCAAGGAGCGCCTGGTCACCGAGGCCATGCGGTTGTTCGGAGAGCAGGGGTACAAGGCCACCAGCGTGGCGCAGATTGAGAAGGCTGCTGGTCTGACGCCGGGCTCGGGCGGCCTGTACCACCACTTCAAGTCGAAGGAGGCGCTGCTTGAGGCCGGTATCGACCGTCAGCTCGATCGGCGCAGCGCTATGCGCGATATCCGCGCACTCTTCGGCGGTCTCGGAGACCTGCGTAATGAACTGACCATGATGGGGCGCTACATCCTGGCGATCCTGGACGAGGAATCGCAGTTGTTGCAGATCGTCTCCAGTGTGCCGTCGGGCCGCCCCGCGCGGCTCGATGACGCCTACGCGGCGCTGTTCGACAGCCTGTACGGAGAACTGACCGATTGGGTACAGGGCTGGGCGCCCGGCGTCAGTAAGCAGGACGCGGAATCGATTGGGGTGCTTGGCGTCAATGCGCTCCTGGGCAAGCGTGCGACCAACGCGGTGTTCCGCCGGCCTGGCCTCGATATTGCCGACGAGGACTACATCGCGGAATGGACGGCCATGCTGGCCACGAGAATCGAGTCGCTGCGTTAGTCTCCGCCGGTGGCCCTGACACCGGAGACCGTGCCCGCTGCGCCCGTGGTCCCGCGCAGCAGAATCGTCGTTGCCTCCATGGTGGGCACGAGCATCGAATTCTTCGACTTCTATATCTACGCCACCGCAGCGGTGCTGGTATTCCCAACGTTGTTCTTTCCCAAAGGAGATGACACCGCCGCGCTGCTGTCCTCGTTCGCGACATTCGGGTTGGCCTTCGTCGCCCGGCCGGTCGGATCCATGCTGTTTGGACACTTCGGCGATCGGATCGGACGCAAGGCCACGCTTGTTGGATCGCTGATGACCATGGGAGTCGCGACCTTCGCGATCGGGCTGCTACCCACCTTCGAAACTGTGGGCTACTGGGCTCCGGCCATGCTGTCGCTGCTGCGCTTTTGTCAGGGGTTGGGACTGGGAGGCGAGTGGTCGGGTGCGGCGCTGCTGGCGACCGAAACCGCCGAGGAGGGCAAGCGGGGCTGGGCGGCGATGTGGCCACAGCTCGGCGCCCCGATCGGCTTTTTCTTCGCCAACGGCACCTTCCTGTTGTTGATGCTCGTCATGGGCTTCGACGCTAAGTCGGCCGCGGCCAACCATGCGTTCTTGGCGTGGGGTTGGCGGGTTCCGTTCTTGGCCAGCGCCGTCATCGTGGTCGTCGGCCTGTACGTGCGGCTCAAGCTCACCGAGACACCCGTGTTCACCCAGGCGGTTGCCGAGGGCAAGAAGGTGCGTGCGCCGCTGGCCGAGGTGGTCCGGACCTCGTGGCGTCAGCTGGTGATCGGCACCTTCGTCATGCTGGCCACGTACACCATCTTTTACGTCGTCACGACTTGGGCGGCGTCGTACGGAACGGGGAAGGTGGTCGACAAATCCGGGGTCAAACTCGCGATCAGCTACGTCGACTTCCTTCAGATGCAGCTGATTTCGGTGTTGTTCCTCGCCGCGTGTGTGCCGATATCCGGCCGGCTGGCGGACAAGTATGGCCGCAGGCCGGTGCTGCTGACGTTCACTGCCGGAATCATCGCGTTCGGGCTCTCGTTCGGCTGGTTCCTCGACCCGGCGACGGTGGACAAGACCACAATGCTGGTGTTCCTGAGTCTGGGAATGGTATTGATGGGCTTCTCTTTTGGGCCGATGAGTGCCCTGCTGCCCGAGCTGTTTCCGACGAATGTGCGCTACACAGGGTCGGGGATCGCCTACAACTTCGCGTCCATCATCGGCGCCGCCATGGCGCCCTTCATCGCGACGTGGTTGGTGCACGACTTCGGCGTCGGCTGGGTGGGCGTGTACCTGTCCGTCGCCGGTGTACTGACATTTGTGGCACTGCTGGCCGTTCGTGAGACGCGTGGGATAGACCTGGCTGAGGTGTGATCAGCCACCCAGATCGATCGACGGGAAGTAGATGACCTGTCCCGCCGTGATGCGGTCGGGGTCTTCGATCAGGTTGGCCGCGGCCACCATCTCGACCGCCAACAGCGTCCGCTCGTCGCCGTAGTCGCCATAGTTCTGGCCCGCCAGCTTCCAGAGCGTGTCGCCGGCGACAACGGTGTGGCGGCGGTTGAGCCGAGGCTGGATCAGCACGGCGCCGGGTTCCGGGTCATCTCCGCTCAGCTGGTTCGCGATCGCAATCACTATCCAGAGTGTCCAGTCGCCGTACCACCGGTCCGCGAGCACTTGCAGCGTCTCACCCGACACCACGGTGTGATGTCCCACGTTGGCGAGATCGGGCATCAGCAGCCATTCGCCGACGATGAGGTCGCGCTGCGACACGCCACTGGGGCTCTCGAACACTCCGCTCATCGAAAAGCTGCCATAGAAGTGTTCTGCGATCTTCCCCTTGGTGTCACCGGCTTTGACCTGGTAGCGGTACGTGACATAGGGGATTTCAAGTTCCTGCCCGACCTCGATGAGGTCCGGATCGGACAAGCCGTTGATCACCGCGATCACCCGGTAGCGACGTCCGTCGCCATAGAACATTTCGGACAGTTTCCACAGCGTGTCACCACTGCGGACCGTGTATTGGCCACTGACAGGCAGTACATGTGTTTCAGTCATGCGCACAGCGTCATCCGGGCGCGCGTCCTGGGGCGTGAGTAGTGCGCTACTCGATGTGGCGGGGCAGGACCCCGACTGTCGGCGACTGTGATGTCCGCCGCTTCGGGCGGCACACTAGGCTATGACGACGTGAGCGAACGTCCAGTCGTGCTGATTGCCGACAAACTTGCCCAGTCGACCGTCGAAGCACTTGGTGATGGTGTGGAGGTGCGCTGGGTCGACGGCCCCGATCGCCCCGCGCTGCTGGCCGCGGTACCCGACGCCGATGCGCTGTTGGTGCGCTCGGCCACCACGGTGGATGCCGAGGTACTGGCCGCGGGAACCAAGCTCAAGATCGTCGCGCGCGCCGGCGTCGGACTCGACAATGTCGACGTCAAGGCGGCCACCGCCCGCGGTGTCCTGGTGGTCAACGCACCCACCTCGAACATCCACAGCGCTGCCGAGCACGCCGTCACCCTGCTGCTGTCCACCGCGCGGCAGATCCCGGCCGCCGACGCCTCGCTCAAGGCGCACGCCTGGAAGCGCTCGTCGTTCAACGGCACAGAGATTTTCGGCAAGACCGTCGGTGTGGTGGGCCTGGGCCGCATCGGCCAGCTGTTCGCGCAGCGCCTCGCCGCGTTCGGGACGCACATCGTTGCCTATGACCCCTACGTCTCGGCCGCTCGCGCCGCCCAACTCGGCATCGAGCTGCTGACCCTCGACGAACTTTTGGGTCGGGCAGATTTCATCTCGGTGCACTTGCCCAAGACGCCGGAAACCGCGGGTCTCATCGGCAAGGAGGCGCTCGCCAAGACCAAGCCGGGCGTCATCATCGTCAACGCTGCACGCGGTGGGCTTATCGACGAGGCCGCACTGGCTGACGCGATCCGCAGCGGTCACGTCCGCGGCGCCGGGCTTGACGTGTTCTCCACTGAGCCGTGCACCGACAGCCCGCTTTTCGAGCTCGACCAGGTTGTGGTGACCCCGCACCTGGGCGCCTCGACCAGCGAGGCCCAGGACCGCGCCGGCACCGATGTGGCCGCGAGCGTGCAGCTGGCCCTGGCGGGCGAGTTCGTCCCCGACGCGGTCAACGTCGGCGGGGGAGTGGTTAGCGAAGAGGTCGCGCCGTGGCTGGAGGTCGTGCGCAAGCTCGGCGTGCTCATCGGTGCCGTGTCCGAGCAGCTGCCCACCTCGCTGTCGGTCGACGTTCGCGGCGAGCTGGCTTCCGAAGATGTTGCGGTGCTGAAGCTTTCGGCGCTACGTGGGCTCTTCTCCTCGGTGATCGAGGACCAGGTGACCTTCGTGAATGCTCCGTCGATCGCTGAGGAGCGCGGCGTGAGCGCCGAGATCACCACGGCCACCGAGAGCCCCAACCACCGCAGCGTGGTCGACGTGCGCGCCGTATACGCGGACGGTTCCGTGATCAACGTGGCCGGAACCCTGTCCGGCCCGCAGCAGGTGCAGAAGATCGTTCAGATCAACGGCCGTAACTTCGATCTGCGTGCTGAAGGCGAGAACCTCGTCATCAATTACGCCGACGTGCCCGGTGCCCTCGGCAAGATCGGCACCGTGCTGGGTTCTGCCGACGTCAACATCCAGGCCGCGCAGCTGAGCCAGGACGCCTCCGGACAGGCGGCCACCATCATCCTGCGTATCGATCGCAGTGCCCCGGATGCCGTGCTGGACGAGATCCGTGCCGCCGTCGGAGCGACAACCCTTGAGCTGGTTGATCTTTCATGACGAAACTCGCGATCATCGCCGGCGACGGCATCGGACCCGAGGTCATCGGCGAGGCCGTCAAGATCCTCGATGCGGTACTGCCCGGCGTCGACAAGACCGAATACGACCTGGGTGCCCGCAGGTACCTGGCCACTGGCGAGCTGATGCCCGATTCGGTGCTCGACGAGCTCCGTGGCCATGACGCCATTCTGCTGGGCGCCATTGGCGATCCATCTGTTCAAAGTGGCGTGCTGGAGCGCGGTCTGCTGCTGCACACCAGATTCGCGCTCGATCACCACATCAATCTGCGTCCGGCCAAGCTGTACCCGGGCGTGACGGGACCATTGGCCGGTAACCCGGCCATCGACCTTGTCGTGGTGCGCGAGGGAACTGAAGGGCCGTACACCGGCAACGGCGGAGCCATTCGGGTCGAGACCCCGCACGAGGTGGCTACCGAGGTCAGCCTCAACACCCGCTTCGGGGTGGAGCGTGTGGTGCGCAACGCGTTCCAGCGTGCCGAGGCCCGCAGCAAGAACCTGACGCTGGTCCACAAGAACAATGTGCTCAAGTACGCCGGCTCGCTGTGGACGCGGACGGTCAACGAGGTCGCCGCCGAGCATCCGGACGTGCAGGTGTACTACCAGCATATTGACGCCGCCACCATCCACATGGTGACCGACCCGGGCCGGTTCGACGTCATCGTCACCGACAACCTGTTCGGTGACATCATCACCGATCTGACGGCCGCGGTCACCGGCGGAATCGGCTTGGCCGCAAGCGGAAACATCGACGGTTCGGGTAAGAACCCGTCCATGTTCGAGCCCGTGCACGGCAGTGCGCCCGATATCGCCGGCCAGGGGATCGCCGATCCTACGGCTGCGGTCGTGTCGGTCTCACTGCTGCTGGATCACCTCGGCGAGACCGAGGCTGCGGCCCGCGTGGAGAAGGCGGTCGAACAGCACCTGGCCACCCGGGGCGCGGAGAAGCTGTCCACCTCGGCCACTGGTGATCGGATCGCCAGCTTCCTGTAGTCCTGATCGAGTGCGAGCCTCACGCGGAAATCCGGCCGGAAAATCGCGTCAGGCTCGCATTCGGCGTTATTGGGCGGGTTTCTCCAGCTTCACCGGCACCAAACCGACTGCGGCCAGCGGGAACAGCGCGCACACGGCGAACGCCGCAGAGAATCCCGCTGCTGTGGCGATCGCCCCGAACACCGGCGGTGAGACCGCGGCGGCCAGCAGCTGACCGGTGTTCTGCGCGCCTAGGGCCCGGCCACTCCAGAACGGTCCGGCGATCTCCGCGATCGACGTGTAGGCC
This sequence comes from Mycobacterium sp. D16Q16, assembly GCF_002013745.1. NCBI lineage: Bacteria > Bacillati > Actinomycetota > Actinomycetes > Mycobacteriales > Mycobacteriaceae > Mycobacterium > Mycobacterium sp. D16Q16. Next base: position 41,502 of record NZ_MAEY01000010.1, read on the forward strand.
AGGCCGTTATCCGACACGGTGATCACCGAAGCCGCGAGCATGACGACGACGCTGATCGACCAGTCCAGCTGATTGGTGACAGCCAGTAACGCCATGGTCGCCGACGCGGCAAGGGCAATGAGACGGATCGGCCACATGCGCGAACCCCAACGGTCGGACCACATTCCGGCTGCGACCCGGCCGAGCGCGCCGACGACCTGTGCGACGGTGACCATGATGCTGGCGGCTCCGATGCTCCAGCCTCTATCGGTCACCAGCCACACCAGCGTGAATGTCCACACCACCACCTGCGGCACCACCAGCAGTACCGACACGCCGTGGATGAGCCACAGCACCCGTGATCCGCGATAGGGGTTGGCCAGGTGCTCCTCGGGCGCCTCGGCGCGAGGAGGGCGGGGCGGGTCGATGATGCCCACCAGGCACACCGCCGAGGACACCGCGCATACGACCGCCGGGAAGATCAATGCCGTTGCCACGCCGTGGCCTTCGGCGATACGGGGAATGACCAGGGCGCCCAGGGCAACCCCCAGTGGTTGGGCCATCTGGCGGATGCCCATCACCGTGCCTCGCTGGTTCGGCGGGAACCACCCCACCACCACGCGTCCGCTGGCCGAGTTGCATGCCGCGGCAGCGGCTCCTCCCAACAGCAGGAAGACGCCGGTGATCACCAGCGACGGTGCCTCGGCCGCCGCGAATGCGGCCAGGGCCGTGAGCGCCAGACCGCTCACCAACGCGATCCGTTCTCCGAACCTGTCGATGAGCGCACCCCACGCGATGAGGGTCAGCACCATCCCGAAACTGGGCATCGCCGATAGCAGCCCCGCGTTGGCGAGGTCGAGACCGCGCTCGGTATGCAGGGCCGGTATGAGGAATGCCACGCCGTTGATGAAGACATTCGCACCCGCCGTGGACCCCAGGGCAATGGCCAGCATCGCCCAACGGCGTGTTGTACCAACCTCATCGACACGAACCATGACTGTCATGGTTCCACATCCATCTCAAATTGTTGAACTATTGTCTCAATATATGAGATTGCCTAACTGGCGGTCGCGAGCTTGTCGTGCTGCCGGTACGTGCGATCGCCACCGGTCTGTGCCATGCCGCGCGAGACGATCTGACGTCGCGCAAAGTGACCGAATTCCTCACTGATACGAGTCATGCCGGGCAGCACATTGCGGCGCTCGAAGAACCAGTTGACCACCGAGGTCCCGAGGACCGCAGCCTGCATGGACTTGCTGTCGATAAGCCCCAAGTGATCGGCATGCGTCTTCCCGAGGATGAGGCGGCTGTAGGACGACAGGTACGCACGGGAAAGCCGCATGAACGCCGGCTCGTCCTGTGTGGACGCGTGTAGCGCCTGCGTCAGGGAGTACGAATCCTCGTCGGGCAAGAACTCGGTATCGGCCTCCAGCCAGAACAACCGCCAGGTGTCCTCCTCGCTGGTGGGTACAAGTTCGGGGTGAATTCCCATGAGCTGTCCCACATATCGCCAGAAATGGAAAACTGCCTCGCGCTCTGCGTCGGAGAAGCTCATGCCCATGGCCTGACATCCCGCCAGGTTGGCCAGTGAGAAGAGCATCAGCGTTCCCGCCAACTGAATCTGGTTGATCGGGGTGTCCCAGTTCTCGTAGTCCCAGTCATCGCGCCGGTTCATGGCGCCACGAACCAGCGCATGCATCAGACGGACGCGAGAAACTCCCTTGAAACCGGTGGCGAATCGCTCGAGTCCACCGGGAGAGGTGACGTCGATGAGCCATTGCGCCGTCTCGTGCAGCCGACGGGGAGCCGCGGCTTGCAGATTCAGGTTGCCGGTACCGACCAGGGGTTTATCGGCACGGGATGAGAGGTAGCCCCCGGTAAGGGCAAGGCCGGGAAGTGCCAGGCCCAGGCCGACGACTCCGGTGCGCATGCTGACCCGCGCGGCCAGCTCAAGCTTCGCCTCGTCGAGCCAATATGGCCGGGCATCGACCTGTGCGAAGAACGCAACGAGTTCCTCGGGGGGATTGTCGACCGATTCGATGCCGGACTCCAGGGCCATCTCGAACATCCGGCGACCCTGACCTGCTGGGAACCGCGCGAACATCGCGACCACTGCGTCAGCGAGCGGGTCGCCGACATGCGCGTATTGGCGGAAGGCTTCTCGCTGCTCGGCGGTCGCGCGGATATCCCGTCCGGCCAGGAAGCGAGTGAACACGTTGAACGGGAACTCGCGAAGCTGCGGCGGGTTGGGGAGCTTCTGCCAGCTCGAAGCCATGGATGAGGTCCTTTCCTCGTTGAATGGGCCATCTGGTGACACGACTCACCATCTGGTGAGAATCATCACCAGAAAATCCCGTGAGGTCAAGGACCAAAGTGCGACAATCGGCAGATGCCATCCCGGACCTATGGCGGTGCAACATCCGGTGAACGACGCGCACGACGACGCGCGGCGCTTCTGGATGCCGCACTGGACCTGGTCGCGGGTAGCGGCGTGAAGGGGCTGACGGTGCGCGGCGTATGCGCCGAGGCCCGGCTCAACGATCGGTACTTCTACGAGAGCTTCCGCAGCACCGACGAGTTGGTACTCGCGATGCTGGACGAACAGATGCTCGCGGGCTCGGCCGCCATTATCGAGGCCATCGCGAAGAGTTCGACGTCCACCGATCCGGTGGTGCGCACGCGTGCGGCCGTCGGCAGTGGCTTGCGGTTCCTGACCGCCGACCCACGCCGGGGCAGGCTTCTGGTCGAATCGCAGGCCACCGAAGGGCTGGCCGCGCGCCGCCGCGATCTGGTCAAGACCCTGGCCCAGGTGATGGCCGATCAGGGGCGCGTGCTGCTCCCCGCCGATGATGCGCTGGACCCCGATCTGGACCTTGCCACGTTCACGCTGGTGTCCGGCGGGCTGGACTTGGTCACCAGCTGGTTTCGCGGCGAGCTCGACATCACCCATAACCGGTTGGAGGATTTCCTGGTGGCGTTGGTCACTCGCGCCAACATCCGGGAGGACCAACGCGAGGACGCCGAGGAAGCCACGAAGCCCGGCAACTAGGCTCATGTGAATGCGCCTAGGACGTATTGCCAGCCCAGACGGTGTCGCCTTCGTCAGTATCGAGGGAGAAGACGGCTCCGAGACCGCCCGTGAGATCGCCGAGCATCCCTTTGGGACGCCCACCTTCACGGGGCGGCAGTGGCCACTCGCCGATGTCAGGCTGCTGGCGCCGATCCTGGCGAGCAAGGTTGTGGCCATGGGCAAGAACTACGCAGCCCACGCCGCGGAAATGGGTGGTGCCCCGCCGGAGTCGCCGGTGATCTTCATCAAGCCCAACACCTCGATCATCGGCCCGGGCCTCCCGATCCAGTTGCCGCCCAGCGCATCCGAGGTACACCACGAGGGCGAGTTGGCCATTGTGATCGGCCGGCCGTGCAAGGACGTCCCCGCCTCCCGCGCCGCCGAGGTCATCCTGGGATACACGATTGGCAACGACGTGTCGGCGCGTGATCACCAGCGTGCCGACGGCCAGTGGACCCGCGCCAAGGGGCACGACACGTTCTGCCCACTGGGGCCGTGGATCGTCACCGACCTGGATCCTTCGGACCTGGCCATCCGCACCGAGGTCAATGGCGAAGTCAGGCAGAGCAGCAGTACCGCGTTGCTGTTGCACGACGTCGGAGCGATCGTTGAATGGGTGTCCGCTGTCATGACCCTGCTGCCGGGTGACGTGATTCTTACCGGGACACCCGAGGGTGTCGGACCCATCGTCGACGGCGATACCGTCAGTGTCACCATCGAAGGAATCGGCACGTTGTCCAATCCTGTTGTGCGGAAGGCGAAGTAACAATGAGTGACACCACTGGATCTGACAAGGTCCGGGTTCGTTTCTGTCCGTCGCCGACGGGCACTCCGCATGTCGGGTTGATTCGGACCGCGTTGTTCAACTGGGCGTACGCGCGACACTGCGGAGGCGACTTCGTCTTCCGCATCGAGGACACCGATGCCGGCCGCGACAGCGAGGAGAGCTATCTGGCGCTGCTGGACGCGTTGCGCTGGCTGGGCCTGGATTGGGACGAGGGGCCCGAGGTTGGCGGGCCGTATGTGCCCTATCGGCAGTCGCAGCGCAAGGAGCTGCACCTTGACGTGGTGCGCAAGCTGCTTGAGTCGGGGGATGCCTACGAAGCGTTCTCCACGCCGGAAGAGGTGGAGGCGCGTCACCTCGCCGCGGGGCGCAACCCCAAACTGGGGTACGACAACTACGACCGCGACCTCACCGATGAGCAGCTCGCCGCATTTCGTGCAGAGGGGCGTAGCCCTGTTGTCCGTCTGCGGATGCCCGATCACGACATCACCTGGAACGACCTGGTGCGGGGGGAGACCACCTTCGCGGCGGGAGTCGTACCCGATTTCGCACTGACCCGCGCCAACGGAGATCCGTTGTACACGTTGGTGAACCCCGTCGACGACGCGCTGATGAAGATCACCCATGTGTTGCGCGGCGAGGATCTCTTGCCGTCGACGCCGCGCCAGATCGCCCTATACGAAGCCATGATCCGGGTGGGGGTGGCCGATTCGATACCCATGTTCGCCCATCTGCCGTCGGTGCTCGGAGAGGGCACCAAGAAGCTGTCCAAGCGCGATCCGCAGTCCAATCTGTTCCTGCATCGCGACCGGGGATTCATTCCCGAGGGGCTGCTGAATTACCTTGCGCTGCTCGGATGGTCGATCGCCGACGATCACGACATCTTCAGCCTGCAGGAAATGGTCGCCGCGTTCGATGTGGCCGACGTCAACTCGAATCCGGCGCGGTTCGACCAGAAGAAGGCCGACGCCATCAATGCCGAGCAGATCCGGCTGCTGGCCCCGGAGGAGTTCGTGGCGCGGCTGCGGACTTTCTTCGCCGGGCACGGGTACGAGCTCGGGCTCGACGACAGCGCCTTCGCGGTGGCGGCGGACCTGGTGCAGACGCGGGTCGTGGTGCTGGGCGATGCCTGGGGCCTGCTGAAGTTCCTCAACGACGATGTGTACGCCATCGACCCGGGATCGGCCCGCAAGGAATTGGGGGAGGCCGCGCTGCCGGTGCTGGATGCGGCGATAGGTGCGCTGGAGTCCGTCGACGCATGGACTACACCGGCCATCGAGGAGGCGCTCAAAGGCGCGCTCATTGAGGGGCTCGAACTCAAACCCCGGAAGGCATTCGGGCCACTGCGCGTCGCGGTCACCGGAGCGACGGTGAGCCCGCCACTGTTCGAATCAATGGAACTACTGGGCTCCGAGCGCACCTTGCAGCGGCTGCGAAACGCGCGGACCTGGGAAAATGAGGTGGAGAGCCAAACCGATTCGGGTTAATCGCGGTTGGTTTGGTAGTCTGCTCGTCGGCTCCAAAGTCCGCAGTCAGCGCGCTGACCTGCGGTTCTGCGAGGCCAATGGGGTATGGTGTAATTGGCAACACAGCGGTTTCTGGTACCGCCATTCTAGGTTCGAGTCCTGGTACCCCAGCGCAAATCATTTGCACAACAAGTGATTTGGTGTGATGCACGCCGGTGAGCTAGACTGTCAAGTCTGCGCGCCTCGCGCGTCGCACGGAATGTTCTAGCCCCCGTCGTCTAGCGGCCTAGGACGCCGCCCTCTCACGGCGGTAGCGTGGGTTCGAATCCCATCGGGGGTACCAGCTCTCAATGCGAAATCTATAGCCAGCTCTCGGCGCGATAGTCGCCCAACATGCGCAACGCCTCCTCGGTGAGTTCGGGATGGCGCTCCCGCAGGGTCCAGATCACAAATTTGCGCGCCTGATGGGCGCCGGTCTTCTTGACATTCACCTCGATATCGAGGGTTTCGGCGCATAGCTCACGGATCCGATCGCCGTGCTCTCCGGCCGTCTCGCCGGTATCGAGGTGGTGGACCAGCGCGTCGCTCAATGGCCGCTTGATCTTCTTATGCCGCAGACCCTCACGGAAGGAGTCGAACGCATCGCGCGCGAGCTGGCCCACCGCCGTACCTACTGCTGTGGCGCCGTCGACCCGCCGAGGGGCATCGCGGGCAGGCCCAGCTTGCGGTGATCCCAGGACCGGATGCGGGCCGGCCGCACCCGGACCGCGATGCGTTTGTTGAGCATCTGCTCGACGAAGGGTTTCATCTCTTCGGTGTACGGCGCGGTGTAGCGCTCGAAGACGCTGATGCCGACCTGGAACAGCTGGTCCGCGTCCTCGACTATCTCGGCCTGTCCTTCGATCGATACCCCGCGCAGCGTGTCATAGGTGAGTCCGTCTTCGATGAGGCAGGTGATCCGCGGATCACGCTTGAGGTTCACTACCTTCTGCGACTTGGCCTTGGTTTCGAACCACAGCTCGCCCTCGATCACGGCGTACCACATGGCCACCAGGTGCGGCTGGCCATCGGCGCCGATGGTCGCCATGGTCGTAGTGCGCGAATTATTGATGAACTCGGTGATTTCTTCGTCGGACATGACGATCTGCGAGCGCTGATTGCTTCCCATAATCGGAGCTTAAAGCCGAGCGGTTATGGCCTCGGAGGCGGCAACGAGATCGGCGGCCCAGCGTGCTCCCGGCCGGCGGCCCATCCGATCGATAGGGCCGGAAACCGATATCGCCGCAACGACATTGCCATGCCGATCGCGAACGGGCGCCGATACGCTGGCGACTCCGGCCTCGCGCTCGGCCGCGCTCTGCGCCCAGCCCCGCTTGCGCACGTCGGCCAGGGCGCGGTCGGTGAACGTGGCGCCGGGGAGTACCGCGGCCTGAATGGCCGTATCGCTGTGGGCAAGCAGAACTTTGGCGCCCGATCCGGCGGACATGGGCAGGCGTGAACCGACCGGCACGGTATCGCGTAGCCCCGCTGGTGGTTCGAGCGCCGCCACGCATATGCGTACCGTGCCTTCTCGGCGGTAGAGCTGCACGCTCTCGCCGGTGATCTCACGCAGCTTGGGCAGCACCTGCGCGCTGGCGCTCAGCAGCGGATCGTTGACATGCGCGGCGAGTTCGGTCAGCCCTGCGCCGAGCTGCCACTGTCCGGCACCGTCCCGGGACAGGAGTCGGTGCACCTCCAGCCCCGCCGCCAACCGATGCGCGGTGGCACGGGGGAGTCCCGTGCGCTCGCACAATTCAGCGAGTCCGCAGGGGGAGTCGCCTATGGCGGTCAGGACCTGCACCGCTTTGTCGAGAACGCCGATACCGCTATGCTGTCTCACGGAACGATACTAGCGTTCCAAATAATGAGACGCAATGAGCACGGAGCCAATGATGACTAGTGTCCAACAGCCCCGGACCCTGGCAGAGAAGGTCTGGGACTCCCACGTAGTGGTACGCGGAACCGGTGAGGGTGAGGCGCGCGAACCTGACCTCATCTATATCGACCTCCATTTGGTCCATGAGGTGACGAGCCCTCAGGCCTTCGACGGTCTGCGGCTCGCCGGGCGCCCGGTGCGCCGGCCGGATCTGACGATCGCGACCGAGGACCACAATGTGCCGACCATTGATATCGACAAGCCGATCGCCGATCCGGTCTCACGCACTCAGGTGGAGACGCTGCGACGCAACTGCGAAGAATTCGGCATCCGCCTGCACCCGATGGGCGACGCCGAACAGGGCATCGTGCACGTGGTCGGTCCGCAGCTGGGTTTGACCCAGCCGGGCACCACGGTGGTGTGCGGCGACAGCCACACCTCCACCCATGGAGCCTTCGGGGCGCTGGCCATGGGCATCGGGACTTCCGAGGTCGAGCACGTGATGGCCACGCAGACCTTGCCGCTGAGGCCATTTCGGACCATGTCCATCAACATCGATGGCCCCCTGCCGACCGGCGTTACCAGCAAGGATGTCATTTTGGCGGTCATCGCCAAGATCGGCACCGGTGGCGGCCAGGGGTACGTCCTGGAGTACCGCGGGCAAGCTGTCGAGGAGATGTCGATGGAGGCCCGAATGACTATGTGCAATATGTCTATTGAGGCGGGCGCGCGGGCAGGAATGGTAGCTCCCGACGAGACAACATATGCCTACCTCAAGGACCGTCCGCACGCGCCCAAGGGTGAGCTGTGGGATGCCGCTGTGGCCGAATGGGACTCGCTGCGCACCGACGATGGGGCTCAGTTCGATGCCGAAGTGCACATCGATGCCAGTACTTTGGCGCCCTTCGTCACCTGGGGTACCAACCCGGGCCAGGGAGTTCCGCTGAGCGCCGCCGTCCCCGATCCAGAGCAGATGGTCGACGAGGAGGAGCGGCTGGCGGCCGAGAAGGCGCTGACTTATATGGATCTCACGCCGGGTACCCCGATGCGTGAGATCCCGGTGGACACCGTGTTCGTCGGGTCCTGCACCAACGGGCGGATCGAGGATCTGCGGGCGGTGGCCGAGGTGTTGCGGGACCGGAAGGTGGCCGAGGGGGTCACCATGCTCATCGTTCCCGGCTCGATGCGGGTGCGCGCGCAGGCCGAATCCGAGGGGCTGGGCCAGGTATTCACCGCTGCGGGCGCTCAATGGCGTCAGGCAGGCTGCTCGATGTGTCTGGGCATGAATCCCGATCAGCTGTCCCCAGGGCAGCGGTGCGCCTCGACGTCGAACCGGAACTTCGAGGGACGCCAGGGCAAGGGCGGCCGTACTCACTTGGTGTCACCGGCCGTCGCAGCGGCCACCGCGGTGCGGGGAAAGCTCTCATCGCCAGCTGATTTGGCAAAATCCGCGCTCTAGACCAGCAGGGAGAGGAAATAGTGGAGGCATTCGACACTCACACCGGAATTGGTGTGCCGCTGCGTCGTTCCAACGTCGATACCGATCAGATCATCCCGGCGGTGTACCTCAAGCGTGTCACCCGAACGGGTTTCGAGGACGGGCTCTTCGCCGGCTGGCGTAATGATCCCTCGTTCATCCTCAATCTGGAACCGTTCAATCGGGGCAGTGTGCTTGTCGCCGGGCCCGATTTCGGCACCGGATCATCCCGCGAGCACGCCGTGTGGGCGTTGATGGACTACGGATTTCGAGTAGTACTGTCGTCCCGTTTCGGAGACATCTTCCGGGGCAACGCCGGTAAGGCCGGTCTGGTTGCGGGACTGGTGGATCAGTCCAACATCGAGCTGCTGTGGAAACTGATCGAGCAGAATCCAGGTTTGGAACTCACTGTGAATCTTGAGGATCGGACAGTGACTGCCGGAACGGTGGTGGTGCCGTTTGAGATTGACGACTACACCCAGTGGCGGCTGCTCGAAGGATTGGACGATATAGGCCTTACGCTGCGAAAAGTCGACGAAATTGCGGCTTTTGAGGCGTCGCGGCCGAAGTTCAAACCCCGTACTTTGGAGCCTTCTGAGTAGCTGATTGGGCGCCCTTGGGGGGCAAGGGCATTGCTTTTGGTCGGCATATGGCCCGTCAAAAAGCTCAGAGAATTTTGCCGAAATTACGCGTGGCACTTGGAAATCAGGTGCAGTTGGGTTTACCGTGTTCGAAGTCGGTTCAAAGTGGACCACTGGCTTCGGAGGGTTTTACATGAACAAAGCAGAGCTCATCGACGTTCTGACACAGAAATTGGGCTCGGATCGCCGGCAAGCCACCGCCGCGGTGGAGCACGTCGTCGACACCATCGTTCGCACCGTGCATAAGGGTGAGAGCGTGACCATCACCGGATTTGGTGTTTTCGAGCAGCGCCGCCGTGCCGCGCGCGTCGCCCGTAACCCGCGCACCGGTGAGACCGTCAAGGTGAAGCCGACGTCGGTCCCGACGTTCCGTCCCGGTGCACAGTTCAAGGCGGTTGTCTCTGGCTCGCAGAAGCTTCCGGCCGACGGTCCCGCTGTGAAGCGTGGCTCCACCGCCGCCCCGGCCAAGCGTGCCGCCGCCAAGAAGGCCGCCCCGGCCAAGAAGGCTCCTGCCAAGAAGGCCGCTCCGGTCAAGAAGGCAGTGGTCAAGAAGGTTGCCGCTCCTGCCAAGAAGGCGCCGGTCAAGAAGGCAGTGGTCAAGAAGGCCGCTCCCGCCAAGAAGGCTCCCGTGAAGAAGGCAGTGGTCAAGAAGGCCGCTCCCGTGAAGAAGGCCGTGACCAAGGCTCCCGCCAAGAAGGCCGCGACCAAGGCTCCCGCCAAGAAGGCTCCTGCCAAGAAGGCTCCCGCCAAGAAGGGCCGCAAGTAGTTTCAGCTGACATCGGGTCCCACCTCAGGGTGGGACCCGATGTTGCATTTCAGGGGTAGTGCGGCAGTCAGCTGTTGCACATCAGGGGGGAGCGCGCGCGTCAGCTCCCGGCGGGCAGCGGGCTGTCCAGATGATCTGCGGCCAGCAGCTTCTGGCCGTGCATCGACAGCACCCACATGCTGCCCTTGCGGTTACGTGACTTATCGGGGCGGATACCGTCGCGATCCGCCCACCAACTGATGAGATCCGGGATGACCCGTCCCTGAGTGCATACCACCCGGACGCCGTCGGACCCCGCGATTTCGAGAATTCTGCGATGTGCGCGCTTTCGGTCGGCCCAGTAGGCCTCTTCACTGAGTGCGGGCTCGCTGTAGATCACCGTGTTCAGTTCCTCGGCAAGCGGTTCCACCGTCTGACGGCACCGTAATCGATCTGCGGCGTGAATGGCGCTGGCGCCGAATGCGAGTAATTGACTGGTGAGTGCCTCGGCTTGCGCCCGGCCTTTCTTGTCCAGCGGCCGGAGGGTGTCATCCCCGGAATAGCGTTCCTTTCGCCCCGCCTTTCCGTGGCGCACAATGATCAATGTCCGAGTGTCAATTTCATGCTTTGCGAAGTTTCGCAGCACTTTCCGGTCGACGGCGTAGCTGACCGTCTTGATCGCCCGCGTTATCGGTAGCCATCGAATCTCATCGACTTCATGGTTGGCCTCGAATTTCCCGTCCAAAGCTTGTGCCGCCCAGTACCTGACGCGTTTGGTTCCCTGCGCCACCGGATAACTCACCGAAGGCAATCGCCTACCGAGCCGCGCGGTGAATCCGGTCTCTTCGGCGATCTCACGGACCGCGGCGATTGCCGCCGTCTCACCAGGGTCCAGCTTCCCTTTGGGTAATGACCAATCGTCGTACCGTGGCCGGTGCACCAGTGCTACCTCTATGGAGCCGGCAGTGTCGTCCTGGTCTTCCTGATACCGCCAGAGCGCGGCTCCGGCGGCAAGGACCGCCGCACCGGTCCGGGTGGTCGGATCGGGCACGAAAGCTCCTTCGGGGGAGAGGTGTTCAGCCGGAAGAACGTGGGCTAGCTCACGTCTGCGAGCGGTGCCGTTTCATCATTTCGACCTGATGATCGCGCACCTCCTCGCCGTCCGCAGGTGAAGCCAGCCACTGGCCATCGGACTGCAGTTCCCAGCACCGGGTCCGGGAGTCCAACGCGGAGGTGAACATGTCGTCGAGCTGTGCGGTGAGCTTCGGATCGGTGACGCGTGCAAGGACCTCGACTCGTCTGTCCAGATTACGATGCATCATGTCCGCGCTGCCGATCCAGAATTCGTCGATGGCGTTGAAGTGAATGATGCGCGAATGTTCAAGGAACCGGCCGAGAATGGATCGCACCGTCACGGTGCCGGAGTACTCGGGAACCCCGGGTCGGAGCGCGCAAATCCCGCGCACCACCACCTCGACGGGGACTCCGGCTTGGGAGGCCCGGTACAGCGCATCGATGACCTGCTCGTCGACCAACGCGTTCATCTTCAGCCGGATTCGCGCGTCTTGTCCTGCCCGATGTGCGGAGATCTCGCGGTCTATGCGGTCGATGATCCCGGCGCGAATTCCGTGCGGCGCTACTAACAGGTTGCGGTAGGAGACCTTCCGCGAGTATCCGGTGAGGGAGTTGAACAGGTCAGTGAGGTCCGCGCCGATCTCCGGCGCGCTGGTCAGCAAGCCGACATCCTCATAGAGCCGGGCGGTCTTCGGGTTGTAGTTTCCCGTCCCGATGTGGCAGTACCGGCGGATTGCAGACCCCTCCCGGCGCACCACGAGCGCCGTTTTGCAGTGGGTCTTCAGGCCGATCAAACCGTAGACCACGTGTACACCCGCATCTTCCAATGCGCGCGCCCACTTGATGTTGGCCTGCTCGTCGAAGCGCGCCTTGATCTCCACCAGCGCCACGACCTGCTTGCCGGCTTCCGCGGCGTCGATGAGTGAGTTGACGATGGGGGAGTCGCCGGAGGTGCGGTACAGCGTCTGTTTGATGGCCAACACCTGCGGGTCGGCGGCCGCCTGCTCGATAAACCGTTGCACGCTGGTGGAAAACGAGTCGTAAGGGTGATGCACAAGTACGTCACCATCGCGCAAGGTGGAGAAGATGCTCTTCGGTGTCTCGCCCTGGCCGAACGCGGGATGGGTCGCCGGGACGAAGGTCGGGTCCTTGAGCGCGGGACGATCCACGCCGTAGACCTGCCAGAGGCAGGACAGGTCGAGCAGCCCCGGCACCTGCACCACATCACCCGGATGGACGTCGAGCTCGCGCAACAGCAGTTCGAGCATGTGCTCGGTCATATCGTCGGCGACCTCGAGCCGCACCGGTGAACCGAACCGCCGCCGGGCCAATTCCCGTTCGAGTGCCTGCAGCAGATCCTCGTCCCGATCTTCCTCGACCTCGAAATCCGCGTTCCGGGTGATGCGGAACGCATGATGTTCGACGACTTCCAGACCCGGGAACAGCGCCGACAGGTGTGCGGCGATGAGTTCTTCCATAGGCAGGAAGCGCGAGGTGTGGGCGGCCTGCGCGGACTCGGCACCGTCGGGGCTACGCAGCCTCACGAATCGATCGACGTTGTCAGGCACCTTGATTCGGGCGAAATGTTGGCCACCCGTCTCAGGGACCTGGACGGTGATCGCCAGGTTCAGGCTCAGGCCGGATATATAGGGGAACGGATGCGCCGGGTCGACAGCCAGCGGGGTCAGTACCGGGAAGACCTGGTCGGTGAAATATGAGGAGAGATAACTCCGCTCGTTCTCCGATAGGTCGGCCCAGGTGACGACGAAGATCCCGTTCTTGGCGAGCTCGGGCCGCACTGAGTCGCTGAATACCCGGGCGTGCTGGACCGAGATCTCCTGTGTGCGCTCACCAATCAGTTTCAACTGCTCTCGTGGCGACAAGCCGTCGGCCGAACGCACGGACAATCCTGTCTCGTCGCGGCGCTTCAGACCGGCGACGCGGACCATGTAGAACTCGTCCAGGTTGGACGCGAAGATCGCCAGGAACTTGGCGCGCTCCAAGATGGGCAGGGATTCGTCAGCGGCCAGGGCCAGCACGCGCGTGTTGAAATCCAGCCACGAGAGCTCCCGGTTGAGGTACCGGTCTTCGGGTAGCTCCTCAGCCGACGCGATCGTGGTTGCGGCCGGGGGAACGCTGGGTGTGGTCACCCTTGTGATCATAGAGTTACCGGACCGGCTCAGAGTGGTAGTGAGGCCCCCAGCTCGCGGGCCGCGGCCAGATCTTCCAGCGTATCCACGTCGCAGCGCAATCCGGGCCAGTTCCCGGTGAGCTCGACCGCCGCTGAATCCCGGTGCCGCCGTGCCGAATCGACTCCGAACAACGGGTTCAGATCGCCGTCGGTGCTGAATAGCGCCGCGGTGCCGGTGCCGTGCCGGTCCGCGACGAAACTGCGTGAGTGATTTCGCGCAGCATGCATCGCAGCCGAGAATTCCTCGCCCGTCACCGCGGGAAGGTCGGCCTGCAACACAACGAGATTGGGTGACGATGCGCTCAGCTGTGCGGCGGCGCTGCGTAGCGCGTTGTTCAGCGGATCGGGGTGGTCTGCGGGAGTGTCATCAAAGATGAATCGTGCCCCGGCCTGTCCCGCCGCTGCCTTGGCCGCAGGATCGGGACTGATCACCGCGACGGTTCGGGCGGCGGTGAAGGCCACGGCGATGGCGTGCGTCAGCATGCCCAGTACCAGCCGTTCCCGCTGGGGTGCGGAAAGCGAGGGCGCCAGGCGGCTCTTGGCGGTCGCCAAGTTTTTGACCGCGATGATCACGCCGAAGTCTGCGTCAGCCTGTCTGCCCACGTTCTCCATGGTGCCAGCCCCGGCTAGGGTGTCTGCCATGGCCACGGCTGCGGTGATGGGTGCTGGTTCCTGGGGGACCGCGTTGGGCAAGGTGCTTGCCGACGCGGGTCACGACGTCAGGTTGTGGGCACGCCGATCGGAATTGGCCGATGAGATCAACGCGACGCATCGGAACTCGGTGTACCTCAGTGATGTGGACCTGCCCGCCTCGATAGTCGCCACGGGGGTGGCCGAAGAGGCCCTGCAGGGCGCCGAGCTGGTGCTGTTGGCGGTGCCATCACAGTCTCTGCGCACCAACCTGACCCCCTGGGCCGACCTCATCGAACCTGGGTCGTCGGTGGTGAGCCTGGCCAAGGGCATCGAGGTGGGCACGCTCATGCGGATGAGCCAGGTCGTCACTCAGGTGCTGGGTACCGATCCCAGCCGGGTCGCGGTGCTGACCGGTCCGAATCTGGCCAGCGAGATCGCCGCGGGCCAGCCCGCCGCCACCGTCATCGGGTGCACCGACTCGACCAGGGCCGTCGCCCTGCAGCGCGCGTTCTCCACGCGCTACTTCCGTCCGTACACCAACTCCGACGTGGTGGGCTGCGAGGTGGGGGGTGCGTGTAAGAACGTGATCGCCCTGAGTTGCGGCATGGCCGCCGGAGTCGGGTTGGGGGAGAACACGATCGCCACCATCATTACCCGTGGCCTGGCCGAGATCACCCGGCTGGGGCTGGCCCTGGGTGCCAGCCACACCACGCTTGCCGGTTTAGCGGGCGTGGGTGACCTGGTGGCCACCTGCACCTCGACACATTCGCGGAACCGGACCTTTGGCATGCGGCTGGGCAGCGGCGAGACGCTGCAGGAGGCGCGTAACGCCGCCGGCGGTAGGGTCGCTGAGGGAGTCACCTCCTGTGAGTCCATCCTGGCGTTGGCATCAAGCTACGACGTCGAGATGCCGCTCACGGAGGCTGTTCATGGCGTCTGTCATCGCGGACTGAGCGTCACCGATGCCGTCGCCCAGTTGTTAGGGCGCAGTACCAAACCGGAGTAAGCACATGCCAGAGCCAGGGATATCGACCCGGGCAGTTGTGGCCGCCACCGCTGAACCTGTTGCCGGGCAACCCTTTCTGGCGGGGCCGGTGTTTGCCTCCGCCTATCATCTGCCGGTGCCCGAGGATGACTCGCTGGACACCTACGGGCGTGCGTCCAATCCCACGTGGAGACAATGGGAATCGGGCTTGGCGACACTCGAGCGTGCGGACAATGTGCTGGTGTTCGGCTCGGGTATGGGCGCGATCACTTCGGCGTTACGTGCATTGGTTCGACCCGGGCAGACTCTGGTGGTCCCGGAGGACGGGTACTACCAGACGCGGCGTTACGCTACGGAAAACCTTGCGGCGCTGGGTATCAACGTGATCGCGGCCAGATCGAATCAGATCGTGGCCGCTGCCGCGCAGGCCGATGTGGTGGTGGCGGAGACTCCCTCGAATCCGCGGCTCGACGTTGTGGACCTGGCTCTGCTGGCCCGTGCGACGCATGCGCACGGGGGTGTGCTGGTGGTGGACAACACCACGGCCACCCCGATGGGGCAGCTGCCTCTGGAGCTGGGCGCCGATCTGGTGGTCGCCAGCGCGACGAAGGCGCTCTCAGGTCACAGCGATCTGATCGCTGGATACGTCGCGGGGTCGCGTGAGGACCTCATGTCGGCCGTTGCGCAGGAACGGTCGCGGGCCGGGGCCATCGTGGGTCCGTTCGAAGCCTGGCTGGGGGCACGCAGCCTGGCCACCGCCGGATTGCGCTTCGAGCGCCAATGTCAGAACGCGATCGCGCTGGCGACGATGCTGCGCGAGCATCCCGCGGTGGCTTCCGTGCGTTACCCAGGGTTGGCGAGCGATCCGTCCCATCCCGTGGCATCCGCCCAGATGAGCCGGTTCGGTTCACTGGTGTCGATCGAGTTGGCCAACGCCGACGCCGTGCACGCGCTGGTGAGCAAGAGCACGTTGTTGGCGGCCTCGACGAGTTTCGGCGGTGTACATACCTCGGTGGACCGCCGGGCGCGCTGGGGGGATGCCGTCCCGGAGGGGTTCGCGCGCATCTCCCTGGGCATCGAGGACACCGATGATCTGCTGGCCGACATCGAGGCGGCGCTCGCAGCCGGTACGGTCTGACACTGTGAATGACTCCCGGATCAAGGTCGCGCTCGTCTTCGGTGGACGGAGTAGTGAGCACGCGATCTCCTGCGTGTCGGCCGGCAGCATTCTGCGCAATCTCGACCAGGACGCATACGAGGTGGTCGCAGTCGGGGTCACCCCAGAGGGTGGCTGGGTACTCACCGACGGCGACCCCGCGCAGCTGGCGATCAGCGACCGCACGCTGCCGCAGGTCACGGACGCTTCCGGTACCGAGCTGGTGCTCGCCACCGACCCGCGCCGTGCCGGCCAATTGGTGAACGTTGATTCGAGTGCCGCCGGCCAAGTGCTGGCCTCCGTGGATGTGGTGTTCCCGGTGCTGCACGGGCCGTACGGCGAGGACGGCACCATCCAGGGGCTGCTGGAGCTGGCGGGGGTGCCCTATGTCGGCGCCGGGGTACTCGCGAGTGCGGCGGGCATGGACAAGGAGTTCACCAAGAAGCTGCTGGCCGCCGAGGGGCTTCCGATCGGCAAATACGCCGTGATCCGCCCGCGTGACACCACGCTGACGCTGGATCAGCGGGAGGAACTGGGGCTGCCGGTGTTCGTCAAGCCCGCTCGGGCGGGCTCGTCCTTCGGCGTTTCCCGGGTCACCGCATGGGAGGAACTGCCGGCTGCCATCGCACATGCGCGCCAGTTCGACCCGAAGGTGATCATCGAGGCCGCCATCATCGGGCGGGAACTGGAGTGCGGTGTACTGGAATTCCCCGACGGGGACATCCAGGCCAGCGTGCTCGGCGAGATTCGGGTCGAGGGTGTGCACCAGGATGAGACGGCTGCGGGCGCCTTTTATGACTTTGAGACCAAATACCTGGACGACACCGCCGAACTGGACGTACCGGCCAAGGTTGACGATGACGTGAGCGATCAGATCCGTGAGCTGGCGGTGGCGGCGTTCCGGGCGATCGATGGCCAGGGTCTGGCGCGGGTGGACTTCTTTCTCACCGATGACGGCCCGCTGATCAACGAGATCAACACCATGCCCGGGTTCACCACGATTTCTATGTATCCCCGGATGTGGGCGGCCACGGGCGTGGACTACCCGGCACTGCTGGATGCGATGGTGCGTACCGCCCTGGCACGGGGCACCGGGCTTCGATGAGCGCTCGCGCGAAGATCGTCTAGCGGGGTAGTGGCACCGGGTCGGGTTTGACGGCGGGCAGCGCCTTGGCGATGGCGTCAGACATCTCGATCAGTGGCTCCGAACCCAGACCATCGGGCATGGTCAGCGCGATGTAGACGCCGCGGTCCACGGCGAACCACGTGGTGGTCGCGATCGCGGCGTCAGTGACTCGGAACCACTGCACTGAGTTGATTTGCTCTACCGAGGTCCCGACGGCGAACTCGGCCGGCCGGTCGACACCACAGCGTGCGACAACGGAATCCTTGCCCCGGCGCCACGCGGCGGTAGCGGGTGGCTTGGGTTCGACGATCTGTGCTCGCTTCCAATCGCCAGCCATGTTGCCCGGGTATGCCCTGGTCATATCGATGCAGAGCGGCGAATTAGCCTGTGGTGCAGGAATATTTGTGACCGCTATGGGCTTCTTGTCGTCCTGGAACTGTGCGAACTTCAGGACACCGAAGAGCACGGCGAGGGCCGCGACCGCACCGAAAACCGCGATACCGATGAGGAGCTTGCGTGGCGGGCCGTCTTCGGATTGCACAGGCCTACACTAACCGAGTGCCAAATCTGGGCGATACCGGCGAGTTCGGCGTGATCAGCCGGCTCACAGCGGGTCGTGTGCCCGGCGCCGATATTGAACTCGGCCCGGGTGACGACGCCGCGGTGGTCCGTGCGCCGGATAATCGAGTTCTGGTGTCGACGGATATGTTGGTGCAGGACAGGCATTTTCGGCTTGAGTGGTCGTCGCCGACGGATATCGGCCGAAAAGCGGTGGCGCAGAACGCCGCAGATATTGAGGCCATGGGTGGACGGGTCACGGCGTTTGTCGTCGCGGTGGGCGCGCCCGCGGAAACCGATATCGCATTCCTGGATCAGCTCAACGAGGGAATCTGGGCCGAAGCGGCGCGGGTCCAGGCGTCCATCGCCGGCGGAGATCTGGTGGCCGCGCGTGAACTGGTGGTCTCGGTGACGGCGCTCGGTGATCTGCAGGGGCGCGCTCCAGTAACTCGCGACGGCGCCACCGTGGGAGACATCGTCGCCGTCTGCGGTGCGCTCGGTACCTCAGCGGCGGGCCTCCGCTTGTGGCAGGACGGGATTGACCAGTTCTCCGAGCTGCGTCAGGTACACCTGGTGCCGTCGCCGCCGTACGGACAAGGACGCGTCGCCGCGTTGGCTGGTGCGACGGCGATGACGGATATCTCCGACGGGCTGCTGGCCGATCTGGGGCACATCGCCGAATCGAGTGCGGTCCGCATCGACCTGAGCTCACCGAGCCTGGAGCCGTATCTGGTGCCGGTGGCGGGCGCTTCGGGACTGCTCGGGGCCGATCCCTGGGAATGGATCTTGACCGGCGGCGAGGAGCACGCGCTGGTCGCGACGTTTCCCGGGACAGTCCCGGCGGGCTGGGTCGCGATCGGTGAGGTGCGCGCGGGAGACCCGGGGGTAACGGTCGACGGCAACGCGTGGACACAACGGATGGGATGGGATTCGTTCGCTTGATGTCTTCGCGCAAGCGGCTCATCCGTGACCCGATGTCTTCGCGCAAGCGGCTCATCCGTGAGCTAAGTTGACTCTTCGTGACTGCCCGACCCCTCACCGAGCTGATTGATCCCGGCTGGGCTGACGCGCTGGAGCCCGTTGCCGAGCAGGTGACCAGGATGGGGGAGTTTCTGCGCGAGGAGAACTCCTCGGGTCGCGGATACCTGCCCGCTGGGGCAAATGTGCTGCGCGCCTTCACCTATCCGTTGGCCGATGTCCGGGTGCTCATCGTCGGACAAGATCCATACCCGACGCCCGGGCACGCCATGGGTTTGAGCTTCTCGGTGGCCGCCGAGGTGCGGCCGGTGCCGCGCAGCCTGGCCAACATCTTCGACGAGTATCAGAGCGACCTGGGCCTGCCCAAGCCTGCCAACGGCGATCTGACGCCCTGGTCACAACAGGGAGTGATGCTCCTGAACAGGGTGCTGACGGTACAGCCGGGCAACCCGGCCTCGCATCGAGGGAAAGGCTGGGAGGCGGTGACCGAATGTGCGATCCGGGCGTTGGTTGCGCGGGATGCACCCTTGGTCGCCATTCTGTGGGGACGTGACGCGGCGACACTCAAGCCGATGCTGGGGCCTGGCGTGCCCACTGTCGAATCGGTGCATCCGTCGCCGCTGTCCGCATCGCGCGGATTCTTCGGCTCCAAGCCATTTAGCAGGGCCAACGAACTGCTGGGCGGATTAGGTGCCCGGCCGATCGATTGGCGGCTGCCGTAATGCGTTGGTCGACCGGCGCATTGACCGCCGTGGGCGGTCTGACGGTGGCCTTGGCAACCGGCGGCTCCGCGCTGCGCACCCCGGCTGTGGTCGACCGGCTCAACGCTTGGGCGGCCCGCCGGCTCACGGACGAACAGCGAGCCGACCCGTACTCGGCGATCCTTCCGACGCCCATCAGCGGCGACGACTTCTACAGTGATCCCGGTGATCTGAGCCTGCTGGCGCCGGGCGAGGTCATTCGTGCTGATCGAGTGACGCCGCGGCTTCCCTTACGCAAGGCGACCATGCAGCGGATCATGGTGCGTTCCACCGATACCGCGGGCAATGCCGTCCCTGTGACAGCGGCGTTGATCGAACCGGATCGTCCATGGCATGGCCCCGGCTCGCGTCCGGTGGTGGTACGCAATCAGGCGATCAACTCCCTGGGACTCAAGTTCACGCCGTCTTACCGTCTGGCGCACCTTTGGTACCGGGACAACCCGCCGATGTTTCCGTTCCTGTCTGCCCAGAATTACGCCGTGCTGTTTCCGGATCATGAAGGACCCCGGATGTCGTATGCCGCCGGCAAGATGGCGGGACATGCGGTACTGGACTCGGTGCGCGGAATGATTTCGGAGCGGCCGGACCTCGCTGATTCGCCGATTGTGATGCACGGATACAGCGGTGGCGCCATCGCCACGGTATGGGCAGCGCAGCTGCAACCGACATACGCGCCGGAGCTACGCATCGCGGGCGCGGCCGCGGGAGGCACCCCCACCGATTACACCCTGCTGCACGGCAGCATGAATCGCGGTCTCGGGGCGGGGCTCTTTTCCGCTGCGGTCATTGGTCAGGCTCGCGAGTTCCCGGAATTGGCAACGATTTTCGGCGAATTCGCGCTCTACGGCGCGATCCGGGCCAAGGACTTTCCACAGCCCCCGCTGGCGGCGGCGGGTCTGCTGCGATTTGACCTGGACCTGCTCTCGGCGATCGAGGCACCGTTCGAATCGGAGCTGGGGCAACACGTTATCCGCGCCAACCGGCCCGGTGACCTCACGCCGACGATGCCGGTGCTGCTGTATCACGGCTCGCGCAGCAAGGCGGTCGGCGATCTCTTCATTCCCGAAGAAGGCGCCCTGGCGCTGCGCGATACCTGGCGCGCCAATGGTGCCGACGTGGACTACTGGGCCCTGCCCGGTGAACACATCACCGCGGATATGCTCGCGATCCCGTGGGTCGTGAACTGGATTCGGAAGAAGCTGCAGGGATGAGCGCCTGGGTGAAGACAGCCGGACTCGGCTAGATCTCTACGGCCAGTCAGGCTTGCGCTTGCCGACGAAGGCGTCGACACCCTCGATACCCGTAGGGCTGACTGAGGCCTCGGCGATGCTGGCCTGCTCCAGGTCCAGCTGTGCGTCCAGGGTGTTGTTCGCGCTCAGGCGCAGCAGACGACGGATGCGGTTCTGCGCCTCACGCGGGCCGGCCGCGAGCTTCTCGGCGGCCGCCACAGCGGTTGCCTGTACCTCGTCGTCGGCCACCACGCGGCTCAGCAGTCCCATGGAGAGCGCCTCGGGTGCCTCGACGACGCGATCCGTCAGCAGGATGTCCGCGGCACGCGCCTTGCCGACCACGCGGGGCAGTGCCCAGGACATGCCACCGTCAGAGGAGTACCCGATTCCCGGGTAAGCGGCGCGTAGTTTGGTCGACTCGCCGCCGATCGCGATATCGGCCAGCAGCACCAGACTCAGACCACCGCCTGCGGCCCACCCGTGCACCGAGGCCACTACCGGACGATCTGCGGCGTTCACCGCGCGCACGAACTCATGCAAGCGCCCGGCGAGGTCGTTGAGCTTGGCAGCCCGGTCCTCGGCGGCGGCGAAATCGCGCACATTGCCACCCGCGCAGAAATTGGCCCCGCTGCTGGTCAGCAGGATCGCACCGACCTCGGCGGGTAAGTCCTGCAGCACAGGAACCGCAGCGGCGACTCCCGTGAAGTCCAGCGAGGTCCCGGCCGCCGCGGTGGCGATGGTGATGTGCAGAACGCCGTTGTGAACGGCGACGTAGTCAGCAGACTGCGTGGAAGACACGGCGGTCACGACCCGTCAGGCGCCGCGAACTACCTTGCCGGCCTTGATGCAGGAAGTGCAGGCGTTAACGCGCTGCTTGTTGCCACCGGGGGAGGTGACGGCGTGCACCGTCTGGATGTTCGGGTTCCAGCGACGGTTGGTACGCCGGTGCGAGTGCGAAACCGACTTGCCGAAGCCGGGTCCCTTGCCGCACACGTCGCAGACGGCAGCCATAGTGAAACTCCTCAAGTTCGCGATTACGGCCGCCTTCTCAGCTCTTCGCGCAAACGCTTATCACGAAGCCAGAGCCGGGGCGGCCCACAACCCTGCAAGAATAGCCTGACCGGCCTGTGAACACCAAAATAGGCGTCAATGAGGCCCCCGCCAGCGGGGGATCCCCAGCTTCAGCGAGACCATTCAACTCTGTCAGCTCCGGTAGATAGGCTTCCTCACATGCAGCTCTCGGTGTTGGACAGCGCTGCGCTGCTCCATTGGGCGCGAGCCTCGGTCGACGGGCTGATCGCTCGCAGCGACGAGATCAACCGGTTGAATGTGTTCCCGGTCGCCGATGCCGATACCGGTACCAACATGCTGTTCACCATGCGTTCGGCGGTGAACGCCGCCGAGGCACTGGGGGAAGGCGCCACGGTCGCCCAGGTCGCCGCGGCGCTGGCCCGGGGCGCAGTCCATGGCGCCCGCGGGAACTCGGGGGTCATCCTGTCGCAGATCGTGCGTGGGATCGCCGACGCCGCCGCCGACCAGGACGACATCGGGGCCGAGGTGGTGCGCCGGGCGCTTCGACAGGCTTCGCAGTTTGTGATCGCTTCGATGAGCACTCCAGTCGAGGGCACCATCGTGTCGGTGCTAGCCGCTGCCGCCGAGGCAGCCGACCGGGCCGCCACCGATGGTGCGCACGCCGACGATCTACCTAGCCTTGTCATCACCGCCGCCGATGCCGCCGTCGCGGCGCTGGAGAAGACTCCCAAGCAGCTCGACATCCTCGCCGATAACGGTGTGGTCGATGCCGGTGCTCGCGGTCTCGTCGTCATCCTCGACGCGCTGGTGTTGGTGGTGGCCGGGGAGCTGCCCACACGCCGTGAGTACAGCCCGTCGCCACCCAAGAACGCGCCCTCACAGGTGTGGGTGGCTGGGCCCGGGCGCGGTTCGGGCGGCCTGAACCTGGATCCGCCACGGGAGCTGCCGCCGGAGTTCGAGGTGATGTACCTGTTGTGCGGGTGTGATGAGCTACAGATCGCGGATCTGCGAGCGCAACTCGACGGGATGGGCGATTCCATCGCCATCGCCGGAGACGGCGATATGGGGTACTCCGTACACGCGCACGTGAACGATGCCGGAGCGGCCATCGAGGCCGGGATGAAGTTCGGTATTCCGCAATCGATCCAGATTTCCTCGCTACGCGGTGATGTGGGTGGGGGACATCACGATGGGCGTCACCGGCACCGCCGGGTGCTGGCGCTGGCGGAGGGCGATGGCGCGGCCACACTGTTCTCCAGCGAGGGTGCCCAGGTGTTGCGCGTCGATGAACCTCCTGCGAGTGCGAAACGTCTCCTGGATGCGGTAGTCGACAGCGGTGCGCACCAGATCATGGTGCTGCCCAATGGATTGATGTCGCCCGAGGAACTGGTGGCGGTCTGTGCGGCGGCGCGCGGATGGGGCATCACGGTCATTCCGCTGCCCTCGGCATCCATGGCACAGGGGCTGGCGGCGCTGGCCGTGCATGATCCGGAGCGAATGGCAGTCGACGACAGCTACACCATGGCGCGGGCAGCGGGCGCTACCCGGTTTGGATTGGTGCGGGTGGCCACCGAGCGCGCTCTGACCTGGTCTGGAACGTGCGAGCCGGGAGATGCGATGGGCATCATCGGTGATGAGGTGCTGGTGCTGAACCATGATGTCGCCAATGCCACAAAGGCTTTGGTGAGCATCATGTTGTCCTCCGGTGGAGAGCTCGTGACGGTGCTGCTGTCGGACAAGGCGGATGAGTCCCTTGCCGACGCGTTGATCGAGCACACTCGATCGCACCACGGCGGTGTCGAGGTGATGATCTACCGCACTGGGCAACACTCCGACGTCGTTCATATCGGCGTCGAGTGACAGGTCTTAGCAGGGGATAGATGGCGCAACTTTCCGATCGTCTCGATCATGTATTGGGGCATAAGGCATCCGACGTTCTCGACGCCGAGTTCGGTCTGCTGACCGTCGAAGACCTGCTCCATCATTACCCCCGCCGATACAGCACCGATTTCAGTCTGCGCGACGAGCAGGACGGCGACCGCGCCAAACCTGGTGAGCACACCACACTGGTGGGATTCATCACGTCGGCGGAACTGAAGAGCATGCGCAACCGCAAGGGGCAGTTTCTCTCAGTCATGCTGGGAAGTGCCCCGCATGCGGTGCAGGCCACGTTCTTCCATCCGCACAAGGTGAAACGCGATCTGCAGGTAGGCAACCGGGTGATGCTCTCCGGCGCGGTCGGAGAATTTCGGGGCAAGCCTCAACTGACCCACCCCGACTATCTGGTGCTGGAAACCGCACTCGGCGAGAGCACCGGGACGCGGGGGAGTACGGCGCTGCGCGGTATCGCCGGAACGGCGCGCGATGCGTCTACGGCCATCTCGGCGTTCGAGCGGAATGTTTTTCCGATCTACCCCGCAACCAAGAACCTGGAAAGCTGGGACATCTACCGGTGTATCGACCAGGTGCTCGCCCAGCTGGATCCCGTGCCCGAGGCGCTACCGGAAGCCGTGCTGGCAGAGCACGATCTGATGTCCCTGGATGAAGCCCTGCGCAAGATCCACATGTCGGAGGACGCCTCAGAACAACAGCAGGCGCGCAGGCGCCTGGCGTTCGATGAGGCACTGGGTCTGCAGCTGGCGCTGGCCATACGGCGCGGCAGTGACATCGGGTCGGCGGGTCCGTCGATGCCGCTCACCACGGGAAAGCTGCGCGAGGATCTGCAGCGCCAGCTTCCCTTCGAGCTCACCGAGGGCCAGCAGCAGGTTGTCGCCGAGATCGGGGACGACCTGGCCGGGGTCAAGCCGATGAACCGGCTGCTGCAAGGAGAGGTGGGTTCCGGTAAGACCGTCGTCGCGCTGCTCGCGATGATGCAGGCCATCGATGCCGGGTATCAGTGCGCACTGTTGGCTCCCACCGAGGTGTTGGCCGTTCAGCACGCTCGTTCGCTGCGCGCGATGCTTGGATCTTTGGCCACCGCAGGCGAACTGGGAGCTCCCGACGACGCGACCAGCATCGCGCTGCTCACCGGATCGATGTCGCCGGCGCTTAAGAAACAGGTCAAGGCCGATGTCGCGACCGGACTTGCCGGCATCGTCATCGGGACTCATGCGTTGTTGCAGGACTCGGTGGATTTCCACAATCTCGGCCTGGTGGTCGTCGATGAACAGCACCGGTTCGGCGTTGAGCAGCGGGATCGGTTGCGGGCCAAGGCCCCCGAAGGCATTGTGCCGCACTTGCTGGTGATGACGGCCACTCCGATCCCGCGCACGGTGGCGCTCACGGTGTTCGGCGATCTGGAGACTTCGACACTGCGGGAGTTGCCGCGTGGGCGCCAGCCCATCACCACTACTGCGGTGTTCACCCGCGAGAAGCCGGGCTGGCTCGCGCGCGGTTGGGAGCGGATCGCCGAGGAGGTGGCCGCGGGCAGGCAGGCCTACGTGGTGGCCTCGCGGATCGACCCGGACGACAAAGATTCCGGGCCTGAGGATGCAGAAGAGAAGCGCCCGCCGCCGGTGCCCGTCACCGACTTGTACGAAACCATCCGCGGTTCACTGCTACCGGGGCTGCGCATTGGACTGCTGCACGGCCGGCTCCCTTCGGAACAGAAGGATGCCGTGATGACGGCGTTCAACGCGGGTGAGATCGATGTTCTGGTGTGTACCACCGTGATCGAAGTGGGCGTGGACGTTCCCAATGCCACTGTGATGCTGATCATGGATGCCGACCGGTTCGGCATCAGCCAGCTGCACCAGCTGCGCGGTCGCGTGGGCCGCGGCGGCAACAAGGGTCTATGCCTCTTGGTAAGTCCCAGCAGCCCTGCGGGTTCGGCGGGACGGCGGTTGCGTGCGGTGCAGGACACCCTGGACGGGTTCACCCTGGCCGAGCTGGACCTGGAGGAGCGGCGCGAGGGCGATGTCCTGGGGCGCGACCAGTCCGGCCGCGCGGTGAATCTACGGCTGCTTTCGCTGATGGATCACCGCGACATGATCGAGACCGCGCGGGACATGGCGGTGCGGGCGTGTGCCGAGGACCCCGAGCTGACGAGACAACCGGCGCTGGCGGGTATGGCGCGACGTTTCCTGATCGCCGATCAGATCGAGTACCTGGATAAATCGTGAGGAATCGCACCGTGCTCATCGTCGCCATCGCCGCGGCGATCGCGGTGGTGGTGGCGTATCAGGTAACGGCTCGGTACCGGCTACAACGTGCTAATGCCGTTGCCGGGCAATCGAATATTCCGACCCTCGCCCCTGGTCAAGATCCGCTGGCCGGAGTGACGGTGATACCCAAACGGGTTCGAGGCAAGGACTACGAGCGTGCCGAGTTCGGTGATGCCTGGTCCGACGACACCGACGCTCCCGGTGGACGCAATGGTTGCGACACCCGCAACGACATCCTGAACCGCGACCTGACCGACAAGAGCTTCGTGTTCACGCGCAGATGTCCTAGTGCGGTGGGTGCCGGCATGCTGCACGATCCCTACACGGGAGCGCTGGTGGCCTTTACTCGCGGGCCCAACAGCGGCGAAGCGGTCCAGATCGATCACATCGTTCCGCTGGCGTACGCATGGGACATGGGCGCGCGTGAATGGCAACCGTCAATGCGCTGGCGCTTTGCCAATGACCCCGCGAATCTCATCGCCGTGCAAGGTCAAGCGAACAAAGACAAAGGTGATGCGGGGCCCTCGGGCTGGATGCCGCCGAATAAGGCGTTCTGGTGCCAATACTCCATGCAGTTCGCGGAAGTGGTTCGTGGATACCATCTTTCGCTCGATGAGCGATCGGCTAAAACCATCCGTGAGGCGGCGCAGACCTGTCCACAACCGTTGAATCTGTGGTAGACAGGAACGGAAGCCCGAACAGGTGGTGGTCGTTAATGAAGAGAGTTCGGTGGGGCTGGTTACTTGCCATTGTGGTCATGTGCGCCCTGATTAGTTCGCCCGTCGGCATACCGTCAGCAGCTGCTGCCGCATGTCCCGATGTGGAGATCGTGTTCGCGCGAGGCACTTTCGAGCCTCCGGGTGTCGGCGGCACCGGAGAGGCATTCGTCAGCGCGCTGCGTGCGCGTACCAAGGGCAAGTCGGTGGAGGTCTATCCCGTCGAATATCCCGCATCCCTAGCCTTTGCGACCGCGGCTGACGGCGTCATCGACGCCAGCAACCGGGTTAAGGATGTTGCGGCGCGATGCCCCAACACCAAGATCGTGCTGGGTGGTTTCTCGCAGGGTGCGGCAGTGGTGGCCTATACCACCGCGGACGCGGTGCCCCCGGGCTTCGAGCTGCCGGAGGGGATCACCGGGCCGATGCCACCTGAGGTGGCAGACCACGTCGCGGCGGTGGCGCTGTTCGGCAAGCCGTCCACCGGATTCCTGCAACGCATCGACAACACGGCCCCGCCGATCAACATCGGGCACCTCTACGCGGACAAGACGGTCGATATGTGCAACCCGGAGGATCCGATTTGCTCCCCGGATGGCAACGACAACACCGCGCACGGCTCGTACGGAGACAACGGGATGACCAACCAGGCCGCCGACTTCGCCGCGCGGGAAATCAACTCACCCACGGAATCGGTCAGCGCATCTCGATGAGTTCGATCGTCGCCTCGATCACCGCGATATCGGACACCACTGGTACGAGGATCGATTAACCCATCGAGCCCGGACTAGCTCGGCTCCCTCGTCGTTCGGTCGTGGCTGAGTTCCGCGTCAGCGCACCAAATCGACCCTGCCGAATATGAGACGATTATGTCGCATATGAGATACCGCTATTCGCGGAGCAACCGGGAGGGCCAATGGCTGTGAGTCGTGACAGCTTGTTGCATGCGGCGGCTGTCTTCTTGGGTAGACAGCCGGCGGCGACGATGGACGAGATCGCGGCGGCGGTGGGAGTGAGTCGCGCGACGCTTCATCGACATTTTGTGGGCCGAGCCGCATTGATAGAAGCACTGACCATGCTGGCGGTGAGCAATATGGAGTCGGCGTTGGCCGGAGCGCGGTTGACCGAGGACTCGGCGACCGATGCCCTGGCGCGGCTGGTTGGGGCGTGTGAGCCGATAGCAGACCAACTCGTTCTCATATATACCCAGTATCAGAATCTGGACCTTCCGCAGACTCTTGAAGGCTTTTCAGGTGTTGAGGGGCAGATCACCGCGTTGTTCGCGCGAGGGCAAAAAAGCGGCCAGTTCCGTACCGATTTGACGGCGGTGTGGCTTACCGAAGCCTTCTTCAGCCTGGTCACCGGCGCGGCCTGGGCTATTCAGACGGGAAGGGTTGCCCGCCGAGACTTTTCCCACATGATCGCCAGTCTGATGCTGCATGGGGTGGACACTCCCTGAGGCGTCAGCGGGCGTTACTGGCTGTGCCGCCCTGTTTAGCGTTGTGGGCAGGTTTGCGGTGCCGGCAGACCGCCATGGGCTGCGAGAAACCGTTGTTGTTCACAGAAAGAATCGTAGAGGGGTTGTATGTGGCCCTGTCCGGGTAAGACGAGGTCCTCAATTTCTGATCCTTGTTGGCGGAGACTGTCGATAAGTTTGAGCGTGCCAGCCGTAGGGACGATAGTGTCGGCGTCCCCGGTAATGATTAATACAGGGCCATTAGTAGGTCCGTTGTCCGGGTTTCCATATATTCTCAGGCGTTGGCTTAGTTCTGCAATTGTTCGAGAATCATGGAGAAAGATGTCAGCTCCAGGCAGGCTTCTTGTGTTATTCAGCAGGTCCGCCAGGCACGTATTGTTTCGCACCTCGTCCACGATTTTCTGTCCTTGTGGCGACAAAATCTCTTGCAGATGTATGTTTTGATCCGCAGCGGCAGCGCCGATTAACACAAAGAGGTCCAGGGCTGGAGCGAATGGGTCAGTGTCAGTCCCGTCGATCACCGCCTGAAGTGCACTCTCTGCCGAGTTGCCTGGACCAATCGCGATGACGGCCTTAAGACCGCTGGGCCGCTGGCCCTTGGCGCCTGCACGTGTGGCAGACAGTGCTGCCGCCCCACCTTGCGAATGTCCGATGACGAACCAATTCTCGGATAAATGGGGGTTAATTTGGCGGACGGACGGGACGATATCGGCCACCGCATTACCCTGGTCGATGGCACCCATGTACGTGTGATCGCCCGGGGTGCCTAAACCGATATAGTCGGTGGCCGCGACCGCGTAGCCTGCATTCAATAGTGACTTCACGTACTCCCCGTTAAATTCGCCACCCATTGTCGGGGAGTGGGAGGGGGCGCAGCGGTCCGCAATACCCACTGTTCCGTGCGCCCAGGAAATCAGTGGCCAGCCTCCGGCGGGTACCTCTCCGTGTGGAATCAGCAAAACTCCACTGACAACAACATCCTGCCCCCGTGAATTCACTGAGCGATACAGAAGGGTTGTCCGACTCGACGCTCCCAAACCCACGTCCGCGCCCTGGTCGGCCGAGGCAATCAAATCGCCACGATTGCCGTCCGGCAAGCGGGAGGGCACGTCGTAAGTGCCCTGAGAATCCGTAGTCACCTGAAAATTCATGTGCGTGCGCTCCGGTGATGATTGAGGCGAGGAGCACCCGATCAAAGCCCCCCCGGCCAAGATCACCACTCCGGCAACAGCGCCGCATCTCCGGTCAAAACTCCTGGACACCACAACCACTCCTTAAACGGGCGTGACCCGCCCACGCATGCGCCATAGTCGACTCAAATGATACATCATTGTCTCAATGGCGAGGGTTCCTCGCTGCACCGCACACTTCGCAGAAAAAGTCCTATGCCTCGCGGACACGTTCCTCAGGCTGCATCTGAATCACCGCCTGCTCGAGGCGCTTTCGCCTCTGTGGCCCGGCTCGCCACCCATTGTGCGGCGGGGGGAATCGCCCGGAGCGCGGGAGCTCAACTCACCAGAGAATCGGTTAGCGCGTCCGGATGAGTTCGATCGTCGCCTCGATCACCGCGATATCGGACGCCCCTGGTACGAGGATGAATTCATCGAGCCCGGCCTCCTCAGCTCCATCGAGGGTCCGGCGCAGCGCGTCGGCATCGAAGTTGGTCAACGTCTTCGGGACGTTCTCGGCTATCTGAGGTCCGAAGATCGCAAGGTAGTCGCTGGTGAACTGCTTGAGTTCGGACTCCGCGGCGGGAATCCCCAGCGTGTAGAAGCACCCGCTCGAGAGCAGCGGCGGCTCGCTATGGCCGGCCTCTTGCCATGCCGCACGCGCGGCCGCGGCTGAGTAGGCAAGCTCGGCGGGCGCCCCGGAAACGCTGAAACCGGTGATGCCGTCGGCCCATTGTGCCGCGCGGGCCAGCGATTTCGGGCCGATCGCGGCGGCGACGATGGGGGGTCCGCCGGCCTGCACCGGCGGGGGACCCACTGGGTCGGCGCCCTCGAACGGAGCCTCGCCCCGCCAGAGCCGCCGCAGCTCGGCCACCTGGTCATCGAGACGCTGGTGGCGTCGGTCGAAGGACGCGTCCAACGATCGGTAGTCGTGTTCTCGGCCGCCCACACCCACACCCAGGGTGAACCGGCCCTCGGACAGTACATCCAGCGTCGCGGCTTGTTTCGCGACCAAAGGCACCGGATGCGCCGGCAGCACAGAGACATTCGCGAGTATTCGGATGCGTTCGGTGACGGCCGCCGCTGCCGCGAGCGTCACCCACATCTCCTGGTTGTGATACGAAATCCGCTCACCGGAGGAGATCGTGGAGAACCCTCCCTCCTCGGCGAGGCGGGCCCAGGTGATCGTCGACTCGCGGGTGTACTCCCGGCACATGAAGGGCAGGGCAATGCCGATATCCATACCGGCAGCCTAGGAGTACTCGCTACGGTTACGGCGTGAGCCTTCTACGCGACCTCGCCCTGCGTGTCAGCACCGCCGCGACACCGCACATTCCCCTCGCGATTCGACGAGCCATGGCCGGTCGTCAGGTGATCATCGACGGCAACATCCTCGACCCGTCGACTCAGCTGCTGCTGCGCGGAATGGAGCTGATGGGGGAGGGTGAGATCACCAAGGGCGAGGACGTCGAGGAGAGTCGCGCCAACATCCGCAAGCAGTCGGCGCTGCTGTCGTTCAGCACCCCCGTCGGGCAGGTGCGCAACTTCTCCATTCCCGGCCCCGCCGGGCCCATCCCGGTCCGGCATTACCGGCCGGTGGTCGAGAACACCGGTGCCGTGCTGGTGTTCTTCCACGGCGGTGGGTGGGTGATCGGCGATCTGGAGACGCATGATCAGGCCTGCCGCCAGACCTGCCGTGATGCGGGTGTGCCGGTGCTGTCCGTGGACTATCGACTGGCCCCTGAACATCCGGCACCCGCGGCGGCCGAGGACTGTCTGGCTGCCTATCTCTGGGCTGTTGAGCACGCCGGTGAACTCGGCGCCACGCCCGACAGGGTCGCGGTGGGTGGAGACAGCGCCGGCGGCAACCTCGCCGCCGTCGTCTCTCAGCAGGCGCGTGACACCGGTGCACAGCTGCCGCTTCTGCAGTTCCTGATCTATCCGGCCGTCGACTTCACCGTGCGGCGGCCGTCCCGCGATCTCTTCGCCGAGGGCTTCTTCCTCACCAAGGCGGCCATGGACATGTTCGAAGGTCACTATCTCGGCGGGTCCGATGTCGACAAGTCCGACCCCCAAGTGTCACCGATTCTGGCCGCGGACCTGTCCGGATTGCCTCCGGCGCTCATCACGACCGCCGGCTTCGACCCGCTGCGCGATGAGGGCAACGAGTATGCGGAGAAGCTGCGGGCCGCCGGAGTGCCGGTGGACCTGCGGGTACAGGGTTCGCTGATTCACGGCTTCTACAACATGGCCCGGCTGCGCGGTGCACCGGCGGCGGCCGTGGACGAGCTGACCTCGGCACTGCGCGCACACCTGTCTCGCTAATTTCTGCCCGGTAGGCTGTGCGCGTGGCCAAACCGAAGCAACCCCCTAGCTACGACCTCAAGAAGTCGGAGCAGCGCCGAAGCCAGCTGATCCAAATCGCGCTCACGGCGATCGTCGTGTTGTTCGCCGCCGGGCTGGTGGGTTTCATCGTCGTCAAGAACAAGAAAGACCCGGGGCCCCCCGCACCGCCCGCGGGCGAGGTCAAGGCGATTGAGGTGGTCACGCCGGGGCCGGCCAAGCTCATCACAAAAGAGGGAACCACCGACCCCAAGGTCGTGCTGACTCTGATCGAGGATCCGATCTGCCCGGCGTGCGCCATGTTCGAGCAGGAATTCGGGCCCACCGTCAAGAAGCTCATTGATACCGGCGCGGTACGTGCCGACTACAACATGGTCGGGATCCTGGATGTGCCCCGGCTCAAACGCGACTATTCGTCGCGGGCTTCGGCGGCGGCCTACTGCGTGGCCGACCAGTCCGACGAGTTGTTCCTCAAGTTCCACTCCGTGCTCTATGACCCGAACAAGCAGCCCGATGAGGTCAACGCCAAGACCTGGCACGACGACAAGTGGTTGATCGATCAGGCCAAGGCAGTGGGCGCGTCCGACGCGGTGTCCAAGTGCATCAAGGACAAGAAGTACATCAACATGGTCAAGGAGCTCGGTCCGAAGCTCAATATCCAGGCCACACCGACCATCCGGATCAACGGCAAGGACTGGGAACTCGGGCGGGACACCACCCCGGCCGATCTGGTCAAGGCCGTCACGGACATCACCGGGCCTGTTCCGGGCCTGCAGTGACGATCCGCCCCGCGACCGCCTGGTACGTCCTCGTCGCCGGGGTGGCGGGGCTGGCCGCGGCGCTGGCCCTGACCATCGAGAAGATCGAGATCCTGCTCGACCCGACATACGTTCCGTCCTGCAGCCTGAACCCGATCATTTCCTGCGGTTCGGTGATGACGACCGAGCAGGCCTCGGCCTTCGGGTTCCCCAACTCGCTCATCGGCATCGTGGCGTTCACGGTGGTGCTGGTGACGGGGGTGCTAGCGGTCGCCAAAGTGGAGCTGCCGCGCTGGTACTGGGGCGGTCTGGCCATCGGGAGCCTGCTGGGGGCGGTCTTCGTCCACTGGTTGATGTTCCAGAGTCTGTACCGGATCGGTGCGCTGTGCCCGTACTGCATGGTGGTGTGGACGGTCACGATTCCGCTGCTGGTAGTCAGTGCGTCGATTGCCTTGCGGCCATTGGGATCTCATCGCTGGGCGAGGGTTCTCTACCAATGGCGATGGTCGCTGGTGGCTTTCTGGTACGCCGCGGTGATTCTGGCGATTGTCGAGCGATTCTGGGATTACTGGATCACACTCGTCTGAGCCGAATTGTGAAGTTCAGCGGACGCGCGTTCGCTGAATCCTCACGGTACGGTCTGTGACTATGTTCTCGAAGGTTCTTGTCGCCAATCGCGGTGAAATCGCGATCCGGGCATTTCGTGCCGCCTACGAACTAGGTGCCGCGACCGTCGCTGTCTACCCGTATGAAGATCGCAACTCGGGTCATCGGCTGAAGGCCGATGAGGCGTACCAGATTGGCGAGAAGGGGCATCCGGTCCGCGCCTACCTGTCGGTCTCCGAGGTGGTCAATGCGGCCAAGAACGCCGGCGCCGATGCGATCTATCCCGGTTACGGATTCCTGTCGGAGAATCCCGACCTGGCCGCGGCATGCGCGAGGGCGGGCATCACCTTTGTGGGACCGCCCGCTGACGTCCTGGAGCTGACGGGTAACAAGGCCCGCGCGATCGCGGCTGCGCGTGAGGCGGGGCTGCCGGTGCTGGCGTCCTCGCAGCCGTCGGCCTCGGTCGAGGAGCTGCTGACAGCGTCCGAGTCGATGGAGTTTCCGGTGTTCGTCAAGGCGGTCGCCGGTGGCGGTGGCCGCGGCATGCGCCGGGTCGCCGAGCGCGAGCAGCTGCGTGAGGCGATCGAGGCGGCCAGTCGGGAGGCGGAGTCGGCATTCGGAGACCCAACGGTCTTTTTGGAGCAGGCCGTCATCAACCCACGGCATATCGAGGTGCAGATCCTCGCGGACACCGCGGGCAACGTCATCCACCTCTACGAGCGCGACTGTAGTGTGCAGCGGCGCCACCAGAAGGTTATCGAGCTAGCTCCCGCGCCCAATCTTCCGGCCGAGCTGCGTGAGCAGATCTGTTCGGACGCTGTCGCTTTCGCGCGTCACATCGGGTACAGCTGCGCAGGCACCGTCGAGTTCCTACTCGATGAGCGCGGTAATCACGTCTTCATCGAGATGAATCCCCGGATCCAGGTGGAGCACACGGTGACCGAGGAGATCACCGATGTGGACCTGGTGGCGAGCCAACTGCGCATCGCCTCCGGCGAGACACTGGACGATCTTGGCCTGCGCCAGGACACGTTGGCGCCGCCGCGGGGGTTCGCCCTGCAATGCCGGATCACCACCGAGGACCCGGCCAACGGTTTCCGCCCCGATACCGGCCGCATCACCGCCTACCGCAGCCCGGGGGGCGCGGGTATTCGCCTGGACGGCGGGACGACGCTGGGTGCCGAGGTGGGCGCCCACTTCGATTCGATGCTGGTGAAGCTCACCTGCCGCGGGCGGGATTTCCAGACCGCGGTGGCGCGAGCCCGCCGCGCAGTCGCGGAGTTCCGCATTCGTGGTGTCGCCACGAATATCCCGTTCCTCCAGGCGGTTCTGGATGACCCGGACTTTCGGTCGGGGCATGTCACGACCTCATTCATCGAGGAACGCCCGCAGCTGCTGACGGCTCGATCCTCGGCGGATCGCGGCACGAAGATCCTGAACTACCTGGCCGATGTCACGGTCAACAAGCCGCACGGGGCCAAGCCCTCGAAGGTGTACCCGCATGACAAATTGCCGTCGGTCGATCTGTCGGCACCACCGCCGGACGGGTCACGCCAGCGGCTGTTGGCCCTGGGGCCCGAGGGATTCGCGAAGGCGCTGCGGGAGCAGAAGGCAGTCGGTCTGACCGACACCACCTTCCGCGACGCGCACCAGTCGCTGTTGGCCACCCGAGTGCGTACCACCGGCCTGCTCGCGGTCGCGCCATACGTGGCGCGGCTTACTCCCGAGCTGCTCTCGATCGAGGCGTGGGGCGGCGCGACTTACGATGTGGCGCTTCGTTTCTTGAAGGAAGACCCGTGGGAGCGGCTTGCCGAACTGCGTGAGGCCGTCCCGAACATCTGCCTGCAGATGTTGCTGCGTGGCCGAAACACGGTGGGCTACACACCGTATCCGGAGACGGTGACCAAGGCATTTATTCGCGAGGCGACCGCCACCGGGGTAGACATCTACCGAATCTTCGATGCGCTCAACAACATAGAGGCGATGCGCCCGGCCATCGACGCCGTGCGTGAGGTCGGCGGTTCGATCGCCGAGGTCGCCATGTGCTACACCGGCGACCTGTCCAACCCCGGCGAAAACCTGTACACCCTGGACTACTACCTCAAGCTTGCCGAGCAGATCGTCGATGCGGGTGCACACGTGCTGGCGATCAAGGACATGGCGGGTCTGTTGCGTCCGCCCGCGGCAGCGACACTGGTGACGGCGCTGCGGTCTCGATTCGACTTACCGGTGCACGTGCACACCCATGACACCGCGGGTGGTCAGCTGGCGACCTATCTGGCGGCCTGGCAGGCCGGGGCCGATGCGGTGGACGGCGCTGCGGCACCCATGGCGGGAACCACCAGCCAGCCGTCGTTGTCGGCGATCGTGGCAGCGGCCGCGCACAGCGAATACGACACCGGAGTGTCCCTGACCGCGGTGTGCGATTTGGAGCCGTACTGGGAGGCGCTGCGAAAGGTGTACGCCCCCTTCGAATCAGGGCTCCCGTCACCGACAGGCCGGGTGTACACGCACGAAATTCCCGGTGGTCAGCTGTCGAACCTGCGCCAGCAGGCCATCGCATTAGGCCTGGGGGATCAGTTCGAGGAGATCGAGGCACGATACGCCGCCGCGGACCGGATGCTCGGACGTCTGGTCAAGGTGACCCCGTCCTCGAAGGTGGTCGGCGACCTGGCCCTGGCATTGGTGGGTACCGGTGTGAGTGCCGACGAATTTGCCTCGGATCCTGGACGTTTCGATATTCCGGAGTCGGTGATTGGATTCCTGCGTGGGGAGCTGGGCGATCCGCCCGGCGGCTGGCCCGAGCCGTTCCGAACCCGCGCACTCGAAGGTCGCGGTCCCGCCCGTGCGGAGGTTGAACTCACGGCCGCTGACGACGCTCAACTTGATGGCGACAGCGCGACCCGGCGGGCAGCGTTGAACCGGCTGTTGTTCCCCGGACCGACCAAGGAGTTCCTGGCCCACCGCGAGCAGTACGGTGACACGTCACGGCTTTCGGCCAACCAGTTCTTCTATGGTCTGCGGTACGGGGAGGAACACCGCGTCAAGCTGGAGAAGGGCGTCGAGCTGCTTATCGGGATCGAGGCGATCTCCGATGCCGACGAGCGCGGTATGCGGACCGTCATGTGCATCCTCAACGGTCAGCTGCGCCCCGTGCAGGTGCGTGACCGGAGCATCGACAGCGCGGTGGCCAGTGCTGAGAAGGCCGATCGGGGCAACGCCGATCATGTGCCTGCGCCCTTCGCGGGTGTGGTGACGCTCAATGTGGTGTCGGGCCAGGAGGTTACGGCGGGGGAGACCATTGGCACCATCGAGGCCATGAAGATGGAGGCCTCCATCACCGCGCCCAAGGCGGGAACCGTCGCACGGGTGGCGTTGACCGAGACCTCTCAGGTCGAGGGTGGGGATCTGCTGGTGGTGATCAGCTGACCCGGATCATCGCCGGCTCCGCGGGCGGACGCCGGATCGCGGTGCCGCCGAAGGGAACCCGGCCCACCACGGATCGGGTGCGGGAAGCGCTGTTCAGCATGCTGGAGGCGCGCCTGGACTTCGACGGGATCGCGGTCCTCGATCTGTTCGCAGGCTCCGGCGCGCTGGGCCTGGAGGCGCTGTCACGCGGTGCGGAACACGTGACGTTCGTGGAGTCGAACGCCGCCGCGTCAAAGGTGATCTCGGCCAATATCGCGACGGTGGGGCTGCCCGGCACCGAGCTGCGGCAGTCCCCGGTATCGAACTTCCTGTGGACATCGCCCAACCGTGCTTACGACCTGGTCCTTGCTGATCCGCCGTATTCGGTTTCTGCCGAGGAGGTTTCGGCGCTGTTGTCCCGCCTGACCGATCATTGGGTCAACGACGAGGCTTTTGTGGTGCTGGAGCGTGACGCGTCGGGGCCCGAGGCGGTGTGGCCGGATGGCTGGGAGGTGACCTCCCGCAAGTACGGGGGAACGCGGTTAGAACTGGGATCTCTGTAACCGTCCAGGTAATCCACAGCGCGCGTTCACCTATCGGGCGCACACTTCTGCCCATGACCCCGCTGCAGCGGTATATCGCCGAAGAGATCGCTACTGACCATGTCGAGGGACTGCTGACGCGCCGCGAGGCCATGCGTCGGCTGGCGCTCCTGGGCGTCGGCACCGCCGCCGCCGGCGCGCTCATCGCGGCTTGTGGCAGCGACAACAAACCTGACAACAAGCCCGTCACCGCTTCGACATCGGCGTCCACTCCGCCGCCCCCGGGTAAGGACAAGACGGTCGCGACGGAGCCGATTACCTGGAGTGGGCCCCGCGGCACGCTCCAGGGGGCATGGGCGCCGGCAGCCCAGCCGCGCGGCTCGGTGTTGGTTATCCATGAGAACAAGGGCCTCAATGATTGGGTTGGTTCCGTCGCGGGACGGCTTGCGGGCGTCGGATATTCGTCGCTTGCCATTGACCTGCTGTCGGAGGAGGGCGGCACGTCGACGTTCAAGGACCCGGCCGAGGCGACAGGGGCGCTGGGCAAGGTCTCGCCGGAACGCTTCGTCGCAGATCTGAAGTCCAGTGTGGACGAGATGCTGCGGCGCGTCCCCGACAAGCCCGCCGGCGCGGTGGGGTTCTGCTTCGGGGGCGGCCTGATTTGGCAGCTCTTGGCGTCGGGGGAGCCCAGGCTTACAGCAGCTGCCCCCTTCTACGGTCCGCTTCCTGACGATCCGGACTTCTCGCGGTCGAAGGCGGCGGTCCTCGCTTTCTACGGTGAGCTCGACAAGCGGGTCACCTCATCGAAGGACCAGGCCGCGGCGGCGTTGCAGCGGGCCGGGCTGGTTCACGAAATCGTCGTCGAACCGGGGGCCGACCACGCTTTCTTCAACGACAGCGGCCCGCGCTACAACCCCGGTGCGGCGGCGGATGCCTGGCAGCGCCTCACCGCATGGTTCAGTCAGCACCTCGGCTAAATGGGGCTTAGGCTGCTGGTCATGTGGTGTAAAGCGGTAGTGCTGGCCGTGGCCTCTGGCGCGATGTCGGTTGCTGCTGCCGGTCTCGCGCTGGCCGATGATGGGGATGCCCCGGCGCCTCCCGCGCCGTCGTCACCCGTGGCGAATCTCTTGCCGGGAGGTGCGAAGACGGCGGTGGGTCCTTCGGTGGCCAGCGATGCGCTCTCGGCAGGGCTGCCGGCACCGGTCGCCGGCCTGGGGGCGCCGGGTGGTCCGCTCTCAGCGGAAGGGCCGTTGCTATCTCCCAGTGGCCCGCTATCGGCCAACGGACCCTTGACCGCGGCGGGTGGTCCGCTGGCGGCTGACGGTCCCGTGCTCTCACCGACCAGCCCGGTATCGCCGGTCAACGAGATATGCGGATCCGGTTCGCTGCTCAAGTCCGTCACCGATAGGTTCTCGGGCGTCATCCCCGAGAGCACGCTCGCATCGATGCAAAACCAGCACCCCGTCGGCACTGACAAGTGCCCCGCGACTGTTCCGCCGGACGATCAGGCCCAGGCCGCCGATCAACCGGGAAGTTAGTCGCTCAGCTAATCTGCACCCCAATCCCAACAGGGGCGCGATCCGCGCCATTGCCGACCATTCTGATTCCTCATCGAGGCGCTTGATTCGGTCTGCGCCGAAACCATCCGTACTTCCCTTGATTTTGGGTGGCGCCGGGAGCATCATCAGCTTTCTGATGTGAAATGAGTCACAGTCAAAATAGCGGTGGCCGTGTGATGGGGCTGAGGTTAACCAGGTAACGGGTATCGGCAACGCAAGGAGTTGACGTGGTAGTCCGGGGCATCAAGGCATTTAAGAAAATCATGCAGACTACGTTTGATCCAGAGCTGGTGATCCCGGAAGACGTCAGAGTGACAGAATTTACCGGCGATAACAGTTTGTCGCGGAAAGATCTTCTTCAGCATCCGATTCCTGCTGGTTCCCTGATATGGAAATACTGGGGAGCTCTTGACGTGATGTATTTCGGCAGCGGGGTGTTGGGTCCCATTGCGGGGGCCTGGCCGCAGATGGGGAGAGCGACGGCGGGTTCTGTTCTTTTCAACGGTGACAGTTCTTTTGGCGCACGCGCCGAGATATATAAGAAACGGCGCCAGAGATCCCGCGAGTACATTTATGGCTCGGTATACGACGCACCGGAAGAGGCCAAGAAATACGGACTGAAGACTCGGAATATGCACAAGTCCGTCAAAGGCACACTGCAGAACGGTACGTTCCATGCTTTGAATGCGGAAACCTTCTATTTCGCGCATGTGACCTTCTTTTATCACCATTTGATAGTGGTTGTCGAGCGGCTGCATTTCGATGGGGCGATGCCACGGGCGGTGAAAGAGCAGATCTTTGAGGAATCGAAGGAGTGGTACAGCATCTGGGGGGTGGACGATAGCCCTCAGCCCAATACGTATGACGATTTCGAGCGGTACCTAGAAAACATCGAGCGTAACCACTTGGTGAGCTCACAGGTGACTCAGCTCATGCTCGAGCAATTCATGGAGCGCCGTCTGGCGCCGCGGTGGTGGCCTTCGGTCATGAAGAAGTTTGTGTGGCCCTGGCTGGTGGGGCGGCGGCAAGTTGTTGTCAGTAGTTATCCGCCTCATGTGCGGGAGCTGTTCCATTTGGAGTGGACTTCCGAGGACGAGGAGATGCTGCGCCGCTTTATGGGCATGTATCGGCGGTTCTACGCGGTTCTTGAGCGTCTGCTCCCGCTGAAGTTTTTCTACTTGCCAATCGCGGTGAGAGGTTTTGAGCGGGAAGGTATCGATCCACGCAACATCACTCTGGAGTCCGCACAGCAAGCACTCCGGGAAAGTCGAACCCGCCGTGCCGCGCGAGAAAACGCATCAATAGATGAGGCCAGCGGGGTGGTGGCTTCCGGCTAGCAAGGTTGCTGGGCCGACGGTTTGGCCCTGGCCGTAGATCGACCGGCCGGTTTATCGCTCAGCTAATCTGGGTGCGTGGGGTCAAAAGGGTGGATATCACTGAGCGCAATCGTTGCCGTCCTCGTGCTCGGGCTGTCGTACCTGTTCGGTCAGGCGTATTGGAGTACGCGTGCGATTGAGGGAAATCCCGAACCCGCACATGATCTGCCCGCCTACGCCGAATTTCTGGTGCCGGTGCATGCCGAGCGTGCGGGTCAGCTGCCTCGTCCCGAGAGCGCCGCTAAGTGGAGCGTGGACGGTATCAAGCTGCCCGAAGGACATCTGATCGTCAGCCCGACGGGCCGTTCGCTCGCCTGGGTGAGCAATGTCGCGGTGGTCGACATCCAGTCGCTCTGGTTGCGGTTGGCGGGCCGCTTCGATCGTACGGGGCTGTGGCCCTTGGCATCTCGTGGTTTGAGTGGAAACCTGAGTCGACCATGGTCGGATCCCGATGACCTCCGGCACCTCACCGACCCCGTCGATGTCGGTGCCGTCGACGCGAAATCCTTTCTTGCCAAAGAGGTCTCATCGGACAACTCCGACCCTGAGGCTGCGGCCGTGGATGTGCCGGTCGCGCCTATCACGCTGGAGCAGCGCACTCAGCCGCCCCAGCGTGCGCTGCCGGTGACCGCCGATCACCTGGAGCGGGGCTCGCTGCTGATGTTGGTGCCTACGACACGTCCGGCCGACGCGCTCAATGCCCTGGGCTGGACTCACGGTGTGAATTACGACATTTCCGAGGCGGAGCTGTCCGCCGTTCTTCGGTCGTGGGAAGACCGGTTTGGGGCGGTGCTGACGACGGTGGACTTCGACGCCATCGACGTGGAGGTGACGCGTCCGCCGGGCGCCGATCTTTCGGTGCCGGTTGGCTACGAGCACTACGGGTTTTGCCCCGACAACATCGATCAGGGCGCGGGCACCCTGAGCGCCTATGCCCGGCAGATCAGTGGTGCGCGAACCTGGAAGTTTTGGTGGGATTAGTGCAGTGGCCGAATTAGTCTGGATCGGATCATCGGCTGGGGTGGACGGGAGACGCGCATGCGTTACGGCAGCATAGTGATGGTGGGTGGCGCCTTGTCGGCCGTCGTAGGTCTTGTCGGCTGTTCGTCGGGCGGAGGCTTGCGGCACGACTCGCCGGTGTCGACCACAGCAAGAAGCGTCCAAGCGGCCGGACCACGTGTTGTCGTCGACGGTGTCCTGAGATCGGTTGAAAATCGGGTCGAGTGTGTTACCGCGGCCGATATGACCTTCGTGAATATCGGTAGCGATAGTGAGGCGATTGCCGCGACGCTGGCAGCGGGCGATAGTCCAACGCTGAAGAGTCTGACCCTGGGCGTCATCGATGGCCACCCGGTGATGTACAACTCGGGGCATGGTGCGACCGAGCCGACGGTGACCAAGTCCGGGCAGTCCTACAAGATTGTCGGCACCGCAACGGCCGGCCTGAGCACGCCCGCGACCTTCGAGCTTGAGTTCACCTGCCCGGTCAGGAGATAACAGAATCATGGTGAGTCTGTAACGCACTGCACGAATCGCCGCCGATAAGTACCCGCGGCCGTTCCCGAGGAAATACCCTTGGGACATGACTACAAGTGTCGGGCAGGACCTCGTCAAGCACCTCTGGAAAACAGCGGTGGTATCAGGAGTTTTGGCGGTAATCGTTGGGGCCGTGGTGTTGATATGGCCCCAAGTCACTGTGCTCGTCGCCGCATACGCCTTCGGCGCCTATCTATTGATATCCGGTATCGCTCAGGTCGTCTTCGCCTTCACGCTGCCGGTGTCATCCGCCGGCATGCGGGTGCTGTTGTTTCTCACCGGTGCGATTTCGTTCGTCCTCGGCGTGCTGTGCTTCAAAGATGAGCTGAATTCGATTCTGTTGCTGGCCATCTGGATCGGCGTCGGCTGGATCGCCCAGGGCATCGCGGGCACCATCACGGCCATCGGCGACAAGGACCTCCCCGGGCGTGGCTGGCAGATCTTCAGCGGGATCATCTCGACGATCGCGGGCATCGTGCTCATCGTCTATCCGATCAGCTCGATCGTCACCCTTACCCTCGTCGTCGGTATCTGGCTCATCGTGATCGGTGTGCTGCAAATCGGAAGCGGCATCGGCATTCGCTCGGCCACTAAATCGTCCGCATGACGGGAGCTGTCTGCCCCGGCTCGTTCGATCCGGTAACCCTCGGGCATCTGGATGTCTTCGAACGAGCCGCGGCGCAGTTCGATGAGGTCATCGTCGCGGTATTGGTCAACCCCAACAAAGCGGGCATGTTCACCATCGACGAGCGCATCGAGATGATCCGCGAGGCCGCTGCCGACCTGCCCAATCTGCGCGTCGAGTCGGGGCAGGGTCTGCTGGTGGACTTCGTCAGGGAGCGCGGTTTCAATGCGATCGTCAAGGGGCTGCGCACCGGCACCGACTTCGAGTACGAGCTCCAGATGGCCCAGATGAACAAGCACATCGCGGGGGTGGACACCTTCTTTGTCGCTACCGCCCCCGCATATTCGTTCGTCTCGTCCTCGCTTGCCAAGGAGGTGGCGACGTACGGGGGAGATGTCTCGGCGTTGCTACCCCCTGCTGTTCATCAACGACTTCTCGGGAAACTGCATGGCCAGGCACAATAGAAAAGAGGCCGCGCAGAAATAGCCGACACACCGGTCAGCTAGCACGGTCACAGCAGTCACACCAGGCACACTGGTAACAGTGGAAACTCGCGTGAAGGGTGTAGCCGTGTACCGAGTATTTGAAGCGCTCGACGAACTGGGCGCCATTGTGGAAGAAGCGCGCGGCGTTCCGATGACCGCCGGATGCGTCGTGCCCCGCGGCGACGTCCTGGAACTCATTGACGACATCAAGGACGCCATTCCCGGCGAGCTCGATGACGCGCAGGACGTCCTCGACGCGCGCGATTCGTTGCTGCGCGAGGCCAAGGAGCATCACGAGACGGTGATCGGCAAGTCGAACGCCGATGCCGAGCAGACGCTCAGCCACGCCCGCAACGAGGCCGACCGGCTGCTGGCCGACGCCAAGGCACAGGCTGATCGCATGGTTGCCGAGGCGCGCAATCACGCCGAGCAGACCGTCGGTGAGGCGCGCGAAGAGGCAGCCCGCACGATGGCCAACGCCAAGCGCGAACAGGAGAGCACTGTCGCCCGCGCCAAGGCGGAGGCGGATCGCCTGGTCGATTCCGGTAATGCGTCGTACGACAAGGCCGTGCAGGAGGGCATCAAGGAGCAGCAGCGCCTGGTGGCTCAGACCGAGGTCGTGCAGGCGGCCAACGCCGAGTCCACTCGCCTGATCGACGCGGCCCATGCCGAAGCCGACCGGTTGCGTGGTGAATGCGATATCTACGTCGACAACAAACTGGCGGAGTTCGAGGACTACCTCAACGGCACGCTGCGCTCGGTGGGCCGTGGGCGTCACCAGCTGCGTACCGGCGCTGGCACGCACGACTACGTGCAGCGTTAATATTAGGTTTATGCCGGGACCTTTTGTTCTTGACGTCCTGGCCCTCGGGCTGGGGCGGCGCCCTGGGTCGATGCAGGAGATCGAGCGCACCGTTGCGAGCCCGGTGCGCATCGGCAACGACCTGATCGCGATTCCCGAGGGCGCGGACGTGGATATGGATCTGCGGGTGGAGTCGGTTTCGGAGGGCGTTCTCGTCACCGGAACGATCGCCGGCGATCTCGCTGGAGAATGTGCACGCTGCCTGGGGCCGGTGACCGGCCATGCAGATGCGTACCTCACCGAACTGTTCGCATACCCGGACAGCAAGACCGAGGCGACCACCGACGAAGAAGACATACACCGGGTCGTCGACGGACTCGTCGACCTCGAACAGACCATCGTCGATGCCATCGTGCCCGACCTGGAGCTGACGCCGGTGTGTCGGCCCGATTGTCCCGGGCTGTGCCCGGATTGCGGAATCGCTTTGGTCACAGCCGAACCCGACCATCATCACGACAAGATTGACCCGCGGTGGGCGAAGCTCGCCAACTTCGGTGACGACCAGTGAGTGCTGCCCCAGCAGATCGATACGACGATCTGCGTGCCGCGATTGGTGTGCGGGTCGGTGACGATCTACTCACTCTGGCGCTCACGCACCGAAGCTATGCCTACGAGAACGGTGGCCTGCCCACCAACGAAAGGCTGGAGTTCCTCGGGGATGCCGTTCTTGGACTGACGATTACCGAGACGCTCTACCACAGCCACCCGGACCGCCCGGAGGGCGATTTGGCGAAGCTGCGTGCCAGCATCGTCAACACCCAGGCGCTCGCCGGAGTGGCGCGTGGCCTGACCGACGACGGCCTGGGCGCGCATTTGTTTCTCGGTAAGGGTGAGGAGAACACCGGCGGTCGCGACAAGTCCAGCATTCTTGCCGACGGCATGGAGTCGATTCTCGGTGCGGTCTACGTGGAGTACGGGTTGGAGATCGCCCGCAAGGTCGTACTGCAGTTATTCGGCCAGCTCCTGGAGGCCGCGCCCAAGCTTGGCGCCGGCCTGGACTGGAAGACCAGCCTGCAGGAACTAACCGCGGAAAAGGGTTGGGGCGCACCGTCGTATGTGGTCACCTCGACCGGACCCGACCATGACAAGGAATTCACCGCGACCGTGATGGTCAACGAGACCGCGCACGGTGTGGGTGTCGGCCGGTCTAAGAAGGAGGCCGAACAACGGGCCGCCTCGGAGGCGTGGAACGGCATCAATAGCGATGAGCCTCTCGAGGGAAGCGCCGAGGGCGCCGATGAGCCTCTTAGGGGAAGAGCAGAGGGCGCGGAGAGTGCCTGAGCTTC
This sequence comes from Mycobacterium sp. D16Q16, assembly GCF_002013745.1. Classification (NCBI taxonomy): domain Bacteria; kingdom Bacillati; phylum Actinomycetota; class Actinomycetes; order Mycobacteriales; family Mycobacteriaceae; genus Mycobacterium; species Mycobacterium sp. D16Q16. The sequence goes on from NZ_MAEY01000010.1 coordinate 86,213, forward strand.
CCGAGGTGGAGGTGGTCCGCCGCGGGCTGCACCATCACCTTGTCGGCAAGACTATCGCTTCGGCGTCTGTGCACCACGATCGGGCCGTGCGCCGACAGCCTGGAGGTGCCGTCGAATTGACCGGACTGCTTGCCGGACAGCAGATCAGCGGTACCGGTCGCCGGGGCAAGTATCTGTGGCTCACGCTGGGTGAGGGACAGGCACTGGTGGTCCATCTGGGGATGAGCGGCCAAATGCTCATCGGACCCATCTCCAGGCCACAGCATTTGCGCATCGCCGCGATGCTCGACGACGGATCGGTGCTGAGCTTCGTCGATCAGCGCACCTTCGGCGGCTGGATGGTGACCGATGTCGTCACCGTGGACGGGAACGAACTCCCTGAGCCGGTCGCGCATATCGCGCGCGACCCACTCGATGAACGGTTCGACGTATCTGCTGTGGTTACCCGGCTACGCGGTAAGCACACCGAGATCAAGCGTGCGCTGCTGGACCAGACCGTGGTGTCCGGTGTCGGGAACATCTACGCCGACGAGGCACTCTGGCAGGCGCGCGTACATGGCCGCCGCCTCACCGACGGCATGACCCGCGCCAAGCTCACCGAGGTACTCGACAGTGCGGCGGGCGTCATGCGTTTGGCGCTCGCGCAGGGAGGCACGTCGTTCGACGATCTATACGTGAATGTGAACGGTGAATCCGGTTACTTCGAACGCTCTTTGGAGGCATACGGGCGCGAAGGTGAGCCGTGCCGCCGCTGTGGTCGAGCCATGCGCCGGGAGGCTTTCATGAACCGGTCGTCGTTCTTCTGCCCGAGTTGTCAACGGCTGGTTGAAGCCCGTAAATAGCGCGTCAAGAGCCCCGACGGGCCCGTCAGGGACGCGTAAAGAACGCAGGTAGTGCCCTTATCGGGGACCATGATTCCTGCGTGGTTGATTTCTGGTACCTGGTCCTGACGGTCGTGGGCTTCGCGTTGTGCGTAGCCGTCGTACGTGGATTGCAGGCGCGATGACCGTTGATGTCATTACCAACATTGTGCTGATTGTCTTGTCGGCCGCACTCGTCGTGTATCTGGTGGTCGCACTGCTCGACCCGGAAAGGTTCTAACGGTGAATTCCGCTCTGGCGGCCGGTCTTCAGATCGGTTTCGTCATCTTGGTGCTCGCCATCGGTTATGTCCCGTTGGGGGACTACATGGCGCGCGTCTTCACAGGTCCTCATTCTCTTCGCGCAAGCGGATCATCGACCGTCAAGCACTCGCTCGTCGAGCGTCTCATCTACCGCACGGGACGGGTTGATCCGGACACCGAGCAGACCTGGGTGGGCTATACCCTGTCACTGCTGGGCTTCTCGTTCGCGAGCGTGATCTTCCTCTATCTGCTGCAACGCATCCAGGGGGTCTTGCCCCTCTCGGGTGACCTGGGCGCGGTGAGCCCAGCGGTGGCCTTCAATACCGCCGTCTCGTTCGTCACGAACACCAACTGGCAGTCGTACACACCCGAGAGCACCATGACCAACCTGACGCAGATGGTCGGGCTTGCCGTGCAGAACTTCGTGTCCGCCGCGGTGGGGCTCGCGGTCGCGGTCGCATTGATCCGTGGCATCGTGCGGACATCGGCCGGGGGAGAGCTCGGCAACTTCTGGGTCGATCTGGTGCGGGCAAGCCTGCGGATCCTGCTACCGATTTCCTTCGTTGTCGCGCTGATCTTATTGTCGCAGGGCACCATTCAATCCCTGTACACACACTTCACCGCCACCGGGCTGGACGGTACCGCGCAGCACATCGCCCTGGCTCCGGTCGCCTCGCAGGAGGCCATCAAGGAGGTCGGCACCAATGGTGGCGGTATTCTGGCAGCCAACTCCGCGCACCCCTTCGAGAACCCGACACCGCTGAGCAATATCGTCGAGATCCTCGCCATCCTCCTTGTCCCGGTCTGCCTGACCCGCACCTACTCGACGATGGTGGGTGACAAGCGCCAGGGTCTGACCGTCCTGTCGGTGATGGCCACCCTCTTCGGCGGCATGCTGGCCTTCGTCACCTGGGCGGAGTCCAGCCCGCGTGGTATCGCGGCGCAGGCGGCCGGCGCCATGATGGAGGGCAAGGAAGTCAGATTCGGCATCCCCACCAGCAGTTTGTTCGCGGTGGCGACCACCGGAACCTCCACGGGTGCAGTCGATGCCGCACACGACAGTTTCACCGCCGCCGGCGGTGGCGCCCTCATCCTGAACATGCTGTTTGGCGAGATCGCGCCCGGCGGTGTCGGAACCGGCCTGTACGGCATCCTGGTGCTGGCCATCATCGCGGTGTTCGTCGGTGGCCTGTTGGTAGGCCGCACACCGGAATTCCTGGGCAAGAAGATCGGTCGACGCCAGATCACCATGGCCGCACTGTCCGTGCTCGTCATGCCGGCGCTCGTGCTCATCGGCACGGGTATCTCGGTGGCCCTGTCGACGACGCCCGGATATCAAGGCAACAGCGGTGATCCGGGCACCCCGCAGTCCATTCACGGCTTTTCCGAGGTGTTGTATGCCTATGCCTCGGCCGCCAACAACAACGGTAGCGCCTTCGGTGGCCTCACGGTGACCAGCCACTGGTTCCAGGCCTCGCTCGGTGTGGCGATGTTGTTGGGCCGATTCCTGCCCATCATCTTCACACTGGCGCTGGCCGGATCGCTTGCCACTCAGCAGAGGACGCCGGTATCGGCCGGAACCCTGCACACCCACGGCCCCATGTTCGCCGGATTGCACACCGGCACAGTTCTCTTGGTGGCCGCTCTCACCTTCTTCCCGGCGCTGGCGCTGGGACCGATCGCCGAGGCAGTCCTGTGAGTAAGACCGTAGTCAGCACCGGAGTCTTCGACCCCACCCAGTTGGTCAAGGCGCTACCGCTTGCCGTACGCAAGCTCGATCCCCGGCACATGGCCCGCAATCCGGTGATGTTCGTGGTGTCCGTCGGGTCGGTGGCCACCACCGTGCTCGCCGTCCTCCATCCGTCGATCTTCGCTTGGGCCATCACCGCCTGGCTGTGGTTCACGGTGGTGTTCGCGAACCTGGCCGAGGCCGTTGCCGAGGGGCGCGGGAAAGCGCAGGCGGCGAGCCTGCGAGAGGTCAAGCGCGACACCGTGGCCCGCAAGTTGGTGGGAGACGGCAACGGTAACGAGATCGAGGAGGAGGTGTCGGGCAGCTCGCTGCGACCGGGGGACCGGGTCGTGGTCGAGGCCGGGCAGGTCATCCCCGGCGACGGCGACGTGGTGGAAGGCATCGCCACCGTCGACGAGTCGGCCATCACCGGTGAGTCAGCGCCCGTGGTACGGGAATCCGGTGGCGACCGATGTGCCGTCACCGGCGGCACTACGGTGCTGTCGGACCGGGTTATCGTGCAGATCACCGCGGCGCCGGGTGAGTCCTTCGTCGACCGGATGATCGCACTGGTCGAAGGCGCCTCGCGCCAGAAGACTCCGAACGAGATCGCGCTCAACATCCTGCTGGCCTCGCTCACCATCATCTTCCTGCTGGCGGTCGTCGCATTGGGTCCGATGGGCAACTACGGTGGGGAACAACAAGATCCGATCAAGCTCATCGCATTGCTCGTCTGCCTGATTCCCACCACCATCGGCGCCCTGATGTCGGCGATCGGCATCGCCGGCATGGACCGGCTGGTGCAACACAACGTCCTGGCCAAGTCGGGCCGCGCGGTGGAAGCCGCCGGCGATATCGACGTCCTCCTGATGGACAAGACGGGCACCATCACCTTCGGTAATCGTCAGGCTACCGAATTCATTGTCGCACCAGGTATTTCGCATGACACCCTGGCTCAGGCGGCGCGGGCGTCCAGTCTCGCCGACGAGACCCCCGAGGGCCGCAGCATTGTGGAACTGGCCGCCGGGGCGAGCGATGCGGCGGGGGAACGAAGTGGTGAGGGTTCGATTGAGGGCGATTTCGTGGCCTTCACCGCGGCCACCAGGATGAGTGGGTTAGATACCGTCGAGGGCAGGCAGATCCGCAAGGGTGCCTCCGATGCGGTGTTCACCTGGGTGGCCAGCCTTTCCGGCGTCCAGGAAGACGACCCAGTGGTGGTCGCGGTCCGAAAGTCCGCCGACCACGTGGCCGGTGAGGGCGGCACGCCGCTGGTGGTCGCCGACCATGACAGCACGGGCACCCGCCTGCTGGGCGTGATTCGGCTCTCCGATGTGGTGAAGCCCGGTATGGCCGAACGGTTCGCCCAGATGCGAGCCATGGGTATCCGCACCATCATGGTGACCGGTGATAACCCCTTGACCGCCAAGCAGATCGCCGCCGAGGCCGGTGTCGACGACTTCGTCGCCGAGGCCACCCCGGAAGACAAGCTGGAGCTGCTGCGTAAGGAACAGAGGGCCGGACGCCTCGTCGCGATGACCGGTGACGGTACCAACGACGCTCCAGCGCTGGCACAAGCGGACGTGGGCGTGGCCATGAACACCGGCACATCGGCGGCCAAGGAAGCCGGGAACATGGTGGACCTCGATTCCGACCCCACCAAGCTCATCGACGTGGTGGCCATCGGCAAGCAGCTGCTGATCACCCGGGGCGCGTTGACCACCTTCTCGCTGGCCAACGACCTCGCGAAGTACTTCGCGATCCTGCCCGCGCTGTTCAGTGGCATCTACCCGCAACTGAATTCGCTGAACATCATGCGGCTGGCCACTCCGCAATCGGCGATTCTCTCGGCGGTCATCTTCAACGCCCTGGTGATCATCGCGTTGGTTCCTTTGGCACTCAAAGGTGTCCGCTATCGACCGGTGGGCGCCGGGGAGCTGCTGCGGCGAAACCTGTTGATTTACGGCCTCGGTGGCGTGATCGTTCCCTTTGTGGGGATCTGGCTGATCGATCTGGTCGTGCGTTTCCTACCGGGAATTGGGTGATCTCGTGAACAAGATTGTGATCGCGTGGCTGCGTCAGAGTGTGGCGGGCCTGGTCGTGCTGCTGGGCCTGACTGTGGTCCTGGGTATCGCCTACCCGGCCACGGTATGGGTGTTCGGCCGCATCGACTCGGCGGCCGCCGAAGGCTCGCCACTGGAGGACCGTAACGGCTGTGTCGTGGGATCTTCGCTCATCGGAGTGGATCCGCAAGCGGCACCGGGCGCTACTGACCCCTATTTTCATACCCGTACCAGCGGCGATCCCGCAGCGGGGTTGCCCTCGAACCAGGGCCCCAACAGTGAGAAGCTGAAGACAGATATCGAGGGGCGTCGCGCGACCATCGCCTCACGCGAGAGCGTCGATCCCACACGGATTCCCGCCGACGCGGTGACCGGATCGGGGTCGAGTCTGGACCCCGATATCAGCCCGGAGTACGCCGCGCTGCAGATACCACGGGTCGCGGCGGCGACCGGGCTGAGCCAGGCCCGGGTGAAAGAGCTCGTGGATGCGCACACGTCGTCACGGCAATGGGGCATTCTGGGAGGGCCGCGGGTTAACGTGCCCACGCTGAACGTGGCACTGGGCCTCACCGGCCCGCCCTGCCGATGAAGGAGAGACATTGCCGCGCGGGACACTGCGGATCTATCTGGGGGCCGCGCCAGGAGTAGGCAAGACCTACGCCATGCTCAACGAGGCACACCGCCGGGCTAGCCGGGGCACCGATGTGGTGGCCGCGGTCGTGGAGACCCACGGCCGCAGCAAGACTGCCCAATTGCTCGATGGTTTGGAGCTCATCCCGCCCAAGGAGATGACGTATCGCGGAACCGCCATGTACGAGCTGGACGTCGACGCGGTGATCGAGCGCCAGCCGGCTTTGGTGCTCATCGACGAGATGGCGCACACCAATGTGCCGGGCAGTCGGAATCCCAAGCGCTGGCAGGATATCGATGAGATTCTCGATGCCGGGATCGATGTGCTCACCACGATCAACGTGCAACACCTGGAGAGTCTGAACGATGTCGTTGAGCAGATCACCGGGATTGTGCAGCGTGAGACCGTGCCTGATGCGGTGGTGCGCCGTGCCGAGCAGGTAGAGCTTGTTGACATCACGCCGGAGGCGTTGCGGCGCAGAATGGTTCATGGCAACGTCTACGCACCGGAGAAGGTCGGTTCGGCACTGAGCAACTACTTTCGTACCGGTAACCTCACGGCCTTGCGTGAACTCGCGCTGCTGTGGCTCGCCGACCAGGTGGATGCCGCACTCGCCAAATACCGCTCGGACAACAGAATCACCAAGACCTGGGAGGCGCGCGAGCGTGTGGTGGTCGCGGTCACCGGTGGTCCCGAGTCGGAGACCCTGGTACGCCGGGCAAGCCGGATTGCCGCGAAGTCGAGTGCCGAACTACTGGTTGTCCACGTAGTGCGTGGTGACGGCCTGGTGGGCGCCTCGACAGCCGTGATGGGCAAGGTGCGGCGGCTGGCCAACGACATTGGCGCCTCGGTGCAAACCGTCACCGGGGACGACGTGCCGCAGACGCTGCTGGACTTCGCCCGCGGCGTCAATGCCACCCAGTTGGTCATGGGCACCTCCCGGCGCTCACGATGGGCTCGCATCTTCGACGAAGGCGTTGCCGCGGCCGTCATTCGCGATTCCGGAGCCATCGACGTGCACATGGTGACGCACGGACAGACCCGGTCGGCTCCGCTGCGCAGCTGGACGGTACCGGCCGAGGGGCGAAAGCGGCTCGTCATCAACTGGCTCGCGGCGATCCTGGTGCCCGCGGCCACCGCATTGTTCATTCACTTCTTCGATGCCGCGCTCGGGGTGGGCAGCAAGAGCGCACTGTTTCTCATTGCGGTACTGGGCGTTTCATTACTCGGTGGTGTATCGACCGCATTGGTATCCGCAATCATCTCAGGTCTGTTGCTCAACTATCTGTTCGTCTCACCCCGGTACAGCTTCACCATCGGTGAGACCGATAACGCACTGACCATCTTGATGATCATGGTGACTGCCGTCGCCGTCGCGGCCTTGGTCGATGCGGCCGCCACCCGCGCACGGCAGGCACGGCGGGCGGCCCGTGAAGCGGAACTACTCGCGCTCTTCGCCGGTGGTGTCCTGGTCAATTCGGACCTCTCGGCCCTGCTGGAGCGGGTGCGCACCACCTACAACCAGACGGCGGTGAGTCTGCTGTGCGCGGAGGGACCAGCTGTCGCGAGCGTGGGGGAGCAGCCCCCCACGCGGGAATCGGAGGCCGACTCAGTGTTCCGGGTCGACGATGGTGCGTACGCATTGGCGCTCATCGGGCCCCCGGTGCCGTCCGCCGATGCGCGGGTGCTGCAGGTGGTCGCCGGAACGGCGGTGGGTCTGGTTCGTTCGGCTCGCCTGGCCGAGGAGGCGTCGCAGGCCACGGCCCTCGCCGAGGCCGATCGGTTGCGCCGGGCGCTGTTATCGGCGGTGAGTCATGACCTGCGTACACCGCTCGCCGCGGTCAAGGCCGCTGTATCGAGCCTGCGCAGTCCCGATATTGAATTTTCACCCGAGGACACCGCCGAACTGCTTGCCACCGTGGAGGAGTCGACCGATCAACTCACCGCTCTGGTGGGCAATCTGCTGGACTCGTCGCGACTGGCAGCGGGGGTCGTCAAACCCCGCGCCGTGCCGGTGTACGTCGAGGAAATCGCGCACCGGGCCCTGTTGGGTACCACCGAGAACGATCGCAAACGGGTGCACCTGGACTTGAACGGTGCGGTGGTTCGGGCAGATCCGGGCCTGCTGGAACGCGTTTTGGCCAACCTTGTCGACAATGCGCTGCGATACTCACAAGCAGACGTGCGGGTCAATTACGAGGAAGTAGAGGGTCGCACGCTGGTGATCGTCGCCGACCACGGGAAGGGCCTGGAAGCGTCAAAACGCGGTGCGGCGTTTGATGCCTTCCAACGTCTCGGCGATCGTGATAACACAGTCGGTGTGGGGCTTGGTCTTTCGGTGGTGAGGGGTTTTGTGGAAGCGATGGAGGGCACGGTGAATGCGACCGACACGGCCGGCGGCGGTCTGACCATGATCGTCGATCTGCCCAGTGCTGGTTTCTCCCCTATCGGGGGGATCCGGTGACACGGGTGCTGGTGGTCGACGATGAGCCGCAGATTCTGCGCGCTCTGCGGATCAACTTGTCGGCGCGCGGTTACGAGGTGGTGACCGCTTCATCAGGAGCGGGCGCCCTGCGCGCGGCCGCCGAGACTCAGCCCGAGGTGGTGATCTTGGACCTCGGGCTGCCCGATATGGATGGCACCGAGGTGCTGGCCGGGCTGCGCGGATGGACTGAGGTTCCGGTGATCGTGCTGTCGGCGCGCACCGATTCGGCGGACAAGGTCGAAGCCCTCGATGCGGGTGCCGACGATTACGTGACCAAACCCTTTGGCATGGATGAGTTCCTGGCCCGGCTGCGGGCCGCGGTGCGCCGTGGCACTCCAGATAGCGCCGAACCGGTGGTCCATACCGAGACATTCGACGTGGACCTGTCCTCGCACAAGGTGATTCGCGACGGCAGGGAAGTGCATCTGACGCCTACCGAATGGTCGATGCTGGCAGTGCTGGTGCGTAACCGCGGAAAACTTGTCGGGCAAAAGGAACTGCTCCATGAGGTCTGGGGCCCGGCGTACAGCTCCGAAACTCACTATCTACGTGTGTATCTGGCGCAGCTACGACGCAAGCTGGAGATCGATCCGGCTCATCCGAAACACCTGCTCACCGAGGCGGGTATGGGATACCGCTTCCAGGAGTGATAGGTCAGAAGGGCGGGCGGCCCAGATCGATCTGTTGAACGTCGGGATCGCAGCCCGGACGGTACTTGGGCACCAACTGCCCGTAGGTGGCCCGGAAATTGTCGGCGCCGACCTTCTCCACGGTTTCCGGTGAGGCCAGCAGAAGGTAGATACCCATCGGAGTGATCCGTTTGGTGAAGCAGGTGTCGACCACCGTGAAGGTCTGGCGCATCGCCGATGTCGGCACGATCTTGGGCTCACCGGGCGGGATATACACCAGCTCCTCGATGCGAGGAGCCCAGGAACCAGACAACAACTGCGCCCGCACCTCGCTGTACGGACGCAGCAGAAGCGACTCTAGCGTCACTACGGGCTCCGCCGCAGCGGTTGGCGCCGAGAAAAATGAAGCACCGCTAATCGCCGCGGCCATGATGGCGGCGGCAATTACATAACATTGCGGGCGTGACGTCATTATGGGTAGAGCGTACGGGCAATCGCCGCTACACGGGGCACAGCTCCCGAGGTGCGCACGTGCTGATTGGGTCGGAGACCGTCGACGGGGTGTTCACCCCGGGGGAGCTCCTCAAGATCGCCCTTGCGGCCTGTAGCGGAATGTCCAGCGATCAGCCTCTCGCCCGCCGCCTAGGTGAGGACTATCAGGTGCGCATCGACGTCAGCGGCCCCGCCGATCGGGAGCAAGAGCGCTACCCGGTTCTCGACGAGAAGATGGTCATCGACCTGAGTGCGCTTACTCCCGAGGAACGCGCACGGGTGCTCACCGTCGTGGAACGCGCCGTCGACCAGGTATGCACGGTCGGACGCACCTTGAAGGCGGGAGCCGAGGTGAACTTCGCGGTGGACGACCGCTCGCACGAAGACGGGTAGCAGATGCCGGACATCCGCTTGTCCGCGTGGGTGCACGGCCACGTCCAAGGGGTCGGGTTCCGTTGGTGGGTGCGATCCCGCGCCCTTGAACTCGGCCTGACCGGATATGCGGCCAACACACGTGACGGGCGGGTGCATGTCGTCGCGCAGGGGGACAAGGCCGCGTGTGAACAGCTGCTTGCGAAGTTGAACAGCGGTGAAACGCCAGGTCGCGTAGATCTTGTGGTGGATAGCTGGCAGCAGTCCGGCGAGCCCATCTCCGGGTTTACCGAGCGTTAGCGCTAAGACCGGTATTCTGGCCCGCTGTGCACCTCAAGAGTCTGACGCTGAAGGGCTTCAAGTCCTTTGCTTCGCCGACGACTCTGCGCCTGGAACCCGGTATTACCTGTGTGGTCGGCCCTAACGGATCGGGTAAGTCCAATGTCGTGGACGCCCTGTCCTGGGTGATGGGCGAACAGGGCGCCAAGGCCCTGCGCGGCGGCAAGATGGAAGACGTCATCTTCGCGGGTACATCGACTCGCGCCCCGCTGGGCCGCGCTGAAGTCACGTTGACGATCGACAACTCCGACCATGCGCTGCCGATCGAGTACTCCGAGGTCTCGATCACCCGCCGGATGTTCCGGGACGGCGCGGGCGAGTACGAGATCAACGGCCAGAGCTGTCGGCTGATGGACGTCCAGGAGCTGCTGTCCGACTCGGGCATCGGCCGGGAAATGCACGTCATCGTGGGGCAGGGGCGGCTCTCGCAGATCCTGGAGTCTCGGCCGGAGGATCGCCGCGCCTTCATCGAAGAGGCCGCTGGTGTGCTCAAGCATCGCAAGCGCAAAGAAAAGGCGGTCCGCAAGCTCGAGTCGATGGCCGCCAATCTGGCCAGGCTCACCGACCTCACCACCGAATTGCGCCGCCAGCTCAAACCCCTTGGCCGCCAAGCGGAGGTCGCGCGTCGCGCAGCCACCGTGCAGGCCGATCTGCGAGATGCGCGACTGCGCCTGGCCGCCGATGATCTGGTTACCCGCCGGGCGGATTTCGACGGAACCAACGATGCCGAGACCGCGCTGCGCAAGCAACACTCGGAGATCACCGAGAAGCTGGACGTGGCAACCGCGCTGCTGGCCGAGCATGAGGCGGCACTCAACGAGCTGATGCCGCAGGCCGAACTGGCTCAGCAGACTTGGTTCCGGCTCTCGGCGCTCGCCGAACGCGTCAGCGCCACGGTCCGGATCGCCGGCGAGCGTGCCAGCCACCTCGATGAGGTGGTGGCCGCGCCGACAGGACCGGACCCGGAGGAGCTCGAGGCACAGGCGGAGCGCGTCGCCGAGCAGGAGCGACTGCTGATCGCACAGTTGGAAACGGTCACCGAGCAGCTGACCTTGGCGAAGGCTGAGCTCGCCGCCAAGGAGGCCGCGGTCGCCCAGGCGCAGCGGCAACATATGGCCGCCGTGGCCGCCGAGGCGGATCGCCGCGAGGGTCTGGCCCGGCTCACTGGCCAGGTCGATACCATGCGCACCAGACTGGAATCGATCGACGGCCAGGCGCAGCGACTCACCGAGACGATCAGGGAGGCGACCCTGCGCGGCGAGGCCGCGCAGGGCGAGTTCGACACCGTCAAGGCGCGTGTGGCCGAGCTGGATCAGGGTGAGGTCGGGCTGGACGAACATCACGAGCGTTCGGTCTCGGCGCTGTCGATCGCCAATGAACGCGTCGCTGAATTGCTGTCGGCCGAGCGCCAGGCGGAACGGCAGATCGCTTCGCTCAAGGCGCGAATCGACGCACTGGCCATCGGTCTGGAACGCAAGGATGGTTCGGCGTGGCTCTCCGAGAATCGCAGTGGTGCTGGGATTTTCGGATCGATTGCACAGCTGGTCAAGGTGCGGCCCGGATACCAGGGTGCCATCGCGACGGCGATGGGACCGGCCGCCGACGCGGTGGCCGCGGAGAATCCGGCCGCCGCGCAAGCGGCCGTGGCCGCGTTGAAGGCCTCCGATGGCGGGCGGGCGGCAATCGTGTTCGGCGAGTGGCCCGCGCACACGCATGTGCGCCCCGCGATCAGTCTGCCTCCCGGTGCGCACTGGGCTGCCGACTTGGTCGAGGCACCCGAGCGGCTCGCCACGGCGGTGTCGGCGATGCTGGCCTCGGTGGTGGTGGTCGATGAGCTCGGCGCCGCGATCGAGGTGGTGCTGGCCAACCCGCTGCTGCGCGCCGTGACCATCGACGGTGACCGGGTGGGTGCCGGATGGGTTGCCGGCGGATCTGACAAGAAGCAGAGCACCCTGGAGATCCAGGCCGCCATCGAGGCTGCGGGAGAAGAGCTGCGGGCCACCGAGATTCAGGTGGGCGAGATCTCCGCCGCGTTGTCCGGTGCGCTCGCCGAGCAGACGGCGCGTCAGGACACCGCCGAGCAGGCCTTGGCCGCCCTCAACGAGTCCGATGCGGCCATCTCGGCGGTGTATGAGCAGTTGGGCCGCGTCGGGCAAGACGCGCGTGTCGCCGCTGACGAGGTGAGGAAACTCACCCTGCAACGCGATCAGCTCGAGCTCGGCCGTGCCAAGACCATGGAGGAGCTGGCCGAGGTCGAGTCGCGGCTGCGCAATGCCGAAGAGGCGCCCAACCTTTTCGACGATGAGCCCATTGATCGCGACGACATGGCCATCGAGCTGGAAGAGGCGCGTTCGGTCGAGATCGAGGCGCGGCTGGCGGTACGCACCTCCGAAGAGCGAGTGAATTCGGTTCGCGGTAAAGCTGATTCGTTGCGCCGCGCCGCGACGGCCGAACGCGAGGCGCGAGCGCGGTCCGAGCGGGCAGCCGCCGCCCGGATGCGGGCGGCCGCGGTCGCGGCCGCCGTGGCAGAGTCCGGACGGCTGGTTGCCGCCCGTCTTGAACATGTGGTGGCCGCAGCGTCCGCGCGTCGGGACCGACTCGGTGCCACCCGCGCGCAGCACACATCGGCGCTCGGCGCCGTGCGCGACCAGGCCCGCGAACTGACTGCCGCTCAGGCTCGTCTCACCGATGCGCTGCATCGCGACGAAGTCGCCAAAGCCCAAGCGGCGCTGCGTATCGAGCAGCTTTCGGAACAGGTGCTTGAACAGTTCGGTATGGCCGCCGACGACCTGATCGCCGAGTACGGCCCGCATGCCGAGCTGCCGCCCACGCAGCAGGAGATGGACGAATACGAGCAGGCTCGTGAGCGTGGGGAGCAGGTGAGCGCCCCACAGCCGATGCCGTTCGACAGGGACACCCAGGAGCGCCGCGCCAAGCGTGCCGAGAAGGATCTGCGCGAGCTGGGCAAGGTGAATCCCCTTGCCCTGGAAGAGTTCGCGGCGCTGGAGGAGCGCTACAACTTCCTGTCTACACAGCTGGAGGACGTTAAGGCCGCCCGTAAGGATCTGCTCGATGTGGTTGCCGACGTAGACGAGCGCATTCTGCAGGTGTTCACCGAGGCCTATGCGGATGTGGAGCGCGAGTTCAAGGGAGTGTTTTCCTCACTGTTCCCCGGTGGCGAAGGCCGGTTGGTGCTCACCGACCCCAATGACATGCTCACCACCGGTATCGAGGTGGAGGCGCGCCCGCCCGGCAAGAAGGTCAAGCGCTTGTCACTGCTCTCCGGCGGAGAGAAGTCGCTGACCGCGGTTGCCATGCTGGTGGCGATCTTCCGTGCGCGGCCCTCACCCTTCTACGTGATGGACGAGGTGGAAGCCGCCCTCGATGATGTCAACCTGCAGCGCCTGATCGGCCTGTTCGAGCAGCTGCGAGAGAAGTCGCAGCTCATCGTCATTACCCACCAGAAGCCGACCATGGAGGTCGCCGACGCGCTCTACGGCGTGAGCATGCGCGACGATGGCATCACGCAGGTTGTCTCGCAGCGGATGCGTGGGCTAGAGACCCAGCTCGCGGCTCAAAATACCTAGCCCCTCAGCGCGTTTGGCAGGATCACCGAGTACCTGGATTGCCACCTGGGTGGCGCCGGCATCCCGATGCTCCTGCAGTCGGGCGGCGATCTGTTCCGGAGTGCCGTACGCGACAAGGGAATCCACCAGCTTGTCGCTGCCGGGCCTGGCCAAATCTTCCGTACTGCCCGCGAACCGCTCCAGCATGGTCAGGTAGTTGGTCAGGCCGAGATACATGTCCAGCGCCTGGCGCCCGATCGCACGGGCCTCATCGGCATCGGTGGTGAGTACCACCTTCTGCTCGGGGACGATGATCGCATCGGGTCCCAGGAGCTCACGAGCCCAGCGAGTATGCGATGGCGGAGTGAGATACGGGTGCGCGAGCGCCGAGCGCTCGGCGGCAAGCTTGAGCGACTTCTCCGCGAGCGCTGCCAGACCCCGACCTTCCACGGGAACTCCTACCTCGTCGAGTACGTCGAGATACTCGACCAGCCCGGAGTACGGCTTGTAGGGAACGCCGCTGTCGATTTCGGGATGGCCGGCACCGATACCGAGAATGAATCGCCCGGGGTGAGCCGTCTCGATGCGCTGCCACGATTGACCGGCTTCCCGCGCGGGCGCGGACCAGATGTTGACGATCGCGGTCACGATCCGGATGCGCTCGGTGGCGGCAAGGAGAGGTTCAACCCATGGCAGAGCCGCCGGAGGCGAACCGCCCAGCCATGCGGTATCGAAACCGAGGTCCTCGATGGCCCGCAAAAGATCTGCGTCCACCGTTTCGTAGTGAGTGAAGAATCCGTACGGGGTGAACTCCGGTGTGGTCACCTCACGGCGAACACGCTCACCCGCGGCCGGTATTCCCTGAGGACTACTTGTCGGAACCGCAGGAGCAGCTGGATCCACACTGACAGTCGGCGCAGGTGCAGTTCGGGTTGTCGCAAGACCCTGCCTTCTCGGGTGCGACGGTCTCATTGCTAGTCATGCATATATCCTACGCCCGGGGTGCTATTCCTTGGCGGTATTGCGCCACCAGATCGCCGCACCGACCGCCGCTAAGCCGAGGATGAACAACCACGGCCAGGCGCCGTGCAGGTACACCCAGCCAGAGATCGCACGCTGAATCCTCCCGGCCGCGTTGATGATCGGGTCATCCGGGTTGCCATTGGCGTGGAACAACCTGACCTCGTAGCTGCCGTAATAGCCCACGTAGGCGCCGACCACAAGCAGAATGCCACCGCTGATCCGGTTCAAGTAGGGCAGCGCGCGGCGCATGCCGTTCAACAGCACCGTGCTTGCCAGTGCGGTGGATACGGCCAGCGTGCCCACCACGAGGGTGATACCGGCGGCGTAGGCCAGGTAGACCATGACACCGTCGAACAAGGAGCCGCTCTCGAAGGTCGTGCTGGTCACCGCGAGGAATGGGCCGATGGTGCAGGACAGCGAGGCCACCGCGTATCCCACGCCATAGCCGAACATGGAACCCAGCCGGGTGGTGGGAGCGTTCGCATCGAGCACCTTGGGCATGAGCGCGATGATGTCGCGGCCCGAGAGCAGCCACAGCCCCAGAATCACCAGACCGATTCCGAAAACGACTGTCACAAAAGGCAAGTAACGCTGCACTACGGACGCGACCGACACCGTCAACAAGCCGAAGACGGTAAAGACCGCGACGAACCCCGCTGCCATCACCACGGTGGCGATGACGGCGCGGCCGAGAGCCCGCGTCTTCCCGATATCGGCACCGGGTCCGCGCACGACGAGCGCGAGATAGACCGGGAGCAACGCAAAACCGCACGGGTTGAGCGCGGCGATGAGCCCGGCCGCAAAGGCCAGAGATGTCAGGTGAGTGCCTTCACCCGGTCGCTGAGCTCCTGCTCGGACATCGATGACGTCGGGTTGTTCACAAAGTCCGAGGTGCCGTTGGAATTGATGAACAAGTACGCCGGCTGCCAGGGCACTCCGAACTGCCGCCACAACGAACCGTCGGCGTCATTGAGATTGGTGAAGTGGAGGTTGTAGCGCGAGATGAATCCCTCCATATCTCCGACGGAACCGCGGCCGGAGATGCCGACGAAGGTGACGCGGGGGTTAGCCGCCGATACCGCACTCACATGCGGTCCCTCGCCATTGCAGAACGGGCAATACGCAGCCCAGAACCACAGCACGACCGGCTTGCCTTTGAGGCTGGCCCCGTTAAAGGGTGCCCCCGAGACGGTGGTACCGGTGAAATCGAGGAGGGAATCGGCGCGCGCCGTTGGCGCCCGGACGATGCCGGTCGATATCAACAACACTGCGACGGCGACCGTAAAGGTCCTCGTCAGTGTCCGAGCCCTCTGGGCTCGAACTTTCTGGGCCCGAAACTTGTTACGTCCCCCGAATTGGATATTCATGCCAAGAACCTCCTGGGACGAGATGTGACTCCCGCAGTGTATGACGGGTGTCTTGCGTTTAGCGGAGGCTTGGACGGGGACGCAGTGAAATTCGACTCAGATCCGCGATCGTGTTGACGTCGGCGCAGTGCATGGCGATGCGCAGCTCGTCGAGGAAGTGTTCGAGCCAGGCGATTACGGCCTGCGGCGATTGCACCGCTGGTGCCAGGAGTGGGAGCGCGACGGACACGACGCTCGCTCCCAGCGCGATTGCCTTGGCGGCATCCATGCCGGTGCGGATTCCGCCCGAGCCAATCAGGGGCAGATGCGGCAGCTCGGCATGCACCTCGACGAGGGCCTCAGCCGTCGGGATGCCCCATTCGGCGAGCTCGGGCGAGGTAATGGCGCCGAACCGAACGAACTGCTCGACCCGGGCCCAGGATGTGCCGCCAGCACCCGCGACATCGATGGCCGCGAGTCGGCATCCACCGAGGCGGCGCGCGGCGGCCCCGCTGATTCCGTGACCGACCTCCTTGAGCAGCACGGGGAAATCGACCGCGTGAGTCAGCTCTGCGAGCCGGTACACCTGACCGGTGAAATCGGTATCGCCGTCGGGCTGCACGGCTTCTTGCAGCGGATTGGTGTGCACCGCCAGCGCGTTCGCTCCGACCCGCCGCACCAGGTCAGTGAGCTGCGCGGCAGCGGCGATGTTGCCGAGCTGCGCGAGCCCGATGTTTCCAATGAGCAAGATGTCGGGTGCCACGTCGCGCACCGCGAAGGTGCCGGCGCTCTCGGGATCTACCAACATCACCCGTTGAGAACCGAGCATCATGCCGATGCCGAGCTCCTGGGCGGCGGCCGCAAGGTTGCGATTGATGGTGGCCGAAAGCTTCGCGCCGCCCGTCATCGCGCCGATGAGGACCGGCGCGGCCAATCGCTTGCCCAGGAACTCGGTGGACAGGTCAACCCGGGCGAGATTGGAGTTCGGCAACGCCATATACGGCAGGTCGAGTCGTTCCAGGCCGGTGGTTCGGGTGACGTACTGCACTGGATCGCTCAGGCAGGCGTCAATGTGGCGCTTCTTGCGTTCCTGTAACAATGCCCTGGTGCCTCTTGAAGTGTGGATCGCCATAGCGATCGTCGCCGTCGTGGTTTTTGCTGCATTGGTCTTCGGACTGGTGCGTTACCGCTCCCGTCGTATCAGCCTGACACGTTCCGACAAAAACACCGGGATCACCGAGGGCGCCACACCGACCGACCGTTCCGGCGGGTACACCGCCGGCTCCACCATCACCTTCAGCGAGGGCGGTGCGCAAGCGACCCCCGTGCCCAGCGTGGGCGATGATGCCGAAGTTCCGCGGGACGCACCCCGGCGCACTATTTCCAATGTCGAGCTACCGGAGCCAGCTCCGGAACCCGAGCCCGAACCGGTCGCGGCATCCGAACCGGAACCGGTCACTGAGCCCGAACCCGAACCCGAACCCGCGCCTGAGCCAGAACCGGAGCCCGCGGCGGTACTCGATGAGATCGCACCGGTGGCGGGACGACTCGATCGGTTGCGGGGACGGCTGGCCAGCTCGCAGAACGCTGTGGGCAGGGGCCTGCTTGGGCTGCTGGGTGCCGGAGACCTCGACGAGGAATCGTGGGAAGAGGTCGAGGACACCCTGCTGATCGCCGACCTCGGCACCGCAGTCACCACCTCGATCGTGGACAGGCTGCGCAGCGAGATGGCGGCACGCAGCGTGCGCACCGAGTCGCAGGCACGGGCACTGCTGCGCGAGGTGCTCATCGACGAGTTGCGGCCAGACCTTGACCGGTCGATCAAGGCGCTGCCACACAACGACAAGCCTTCGGTGCTGCTCATCGTCGGGGTGAACGGCACGGGTAAGACCACCACCGTCGGCAAGTTGGCCCGCGTGCTGGTCGCCGACGGCCGCCGGGTCGTGCTCGGGGCCGCCGACACCTTCCGTGCCGCTGCGGCCGATCAGCTGCAGGCCTGGGGGCAGCGTGTGGGTGCCCAGGTGGTGCGCGGTGCCGAGGGCGCCGATCCCGCGTCGGTCGCGTTCGATGCCGTCGACGCTGGGATCCGGGACGGCGCGGATGTCGTCGTGGTCGACACCGCCGGACGACTGCACACCAAGACCGGTCTCATGGATGAGCTCGGCAAGATCAAACGTGTCGTGGAGCGCCGGGCCGAGGTGGACGAGGTGCTGCTGGTTCTCGACTCCACCATTGGGCAGAACGGTTTGGCGCAGGCACGCGTGTTCGCTGACGTGGTGGACATCACCGGTGTGGTGCTCACCAAACTTGACGGAACAGCCAAGGGCGGCATCGTTTTTCACGTGCAGCGTGAACTCGGCGTGCCGGTGAAGCTTGTTGGCCTCGGGGAGGGGCCCGACGATCTTGCCCCGTTCGAGCCGCCAGCCTTCGTCGACGCCCTGCTCGGATAGGGAACAACCGGTAACAGACGCGAAACACACGCGAGCCCTCTCGGAAACATCCGCTGCGCACTCTGCATGGGCAGAGTTCAAGCTTCAAGATCCCCGAGAGGAATGCC